>CALKDX010000023.1 GCA_938084455.1 Candidatus Poseidoniaceae archaeon
GATGTCAGCGCATCTCATTCCTCTTCAAAATTCCAAAAGGATTCTTTTTCTGGTTCTTCAATATGGCCTATATCATCAAGATGCGAATCAAAATCAGGAAGTTCATGCTTCCAACCGCCTGGCAATTTGGTTTTGTCTTCGATGATCTTCAACATGCGTTCTTGCCAAGCTTTTGGCTTTCGTTGCAAAATGTATGAGTAAAGAACAGATGTCCGGATTTCTTCGTGCATGACGGTGTATCCTGTGGAAGCTTCAAAATTCATAGCACGAAGGAGATTGAATGCAGGGCGGTTGACATTTCGGAACATGCGTCGACTGAAGCGCATACCGATTAGTACCGTTGCAAAGATAAGAAGTGTAGTGAGGCAAAAGCCTCCCCACCCCTGTTCAACAAACCTGTTGGAGTACAACACTTCGAGAAGAAGCACTGGAACAGTTGTGATCATGAAGAGAAAACTCTCAGAAACGGGAGGCTTGTTCATTTTCATTTCAATGGCCCCCCAGCCATTGTGGTGTTTTTCCCATGGTTTGAAAAATTCAGCACTGTCTTGCATTGATGCTGCCATGACCATTTTATGCAATTGTCCAATCTTTGCATATTGTTGGCCACTGACGTCCATGTTTTCCTCAGTGATGGCCTCGAGTCTGTACTTTGCTTCAGTGTACATCCCCATGTCCGCTAGGAGAGTCGCTTGTTCAACCAGCGGTGTGACTTCATATGGCATGTGATGTCGGAGTTGCTGCCACCAATCAAGCGCTTCATTCAGCAACCCCAGTTCATCGCTTAACAACCGTCCACCAAGGAACCACATTGCCGTGCGGTCTGGCTCAAGTGCAATGATTTTCTTCACTGCCGCAAGAGATTTCGCAGCTTCCTTGAGTGTTGGACTTTGGCCTTTTTTTGGCAGTGCTGATTCAGCACATAATTGCCAGGCATCGACGTGTTTCGGGTCAGCCTCCACGG
Organism: Candidatus Poseidoniaceae archaeon; assembly: GCA_938084455.1. GTDB lineage: Archaea > Thermoplasmatota > Poseidoniia > Poseidoniales > Poseidoniaceae > MGIIa-L1. The sequence goes on from CALKDX010000023.1 coordinate 965, forward strand.
CTAATCGGGCCGAGGCATAGGCTGCCTCAAGGTCCCCTTCGTCATAGGCTTCTACTGCGTCGAGGTAGTGATCTTCTGCACCCATCCCGACACACCTCATCGATTGCTCGATCAATCCTCTTTATCTCTGCCCATCAAGTCACGAGGGGGTCGGTTGTGAGCGTGTCCAGAGCCTTTACCGCGTGATTTACGGAATTCTCTAGGTTCCCTTCGGGGGGGGCGTGAATCTTCACCGCGTGGTTCACGTCGAGGAGGTCGTCCTTGGGCTCGGTCATGTGCGTCCCTGTCGCCGCCACCAAACCTGTCGCCGCCACGTCGGTCACCGCCACGTCGGTCGTTTCCACCAAACCTGTCGCCACCTCTTCGGTCACCACCACGTCGGTCGTTTCCACCAGACCTGTCGCCACCTCTTCGGTCGCCGCCACGTCGATCATCTCGGCGTGGCCCTCTGCTCTGGCCACCACTTCGGGGGGCACCACATCGGTTGCATTCTTGACGGAATGCGAAGTTTGAGTTGTTGCATTGTGGACAATCCCAGTCGTTGTCGTTGAAAATTTCACCACCACGTCGGTCGTTTCCTCTTCGGTCACCGCCACGTCGGTCGTTTCCACCAAACCTGTCGTTGCCTCTTCGGTCGCCACCGCGTTGATTGCGGTCTTGGAATGAACGTCGGTCGTCACGGCGTGGAGGTCGTCCCCCAGCGCCGCCGGCTTTTGGAGCACCGCACTTGTTGCATTCCGTTCGCCAAGCAAAGTTGTCATTGTGGCACTTAGGGCAATCCCAGTCGCCATCTTTTCGATTGCTTGAGCGGTCGTTTCTCTCAAAGCGACCACCTCGTTGTTCACGGCCTTGGAACCCTCGGTCGTGCGATCTGCCTCCGCTGTTTCCTCTTGGTTCACCGCATCGGTTGCATTCATGACGGAAAGCGAAATTGTTGTTGTTGCATTTTGGACAATCCCAATCGCCACCATTGTTTGAGCGATTGTTTCGATCAAATCCGCCACCTCTGTCGTTTCGTTCAAATCGGCCACCGCGGTCGTTTCCTCTTCGGTCACCGCCGCGGTCGTTGTGTCGTCGGTTCTCGCGGTTGTTGTCGCGCCCCCGATCGCCAAAGTTTCGTTCTTCACGAACTTTTTTCGGACGAATGTTGACCTGAATTCCAACTAAGCCAGGAATGTCGAGTTTTCGATCGAGATGTGCAACGTGAACGAGCGGAGCGTTCGTGTTGCCTAACACTGCGTCAACCTTTCCAATGTAATCGCCTGTGTCTTGGTTGATGATGATTGATTCTAGAGCTGGGGAGGAGCCAGTAAAGGACACCAACAGGCCACCTTCGTGACTCAAAGACTCAACGGTGCCTGCAAACATTACACTCACTCTCAATTTGGTGGGCCGACCTTCCCCTCTTGAGGGTGCCGGTAACACCTCACTCTTCTCTTCCTCTGTTGGTCATTGCAGCGCCAAGCAGAGCGACCGTCAAGGTGGCGAGCATTGATACTGCAGGTAGGCCTTCTTCGACGGTCGTACCACCGTCATCAATGATCGGTTCGTCTGAATTTGCGTATGGGTCTGGAACTTGGACTTGCATGGTCGTCATTGTCCCTGATTCATCAGTGGCAACGAGCGTGATGTCATAGACGGTCACAGGTGGGTTTTGGGAGGAGCACGACACAATGTTGACATCGATTTCCCAAACGATTCCAGAGCGGACAAAGTCGTTGGTTGAGTATCCACAAAGGGAGAGGCTCATCTCAACGTCTTCACCATCTGGATCCAAAACCTTTCCAGCAATTGTGAATTTGAGGTAACTTGCATCCCAAGTAGCGTTTGATCCATCAAGGTTCACATCCACTTCAATCACAGGTGGTGCGCTTGGTTTGTTCAAACCGAAATCGAGCATGAAATTGTAATCAAGCATGCCGTTTGACTGAGCCTGGCCCATCACCATGACTTCGCCAGGGGCGAGTCCATCAAGTGGGAGTGCAAGTGTGGAGGCTTCGGAGGCGAGCGTTGCCATTCGCATTTCACCCATCATGGTCATTTGGTGGGCATGGGCGCTGATCGAAAGTTCGCTCACCACGCCGGTTGGCGTCACCGTGAATTCAACGGAATCACCAGATTCGGAAATGGTTGCCTGTGAAGTGAACGGTTGAGCGAAAGTCCAGTTTCGCGTCTCAATTGAAGATGCACCAAATGGGTCAATAACGCTGCATTCCGCATCGGCCGTTGCGTCGGCGGCCACATCATTAGGGCCGTCCAAAAACAACGTGCCTTCTTCGTCCAGTCCAGCAGTCCATTGCCCAACCCATTCTTGGTTTGCAAATTGACAATCGAGGGCCCAACCGCTGTCGTCAGTGGCCCACAATTCGGTCACTTCGCCAGCAACAAGAGTTCGTGTACCCACGGTGTAAGGGATGACGGTTCCATCAACAGGTGCGTCTGCCGTCCATTCCGGGATTTCGTTCGTTTCGGGGGCTTGGGTTGTGAAATCCAAGAACAAGTTTCGCAGGATTGGATATTCGCTTGAAGCATAGTTCACTTCTTGACTGACACGAAGTCGACCGTCAGGTAGGTATTCAGCTTCCGGAAGGGGCATGGCGCTGCTCTCGACATTATCGTCTTGGATTGAAGAATTGACCAAGCGAAGACCTTGCAGTTGTGGGAAGGTCAGCACCAAGGCAGCAGAACTCATGTTGGTGACGTTGAGGGCGAGCGTGAAGTTCGAAACACCGCTGTTTGGCAGTTGGTCAAAACGGACGTTGTTGTTTTCACCCTCTTTGGTGAACATGAGGATTTGGAGGTCATCTGTGATGCTTACAGGCACCTCTTTGCAATCGCTCGAGGCGAGAAGGTCTTGACAATCTCGCTCCTCTGGGTGGTTTTCAGGTACGAGGTTTACCTCGTCCAGTGCGATACCCTCCTTAACGAATTCAAGGTCGTTCCAATCGACCCCGCCACGGTGTGGTAGACCTTCGCGGATCCCGATTCGTGTGTCCATGTCAGCGATGCATTCAGGGCCAATGGCTCGAACCGCTTCTCGCTCATCGGTGCTCATCCAAGAGTTGTTTCCTCCGGGTGTTCCGTCAAACAACTCATCGAGGTTCTCACGCACGGTAGCGGAATTGCTGCCGTTCACATAGGCAACTGCGCTCATCTGAGCTGTTGCCCAATCGTCACCAAGAAGGATGTCAAAGGAAGCGAAATTATAGTCGAACAGGTCCTCAAATTTGTAACCGGTGCAGTCCACATCGAGTGAACCTTGTCGGGCACTGGTCGGGAATTCAGTTGGTTCTGAAATTGCTTTTTGGTTCGTTACAGCGGTGGAGGCGATCATCATCAGGAACAGGACGATGATGCTCAAAGCGATTGAAGTCTGGGCGAAACGATGTCTTGCCATGCTTTCTGCGGTGATGTCTTGTCTCAAAGACACTTCGCCTCCATCGCAACCCAAAGCAGGGTATTTACAACATTCTTTGATGTCCACTTCAGGGTTGCAATGTGTTCATGCGTCGAACGAACAAAGAACTTGGAATCAAGGTCCAGATCACGGCCATGACCCATGATTGCCATCCAGGGACACCTCGTTCAATCTCCGGCAATCTTGTTTCAAGCAAGTGATGATAGACACCGTTGGGCGACAAAAGGTCAAGTGAGCCTTCTAAAGCAACCCACTGCGCATCATTTTGCTCCCCTATGGCGACACCAGAAGCATACGCCACCATGGTGGTGAACAGCGCCCACAAAAACGTGAACAAAAACCACATTCCAATGCCAAAAGCAATCGCAGTTCCTTGGTCCTTCGTCCGTGAAGAGGCAAGCAATGTGAACACCACATACCAAAACAGAATCAACGCTGTCGCCGTGAGATAAATCATCACGTCCCAAACCGAAGCCCATTCACCGAGGCGCCAACGAATGATGGCGACGGAGGCCAAACTTAGGACGGCGACTGGGATGAAAATTGCTTGCCACATGCCGAGCATCAAAGCAATTGCCTGGTGGGTCCTTGGCATTGGTTGAGCGAGTCGTAATTCAAAGACGCCACTGGCACGGTCTCTGCTGACACCATCAAAGGCCAACAGCACACCGCACATCGTAGCGCCAAACACCACACCCAGACTTGCATAGAACATGACTTCCATTGGCTGGTCTGGTTGATGGCCACCGGGTAAGACGATGTTAGGGTCTGAAAAACCCCAGGCCATTCCCGGCAAAAACAATACGAGAATAGGGAGCATGATGAGCATTCGTGTTGATCCGATGCGGTCCCAAAATACCCTTTTCGCAAGGGATTGTATTCGCAGAACATCGCTCATTCTTCTTCACCCCCAATCGATTTGTGAGGGAGCATTGCTGTTGAAGCAATTTCCAATCCGACCTCTTCGATGTTCATTCCAGTTGCTGCGCAAAGCAACTCCACAATTCCTGGGCTTTTCGGATTCCAAGAGTGTACCTCGATGCCACGATCTATGAATTTGGGTAATAGGTCAACACCAGAGTGGTCGAGGCGAATGGTCCAGGTGTCTTGTGCGGATTCTGATTCGATACGATGTTCACACCATGAAAGGTCTGGTAATTTGCCTGGACCAGAAACCAAAATCGAAGGTTGAAGTTCAAGAGAATCGGCAATCTCTGCTAGGGTTCCATTGGCAAGAAGTTGGCCTCTATGCATCAATGCAATTCGGTCGGTAATGGCCTCTAGGCCTTCGACTTGGTGTGAAGAAATGATGATTGAAACTCCTTTGCTCTTGAGTTCATGCAGCAATTGAACAAAAGCAGTGGCTGCGACTGGGTCTAAACCGTTGAGTGGCTCGTCGAGCAGGAGGAATTTCGGCGAGCCAAGCAAGGCTGCAGCCAATGTCAGCCGTTGACGCATGCCTTGACTGAGATCTGAAAGATGAGCATTGGCTCGCTGACCTAAACCGACCAAACGCAGTAATCCATTGACTCGCTTCGCTGATGTCCCACGCATTTCGGCCAATTCCAACAGGGCGTCCTCCACAGATTGACGCCCCTGCCATCGTACCTGCTCTGGCATGTGGCCGACAATGTTGCGAAGTGAATCGCTGTCAAGCTGGGTCTCTTTGGCGCTGGACGTCAGCATGAGTTTCCCATTTTGAATTGGTAAGACGCCCGCAATGGTTCGCAAAAGTGTGGTCTTGCCGGCTCCATTCGGCCCAACCAATCCAAGGATCTCCCCTGGGCGGAGGCTCAAAGTGATGCTGTGTACGCCTGGCCCGGGCCGTGTTCTCCATGGCTTGAGGCGTGAAGGATCGCTCATTCGATGACGAAATGTCACTTCTTCTAACCGAAGTGAGTCTCCCTCCATGGTTCGGCCACGAGGTCATGACTTGACAACATACCGTAGGATTCTCGCATGGACCCCAACCCTCTTGACCGTCGAGAACCCACCCCCTCTCATGAGCCAACTTTGGGACCTTGTTCCAACAATGATGGTTCTGATTGGTCTTTTTATTGCCGTATGGTGGTTGCGGCGATCAACTGAGGAGGGTGAGTCAAAGGTTGCTGTACGCACCGTATTAGGGCCGATGGGGCTCGAATCAGCTGTTGGTTGTTTAGTGCTCATGTGGATTCTTCCTTGGGGGTTTATTTTGCTGGTGCCGGGAATTCTGATTCTTTCCTACCTCAGCCCTGCCGGGCGCGTCGCTTGGGGTGAGCATCGAGTTCAACGCCTCACTTTGGTGGTTTGCATGACCGCCATGGTGCTCATTGCAGGTTTTGTTCCAGTGTCTGAGCCTGTAGCCCCGAAGGAATGGGGTGAACCTTTGCTCAAAGAGAACGCAAATGCGCCGATTTATCCTGCAAGTGAGCAATACACCTGGCTCATGCTTCCTGAGGATGCGGGTTTGGATGTTGAAATTGTTCAATCCATCACCATGCGTCTGCCCTATCAATACGGTCCACTTGGAGCGGCATCAAGTGCATTTGATCTCTCTGAACTCATCGGGATGGAGCAGGGGCGTTTGCGCCAAGCAATTGAGTTGCTTGATCAGCAGACTCCAGGACCGAGCCTCGATCCAGATGAAATGGAAATGGTTCCAATCAGTTCAGAATCCAAGCATCGCTACCTCTCCACATCAGCAGATGTGGATGTATCGGTGGAGGTTCGGGTGTATGAGTTGCGAAGTCTATTGTCCAGTTCTGAAGAAGGAACCCGCGTCGGCGAGGTATTGTGTGTAGCGACACCGACGTTCGGAGGTGAACTCCAGATGCTCGTGGTTGTCCGACCAATCCTCCACCCGGGGCTTTCCTCAGATCGCTTTGCAGAGTCGCTCGTTATCGAATGGCTTGCTGTTTGAGGTAGAAAAGCCGACGGTATTGTTTTTGGCAAATTGTATTTTTTAGGGCAGCCTAAACTATATGTATGGAGGGGATTTAGGGCGGCCTAAACCGGGGCGCAAAACCATGCACACGAACACGATAAAAACCCTGATCATGACCTTAATCATTGGAACCACAGCACTTGCAGGCTGTTTAGAAAATGAAGACGCTTCAAGCAATGACTCCAACCTTGAGTCGCTTGTTGTTGCCTTTAGCATCAAAGACGACTACACCAATGTTGATGAGAATCCTCAACGCTTTGCCGACTACCTCGGTCAGGCTCTCAACATGGATGTTTCACTCTATCCGATCGATTCAGAGGGCGCTGCAATGCAAGCCCTTCGCTTCGGCAATGCTGACATCGCTTTCATGGATGGCGGAGCAGCGTGGGTTGGCTGGCAACAGTACGGCCTTGATGCTCTTGCAGCTGACCAAAAATCGGATGGAAGGACATACTACAGCGCACACGCTGTGGTTCTCAAGGACTCTGAAATCGCTCAGGCCCACCTTGACGATGACCCCACAACAGACCCATTCTCATTGATGGCAGGCAAAACCTCGTGCCACACAGGCTGGCTCAAATCGGCAGGTATGCTCCTTCCAATGGGCTTCCTTATTGGCAACGGATATGCGAATGTGATCGGCGATGCGAATGATGTCGAATCTCTCCGCTCAACGATTACTAATTTCTTCAATGAAGACGCAAGCATTCCAGACTCCGGAACACCGTACTACTCGTACAGTGGAGCTGTGAAATGCCTCTCTGAAGGTGTTGGCGATGTGGCCTTTGTTAAAGATTCCACGATTGCTTCTTACTGTGGAAACGAAGACGCATCCATAAACGAGGCTTGGTGCTTACCTGAATCGGATTACATCTTGCTTCCATCGTATGGAAACGCCCCATCACACCCGGTGATGTACAACCCGGATACTTCCGATGCAACCACAATGGCACTTGTTCAAGACGTGCTGGTTGACATGGCCAACACCGAGGATGGCCAATCGATCCTCGAAAATGTATTGAACACCCCAGCTATTTCTGCAACCACTGCCGCCGAACACCTCTCTTCGTACGGCAACCTGATTGAAGACGTCCCTGGAATCTCTGCATACTACGACACTAAATTCTCGATTAACGATTCCATCGAGCCGACCATCTCGAACATCCGAATCGCCTTCGAAATGAAAGACGATTATGAAAACCCAGCCGAGAATCCACAAGTCTTGGCTGATTTCATCGCAGAACAAACCGGAGTGACCGTTACGCTCTACCCAGTCGCTTCTGAAGGAGCAATCATCGAAGCTCTCCGCTTCGGTAATGCAGACATCGCATTCATGGACGGCGGTGCTGCTTGGGTCGGTTGGAAAGAATACGGGCTTGCGGCAATGGCTGCTGACCTGAAGTCTGATGGGCGAACTCATTACGATGCACATGCCGTTGTTCTCAACGGCTCGGACATTGCCAATGCTTACCTCGATAACGATTCTTCCACTGATCCGTTTGCAATGATGGAAGGCAAGACTTCGTGCCACACTGGCTGGCTCAAATCAGCGGGCATGTTGCTTCCAATGGGCCACCTCATCTCCCAAGGCTACGCTCCAGTCGTCGGACCGCAAGACGACATCGAATCATTGCGAGATACGATTACCTCTTTCTTTAACGAAAACGCAAGCATTCCCGAATCCGGAACACCGTACTCCTCCTATTCAGGAGCAGTCAAGTGTTTGACTGAAGGCGTTGGCGATGTGGCTTTTGCAAAGGACTCCACCGTTGCCTCTTACTGTGGCAATGAAGATGCAAGCGATAATGCGGATTGGTGTTTGCCGGAATCCGAGTACATCCTCTTGCCATCCTATGGATCTGCACCATCTCACCCCGTGATGTACAACCCAGCTACGCTTGATGTTCAAACGAGGACTGCAATCCTCAACGCTCTCTTGGCATTGAACAACGAGATGTACGTCGAGGACTATCCAATGCAAGGTCAGAATTACACTGGATGCTACTCGATGGTTTCCCATCAAGTTGACTCGACTTCTCCACAAGAAGCATGTGGCGATCAAATCTTGTCCAATGTGTTGAACACGGGTGGCTTGGTTGAGGTCAACTCACAAGAACATCTTGGCAGCTACAGCAACCTCATCAGCGCCATTCCTGGCATCTCATCGTACTTCGATTCGAAGTATGAAATTGCGGAGTGAATTCACAGAGTCTTCCTTGATTGAAACTCGTCGGCACCTAAGAGGATTTTACATGAAATCAACATTAGGGAAAAATCTTGCCTCATACCGTATTGGTGGGGGCAACCGTTTGAAAAAGACCTGCTTGCAGGACTAACAGAGGAGATGCTATGAGCGAGGGCGTCGTCTTATCCCTAAATGACTTGGTCATTGGTTATGATGAGCCTCTGTCAGAGCCTATTTCACTGGAAGTAAAACCAGGGGAAATTATTGCAATTCTTGGACCTTCTGGGATCGGCAAAACAACGCTTATCCGTACGATTGCGGGGCTCGTCCGCCCTCTTCAAGGGGATTTTGACCTTCATGTCAAACGGCGCGGTGGCCTTGGCTACATCCCCCAACGCCTCGGCCTTGTGCGCCATGCAACAGTTGCTCACAACGTCTCATTGGGAGCGAGGATGAATGTCCCATGGTCGAGAACGATGTTCCAAGAGCGAAACGAACGAACACAAGAAGCGATTCGAACACTCGGAATTGAAGAGAAAGCTGGTGAACCTGTCCGTCGTTTATCCGGTGGTCAGCAGCGCCGTGTTGCAACAGCCAGAACTTTGGCTCAGCGGCCCGAATTGATGCTTGCTGATGAGTTCCTAGGTGAACTGGATCAGCACAACGTGGATCTTGTTCTTGGGGCCGTTCATGAGTTGGTTGAGAAGGGAACAGCTGTCATTATGGTGGAACATCATGAGGACAACGCGAAAGATTTTGCAACACGGATTTGGGAAATAAAAAACAAGCGTTTCTCAGACATGTCAATTGAGGAGTGGGAACTCCACTCATCGGCGGGGGAAGAGGAATGAAGTACCGATTATTTGGTGCCCTTTTCATTCTCTTTTTCTTAGCATGGCGTACGCTTGATGGGTTGGTTGAAGGGGATTGGGGCCGTTTGGAAGGCGGACTTTCGAACCTTGGTGTGTTCTTCTCTGAAAGCATGTGGCCTCCCAATTGGAGCGTGCTTGAGGCCCGTTCATATCCAGTGTGCGAACAGGACATCGAATTCTTCTGTTCCGTTGGTTATCTTGGCATGATGGAAACGCTCAAAATTGCATTTGTCTCAACGGTTTTAGGTTTTGTAGGAGCAATCACCCTCTCTTCACTTGCTGCTCGAAACTTGATGCCTCTGTCCATCGCACTCCCGGTCCGTATCTTTCTTTCCGCAGTACGGAGTTTACCAAGTCTTATTTGGGCCATTTTGTTTGTCATAGTGATCGGTTTTGGGCCGCTCTCAGGCGTTCTTGCGATGACGTTCTACACCATTGGCTACCTCGGAAAGTTGCAGTACGAGGTGTTTGAAGGCATGGCCAATGACCCGCTCGAGGCGGGCAGAGCCATGGGTCTTTCTCGCCCCAGCATTCTGTTGAACATTGTCATTCCAGAGAACAGCAATCATCTGCTAAGTCAGTTGATGTTTATGTTTGAGTACAACGTTCGCCATGGAACAGTGATTGGAATTGTGGGGGCGGGTGGCATTGGCTATTACATCAGCACATACCTAAAGTTCCTACAATATGACAAGGTATTCGCTTTGCTGATCATCATTTTTGTTGTGGTCGTGGTCATCGACCTTCTCTCGCTTATGATTCGCTCATTCGTTAACGAAGAGGGCGATGTGAGAAAGCCAACATGGTTGAACACGATCATTGCAGCGAAGAAAAGACGAACTGAATGACCATTCGGTCACCGTACGACCTTCAGTCTACGATGTGTGAATCAATTTTGGGTGGAAGAGGCCGTTGGGCGAATTCCTATGCCAGTCTGAGTGTTCTTCGGTTGGGCGTTGTACACGAGCAAACCCAAAACACCACACACGAGCGGTGCAAATAGGAGAGGTAAGAGCACCGGCAAGAGTTGAACAAAGGCAGCTACGGTGATCCCAAGTATGCCCAGAACATACCCGATTAAGTTCGTTGTTGAAAACAGTTTTTTTGCGTTTGACAGAAGTCCGTCCATGAGAAATAAAACGAAAGGGAGGTATATGACGCTGTGTTTTTCAATCTCCCAAAGTACAATTGCATGTATACCCCTAATAATCGAGGCACTGCTTGTTAATTTTAAACGGCCAATTATACTAAAACTTTAGAATTTTACATCCTGCCATGCCTTTCGAATGAAACACCAAAATACCTACCTATTTAGGAGATAATGTGTCGGAATCCCATACCTTGTTATCGAAGGTCATCCACTGGAGTTTCGTTCTCCTCTATGGTTACGGGATTGTTAAACAAATTGATGATTTGTCACAACTCGAAGATACGGGCTTGTTGTTGTTTGAAGTGATGTTTGCGAGCGTATTCCTAATTCTTGTGATCATGCGTTACCTCTACATGCGGCGGTTTGAGACGTTCCTGGGCGCTCGTGAACCGGTCCCGATAGTTCATACCTATCTTGCTAAAACTGTCCATGCTGGAATGTATCTCTGTTTGATTCTTCTTCCACTCTCGGGGTTAATGATCGCAGGATTGTTCACTCAGGGGCACACCAATGAGGATGGATTCGTGCTTGGTCTTGTTCTTGCGGTGCATGGATTCTTTGCAGACCTCAGCTATGTCTTAATCGCAATTCACGTTGGAGCCGCCCTTTTTTCCCGCTTGAAGGGGGATGGAATCTGGGCATCGATGGTTCCTGTACTGAAAGACACTGGTCCTACAAACAATTCTTTCATCAAGACCCTCTCATCAAATGAGGAGAAAATCTACGCGAGAGCCGAACAATTCTTTGCCTCAAAAAAGCAATAACTCCTGTTCATGGACGCTTCAGCATCCCTTTTTCATGCCAGAGCATTCATTCTGCTGCGATGTGAACCGCTCCGTTCTTGTAGAACACTTGAATCCGATCTGGGACCTTTCGAGTCAATGCCGAAACGGCTTCGTACACTTCATCTTGCTTGACCTTGAATGAGCGTGCGGCTTTGGCAGTGGACCATGCTACAGTCTCGAAATCTGATTGTCGAATCCACTCGAAGAGTCGTGCTTCAAGTTCCGTCAGTTCTTCCGCCATGTGAATCCCATACCGCCTTAGGTGAAAATAACACCGATGCTCGGTGGATGGCAAACGAGAGGCTTCAGTGAAGGGCTACCATTCTACGGCAGCACTCTTCAGCATCGATGTAGCCGTCGAGGAGCGTGTTGAGCGCTTTTGTGAATGGGACTTGGATACCAAGTGCTTCGGCCCTCTCTCCAAACATCCGGGCGGCGCGTACGCCTTCAGCGACCATGTGCATCTCATCAAGCGCCTGTTCGAGATTCAAACCGGTTCCAAGTTTTTCTCCCATGGACCGATTCCGTCCATGTGGCGAGGTGGCAGTGACGTACAGATCACCAAGACCGGCAGGCCCGAAGGCTACCTCTGCGCGAGCTCCGAGCTGGGGAAGTAAAATGCATCCTTCTTTGAATCCAGCCATAAAAATGGCCGCTTTCAGGTTGTCTCCACCAAGCGTTCCGACTTGCTTCAAGCCGTCAACAAGTCCGCAAGCAAGGGCAACCACGTTCTTGAACGCACCCCACAATTCTGCCCCAGCAGGATCGGCTGCTGGGTGAAGAATGAAGGTTTGAGTGGTGAGGGTAGAAGCAAGGTGTTTGGCCACAGATACGTCTTCGCTTGCCACAAGTGCGGTTGTCATCACACCGGCAGCGGCCTCTGGAGCAATGGTGGGTCCGGTGACCACGGCAAGGGGATTGTTCTTCTCAGCCAAGTTGAGTTTCTCATGAATGGCTTGTGAGATGAGTTGACTGCCAGGCGCTAGGCCTTTGGCGAGGTCGAGCAAGACATGGCCAGGGCGAAGGTGAGGAATCACCTGGTCGACGACATCAAGAATGACCGAAGACGGGACCGCAAGAACGACAATTTCGACACCGTCGAGGGCTTCCTCGATGTGCATGGTGGCCTCCATCCCTTCAACAGGATGATCGGGGAGGTACTTTCGGTTCACGCCATCCATGGTAATCGATTCGTAGACCTCTTGTTCGATGGTCCAACCTTTGACATGATGTCCGTCAGCCAGCCACATCCTAGCAATCGCTGTACCCCAATTTCCAAGACCTAAAATTGCAATGTGTGCCATGGCGAACAGAGTGAACGCTGTCCACTTCATTTATGTTGATTCCCTCGGTTACCCTCGAAACAACGGTGGTTTAACGAGGGACTGGTGCTGAACCAGACGCTCAAAAGAGATCGTCATCGTCTTCTTCAAAGTCAAAGACATCATCGTTTTTCTCTTCTGCTTTTGCCTTGCTTGCCTTCTTTTTAGGCGCTTTCTTGGCTGGCTTTTCTTCAGGTAGAGCTGCAGTTTCGGCTTCGGTAGAGGCTTCAGGTTCCGCCTTCGCATCTTCCTTCGGCGCTTCTTTGGTTGCTGCTTGCTGAGCGTTTGGACGAAGTGCTGCTTGTTGAGCTTCCTTTGCTGCGAGCGCAGCAGGTGTTGTACCGGTTTGAGCTGCAAGAGCGCGCCGTCGGTTTTCCCTCGCCTTTCGTTCGAGTTGACGGTGGCGTGATTTCTCGATGCTTTGAAGCATGTACATTGCATCGTGTTCCAACAATGGTGAATCGGAAATGAGGGTGATGTCCAACCATCCACCATCTTCAACGATAAATTCAGCAAGCGGCTCAAAGTTGAGGTCTGATTTCTTGATCTGAGTGTAATGCATAGCGTTCCCTGTTCGGTGTTCGACGCCAGAGAAGTGGCAATAGAATTCCTTGGTCCCGATGGTCTCTCTCACTTGGTCAAACAATTCCCCGTAATCTTCTGAAGTTCGCATCTTCCCGTGTCCACGTGCGTGGATGTGGGCGATGTTGAGCACAGGGATGGTGCCTTCAACATGGTTGACGACTTCGAGCACTTCTTCTAGGCTGCCCCATAACTCCTGCCGGCCTGAGGTTTCAATACCAATCTTCGAAGGGGTACCATCCTTGATCCACGGGAACACGGGGAATTCATCCTCGTCGTCATGCCAGATTTCTGCGACTCGGTCAACGACACCCGCGAAGACATTAGCGACCTGTTCATTGGCTGCAGAACCGGGGCTCATGCCGCCATAGTGGCCAGCGTGAAGGGTGATGTGGCGGGCATTGATGGTGCGTGCTGCTTGGAGGGTTGATTCGATTTTGGCCAATGAACGACCTCGCTCGACACGGTTGCCGAGCAGTTCAGAGTAGTACGGGCCGTGGATGTTCATCTCGAACTCGGTCTTGTTGGCTAAGACTCCTGCTTGCCAGTACTGCTCAAAGTGGTTTGGAGCCACCATTCGTACGGTTTGAACTTCCATTGTTTCTAAGCCAAGGGAGATGATGTCGTCCATTCCTTCGACGATGGTTCGCCCTTTGCATGACAAAGGTACACCTGCGGGTCCGAGTTTTACTGGCATAATTGGCATCCCCGCAGGTACAAGCCAAGGGACATCCTATGATAATCCCTTTCCGTTGGCTGTCCGCAAAATCTTGTGATTTCTGCGTCCTTCACAAAGGTGATACCATACGACCCTTCATGAACTCCAGCCGGTGAGCGGTGGGCATGGACGAGCAAGTTCAAGCGGCCATAAACGCCTTTCAAGACGGCAAACCAGTCTGCCTTTTTGATTCAGAAAAGCGTGAAGGAGAAACTGATTTGTTGTTCCCCGGACAGTGTGCAGAACCAGAGACCATGCGCCAGTTGCGCCTGGATTGCGGAGGCCTTCTGTTCCTCGCTATCGGTCATGATGTCGGCGAGCGCTTCGCTCTGCCTTTCCTTCAAGACCTTCACACTCACCCTTCATTGGTTTCAGAATTTAACGTGCTCAACCACCTTGTGACAAACGATCTCAGGTATGATGCACGCTCTGCGTTTACCCTTTCGCTCAACCACCGTGAAACTTACACTGGAATCACCGACCACGACCGTGCCCTGACCACCCGAAGGTTCGCTGAACTCACTGCTGAACTTATCGATGGCGGTATTGAAGGAGAAGAGGCTCAACAAGCCCTCGGAAAAGAATTCCGAACACCTGGCCACATTCCAGTGTGCCGAGAAACCGCAGGTGGTCTCGCAAGAAGGCAAGGTCACACAGAACTCGCTGTTGGGCTTGCTCGCCTCGCAGGCATGACCCCCGTCGTCATCGGCGCAGAAATGCTGCAGCCAGAAGGCGACTATGCTCTATCGGTCGATGACGCCCGCACATGGGCAAACGAGCGCGGCATTCCGTTTTTGGAAGGTGCTCAACTGATTGACGCACTTGGGCTTTGAAAACAGCCGGTAGAACCTTGTGCAAGTGCATTTTGACAACAATAGGTGAGGCAATGAAGCGCGTGATGGCGGTTGGAGTGTTTGACCTCTTGCATGCAGGCCATTTGCATTACATGGAGCAAGCAAAGGCGCTTGGTGACCATCTAACGGTTGTTGTTGCTCATGATGATACCGTTCGAAAGCGAAAGCATGAACCCGTCACCGGTCAAGATTTACGTTTGCGCATGGTCCAAGGCCTGAAACCAGTCGATTCCGCCATGATTGGCAACCCCCCAGATGTGCCCATCTTCGATATTCTTCCGTCCATCAACCCCGATGTCATTGCCCTTGGTTACGACCAAGAACATGCAGAAGACCGAATTCGGGCCCGCTTGGTTGAACTTGGATATGCCGACATAGAAGTGACTCGAGTTGAAGGCCTTTCAGAAGACCTCGACGGTACAAGGAAAATCATTGCTCGTATTCTCGAATTGGCCCAATCCACACAGGAGGGCGAGTAATGTTCACCGGAATCGTTCAGGGCACAGGAACAGTCACATCCATCGTTGAAGGCACGACCATCCGCACCCTTGTGTTGTCTCTGCCAAACGTCGAGAACCTTGCGATTGGTGCTAGCGTTGCCATCAACGGCGTTTGCCTAACAGCAACAAAAATAGAACATCAAGAGGTTCACTTCGATGTGATCCAAGAAACCCTCACAAGAACGACGCTCGGGGAACTTGAAACTGGTCATCAGGTGAATGTGGAACGATCGCTTGCCTTTGGAGATGAAATCGGCGGCCACCTTCTTTCTGGCCACATTATGGGGACTGGGCTCATTCAATCAATCAATGATATGGGGGAAGGCATGGACCTTTCCGTTCTTGTGCCCAAAGACATGAGGAAGTACATTCTCGAAAAGGGCTACATTGGCGTTGATGGTATTTCACTCACCGTAGGCGAGGTTGACCAAGGTTGCTTCTCGCTTCACATCATCCCAGAAACGCTCAGACTCACCACCCTCGGCGCCCATGAGATTGGCGACGCAGTCAACCTAGAAATCGATTCAACCACTCAAACAATCGTTGCTACAGTTGAACGGTACCTGTCACAAAACTAAGGAGAAGAAATGTATGACAACATCTATTGCGATTGTGTGTGGCTCATTCCACAAAAATGAGATTGAACGAATGCTCGCTTGGGCACAGGACGAAGCCTCTCGCCACGGGCTTGAGATTGCGGAAGTCGTTTGGGTACCAGGTGCAATGGAAGTGCCATTGGCGCTTGACCGTTTGCTCAGCCTCGAAGGCATTGCAGGCGCTGCTTGCCTTGGTGTCATCGAGAAGGGCCAAACCCAGCATGGCTTGGCCATGGGCCAAGCGGTCATCAAATCTGTGATTGAACTGCAATTGGTGCACGAAAAACCAGTTGGCCTCGGCATCATCGGTCCTGGAGCGGAACCACAACATATCGAGCCTCGGCTTGAACCACACGCTCGTGCCGCAATAGCGGCCATAGCCAGCATGCTTTAAGCAAAAAAACAACGCCAAATCCTCGATCTGTTTTTTGTAAAACCATTTCTATGCTTGAAACGATTCGATGTGAATGTTCAAGTGGTGAATCCCACCCATGGAAACTTGCTGGAGGCCACCTCATGTCCGAAACACACAATGTCATCATCATCGGCTCAGGGCCAGCTGGCTATACTGCAGGCTTGTACGCGGCTCGCGCAATGCTCAACCCGCTCATGTTTGCCGGCTACATGTCCGGCGGTCAGTTGATGCTTACTTCCGACATTGAAAACTTCCCAGGCTATCCTAAGGGCATTGGCGGTCCGGAAATGATGATGGAATTGAGGGAGCAAGCAGAACGCTTTGGTCTCCAAGTTCAAGACAAAAATGTCGAATCTGTCGATGTCTCCGAGCGCCCGTACAAGGTGGTCGTCGAGGGTGAAACATTCCTCACTCACTCAATTATCGTCTGCACCGGTGCAGAGTCAATTTGGCTCAATATGCCAGGTGAAGAAGAACAAAAGGGTCGCGGTATTTCGACCTGTGCCACCTGTGATGGTGCTTTCTTCAAGGATGAAGAAGTCATGGTCGTCGGTGGCGGTGATTCTGCTTGTGAAGAGGCCACGTTCCTAACCCGCTTCGCATCAAAGGTCACCTTAGTCCATCGAAGAGACGTGTTCAAAGCATCAACTATCATGTACGAACGAGCAGCAAATCACGACAAGATTGAGATCAAAACATTCCGCCAAGTCAAATCATGGCTTTCTGATGAAAAAGGACTCACAGGCGCTGTGCTTGAAGACCCTCGAGATGGCAGCACGGAAACGCTGAATGTTACAGGGGCGTTCATTGCTATCGGTCACAAGCCGATCACAGGGTTCCTTGCTGGTCAAGTTGAAACGGACTCAGAAGGCTACATTGTCCACAAACTGCACACCATGACCTCAGTCGAAGGTGTGTTTGCAGCAGGTGACGTTGTTGACACACGTTACAAACAAGCGATTACAGCAGCAGGAATGGGTTGCCAGGCGGCCATGGATGTCGAGAAGTGGCTTGAAGAAAACCATCTTTGATGCCACCGCTTGCTTTATCTCACGATGGCGACTGCGTGAGCCATGCAACCAGAGAAAACCCCTGAAAAGGGGTTCCAATGGGATGAGGCGTCTAAATCATACGGGATTCCCTCCCAAGTTTTGCGTGGAGAAGTACCGATTCAACCCAACGCTCAACCGTTCCAACCCTATCAGCAAAATGTCCAACCCGCGCAGCAGATGATGGGCAACGGCATGATGGGCAACGGAATGATGGAGCCTATGGCTGAAACCAAAGCAACAACAGCCTTCGTGCTTTCACTTGTTGCGCTCATTGGCCTTTTCATCTTCCCCTTGACTGTACTCATCGCTCCCGTTTCGCTCATTATGGCGAACAATGCTTTGAAGATCACAAACTTGAATCCAAGCTACCATCCAGACCACGGAAAGGCCCGCGCTGCTCAGATTATCTCAGCGATCATCACAGTGCTTCTAGGCATCTCTTTGGCGTTTTTGGCCTTGCTCATTCTTGGGTTAATGATCGGTGGGTTTTGAGGCGTGAACATGGGTGATGAGGGGCGTTACTCCCGACATTACTCTCTCCCCGGAGTGGGCGAAAGTGGTCAAAAGAAACTCGCAGAAGCCCGCGTTTTAGTCATCGGCGCGGGGGGCCTCGGCAGTCCAGTACTTCTCTATCTTGCAGCCGCGGGTGTCGGGCGTTTAGGGATCATTGATGACGACGAGGTGGCCCTTTCCAATCTGCAACGCCAAGTGCTCCATTCCACTGAAACACTCGGTCACAAAAAAGTTGATTCGGCTCAAAAACGCTTGAACGGACTCAACGATGAAGTTGAGATTGTAACCTATGATGCTCGATTCACCCCGGAAAATGCGATGGGCATCCTCAGTGACGGGTGGGATGTCATTGTGGATGGTACGGACAACATACCAACACGGTACCTCGTCGATGACGCCTGTTTTCTTTCGGGTATCCCTTGGGTGTATGGTTCTATATATCGGTTTGAGGGCCAAGTGAGCGTTTTCAATCACCTAGGTGGTCCATGTTATCGAGACTTGTTCACAACCCCGCCCCCACCAGGAAGTGTTCCATCGTGTGCAGAAGGAGGCGTACTTGGGGTGTTGCCTGGTGTTATTGGTTCTCTTCAAGCCAATGAGGCATTGAAGATCATCCTCGGACTTGGGGAGGTGCTCATCGGGCGTTTGCTTGTTTACGATGCGGAACAAATGACGTTCAATACATTGAAGTTTAGCCATGTAAAAGACAGAGAAAAAGTCCACAATCTTGACCACGCAGCCTCCATGTTTTCTTCACCTGAGTGGTGCGCAGTGGCGGATCCAAAGGGTTCATTTCAAGAGGGGGATGCCTCCCATGAGGGACCAATGTTCCACCACATTTCGATGACTGATTTTATCGCACGCCGCGAAGAAGGTTGGGCTCCATTTATCCTCGATGTGCGCTCGATGATGGAATACCAACAAGCACGGGTCGCATCTTGCGACCACCAAGTGGCCCATGAGTCGGTGTTGTCTGCTCTTGATGCCCTCCCTAAAGACGCTGACATTTTGATTCACTGCAAAAGCGGGATGCGATCACAAATGGCTGCTATGATGCTTGCTCAAGCGGGAATGGATTCAGCAAAGTTGTACAACCTCGATGGTGGGATCCTGGCCTGGAAAGCCGCTCTTCCTGAGGAAATTGTAAACTAAGCATCGATTGGCCATTCAATTGTCTTCTCCAATTGGCACAGCGGCCATTGAAAGAAGGGTGAGGTTCAAGACTCCACGGCACCCCCTCACAGAAAAGGGAGGGAGTTCTATCGTCAAAGTCATCGTTGCAGACGAAAACGAAGGTCGACGGAGTCTTCTTGCCAACACCCTCGAACGAGAAGGCTTCGAAATCACACGAGCAGGTACGCTTCGCCAAGCAGAAGGCACCGCTCTTGCGATCATGCCAGAGGTTGTGCTCATCGACAGTGAGTGGAAAAACGGTGACGCTATTGATGCTTCACAGCGATTAATGGGTGACCCAGAGTTTGCTTTCAAATGCAGAATTGTCATTCTCTCGCGCAACACCAGCCAAGAATATCTTGTCAGTGCTGCTCAAGCCGGTGTTGCAGAAGTGATGGGGAAACCGATTGACATGTCAGCCCTCATTGAACAACTTCACCGCCACACAAAGAAGCAATTCGTTCCACCACCCGCAGAAGTCAACACTGGAGGAGGGACCGGTGGCACATTTGACGTTTCGATGACCATGGGCGATAGCACATGGGCGCTCCCGATGCTCAAAGGCTTGGTTGGGCCAGAGAAAATCGATAGTGGATTTATTGATGAAATCCTTGGTCAGATGGGAGAGGAAGGGCTTGAAGTCAACGATGAACTCGATCCTTCAATGATGTCTGCTATGCTTCGTTTGGCTTTGAACAAGCTTGTCGGTGAGGCGGATGGCTCTGCTCTTCAAGCACAGGATGGGGGTGAGGGTGGACCACCTGCTGAGCCGAATCAAGGTCCGGTAAGCAACCAAGCCCCATCGTTTTCAGACCTCAAACGCAGCGCGTCCCTCGGCCAAGGTAAACCTGGGCTTAAGGCCATGAAACAGGGCTTCAAATCGTCAATGGAAGATATCCTTGAGGCCCAAGCACAAGGCCTTGCACAAGAAGTTGAAGAGGCCATGGATGAGATTTTGGATGAATCCCCTGACCTTGTTGCCATTCACGACCTCAGCACCATGGTTCCAATCGACCCGGAGGTGCTCAAACTGACTCGCTTGACAAATGAATTTGTTTCGGATCTCATGTGGAGCCTCGGTCGTCCAGGGGCTGTTTCTGACATCACGCTAATGACTCAGGTTGAAGATGCTGCACAGATGCTAAAGGATGTACTGGATGCTTTACCTGCGGCGGAGGAAGAGGAATGAAGCGATTAGGCTCTCTTCCAAAGCCTGTTGAAATGCAACTGATTGATGGCAGGGAAAACCTGCGACAGATGAAGGAAAACCAACCAAAACTGTATCGTTGGCGTGCCTTATTTGGCGCAGCCATGCTTCTTGCATGTGCTTTCGCTGGGTATTTTTTGTTCCGAGATGCCAACCAAATCATTGCTTTGTTCGAAGGCATGGGGCCAACAGGGCCCGTTTTCTACGCCCTTGCGGTTGCTCTGGGCATTGTGTTTTTGATTCCTTCACCCCTCCTCAAGGTCGCTGCTGGAGCAATTTTCCCCTTTTGGATTGCGACATTGGTCAATTATGCGGCTTCAATGATCGGGGGCATGGTAGCCTTTTTGCTCGGCAGATGGTTGTTTCGAGATGCGATTAAGGCGTCGATTTCAACCGATGAAAAAATGCAACGCATCGAAACAGCGCTCGGTGAAGACGCCATGCGAATTTCGATTTTAGTTCGTCTTTCACCGCTCATTCCAGATGAATGGCTGAATTACATGATGTCTGCCGGACCGGTTTCCTTCCGAGTGTTCATGACTTCGAATGCGACAAGCATCATATATTCGCTTGCCTATGCGTACTATGGGCACGCATTGGGCAGTTTCGCTCTCAATCGAAGTGCCTTAGACAGCGTTCATACATCTGGAACTGGCAGTGCGATGCTTGTTTTAGGCATTGTAGCCTCCATCCTTACAACCGTCTATGTCACCCGCACTTCAATGCAAGCGCTGAGTGGCGCACTGGGTGCAGAAGAGGATTAATCGAGGCTGTTGAACCGTGGCTGGCCGCCCGTTGGTTTTGTATTTGGGTGACGGTTGGGTGAACCATGAGCCAAGGCGAGTTACCGGTGATTCACGGTTCAAACTGGAGGGCAAGTGGGCCGCTGAAATTCAATCAGCCGTTGCTCGCAGACGCTGCCCGCACCGAGGTTCTCCGCTTTGTCGCACAACGGCATGATGGACATCTCTTCCTTGTGGCCAATGTTTGGGATGTTCTCATCGAAAACGAGCCTGCACAGTTCGAAGGGGAGTCTTGGCACACCTTCACAACCCGATTTGTGGAGGCCGTCCATCGAGGTCTACAAGCCCAATTAAAAGCCAAAATGGAACGCGATGAAGGGGTGGAAGTCATCCCACGTCGAACCATGAGTGAATTTCTCGATCGCCGATCAAAACACTTTTTGGTCGACCTCCGACTTACGTTTCGACGCCTTGCCCATTACATGGCCATCGGCATCGGCCAGAGGCTTGAATGGCAACGGCTGATGACGCGCACTCGAAAACTCGATGCCCACTTGAAGACCATTTACACAGACGGAATGCCAACTCCGGACGGTGGCACTTTCGGCGGCAAAGGGTTCCGTTCAACTTGGCAAGAGGGTGTTGTTGCAGTTGCAACCGCTCTCAATCGTCAACCGGACGCTCCTCGAGATGCCTTGCCGGGTCAAGGCTACGACGGGGATTTGATTGCACCAATGATCCGAGACATCGGACTTGGATTGGCTATGGGAGATACACCATTGGACGTCATGGCGGCGAACCTCGGCAAAGCAGGGTCCAACCAGAACGGTGGATGGGAAGGCGCCGGTGGGCGAGACCTGCACGTCGGAGCATGGCATGTTGGGGTTCTACCACCGACTGCACCGTTGCCGATTGCAAGCGTTACCATGACAGGGCTGGCTTTTGCAGCATGGCGGCAAAACCTCGACCGATTCCATGTGGCCTGCATCGGTGAAGGCGCTTCATCTTCTGGAGAATTCTGGGAGGCGATGAACCTCGCCGGGGCTCGCGGCCTACCAATTTGCTACATCTTACAGAACAACCAAATCGCCCTTGATACCCCTCCAGCAAAACAGTCTGGCGTTGAAGTCTGGGCCGACAAAGCGGTTGCTATGGGCTTCCCCGCTTGGACCATCGATGGTTCAGATCCTGCTGCTTGGCATGCAAGTGCTGCAGTTGCCAGGGAGTTCGCCATGGAAGGTGGTGGACCAACTTTGATTCACGTTGAGACCATGCGAGGGTGTGGCCATGCCCATCACCACGACGATCTCTATCTTGGCAATGAATCAGGAACTCCACCAGGCTATGTGGACCGTGAACTCCTCGCCTATTGGGAAGCAAAAGATCCGATTCCAACCCATCGCCAACTTCTGCTCGACCTTGGAGTCGATGAAATCGCCCTCTCAAACATGGAGGAGGAAGAGCAGGCTCTTGTGGACCAAGCCCTCAACGATGTGACCGAAATGGAGTGGCCCGACCCACTGACTGTCACCAAGGGCGTGACGACCCTAAACGATGCAGAAACCCACCAAGATCGATTTAATCGCCTTCAAAAGCCGTATGAGGGAACGCTTGAATCGTCACCACTTGAAGTAGGGGAGACAAGCCTTACCTATGCTGAATCTGGTGGTTGGACCTATGCTCGTGCCATACAACAAGCGATGGCAGATATCGCAGACAGGCACGGGGACAAGTGCGTGTTCATTGGTGAAGATATGGAGGTGGCAGGTGCCTTTGGAATGAACATGGCGCTCAAAAACGCTGGTCATACCGACAAACTGGTTGACATGCCTTTGTGTGAGGCCGTTATCGTTCATACAGGGACCGGAGCAGCCCTGTCTGGAATGCGCCCGATGGTCGAAATCCAATTCGGTGGTTTCGCAGCACTCGGCTATAACGCTCTCATCAATAACGCTGCTATGCTTCGTTGGCGCTGGGGAGCAGATTGCCCAATGACCATTCGCGTGCCTCTTGGTGCAAAAACCCGCTCGGGACCATTCCACGCGAACATGATTGAATCGTGGTTTGCCAATGACCCTGGCATGGTTGTGATCGCTCCAGGCTCGCCTCAAGACGCCTATGATTTGTTAATGGAAGCTGCAGAACTGAATGATCCAGTCATCATGCTGGAACACATTGGCTTGTACGGCCTTGGCGGTGGGCTCACAGGATGGGGCCAAAACATCAACCAAAAAGTCGATGTGAAACCAGTAAAATCGGCAATCAAGGCTCAAGAACGCTACAAAATTGGTAAGGCTGCCGTAATTCGCGGTGGACGAGACTTGACCCTGGTCACTTGGGGTTCTATGATTCACGTTGCCAAAATAGCAGCGGAAACGCTGGCCAGAGAAGGGGTGGAGGTTGAAATCATCGACCTTCGTACGCTCCTTCCTTTCGACGCACAAACTTGCATCGATTCTGTCGCTCGAACAGGACGTCTCGTGGTGCTGCAAGAAGGGCAATGGAACGGTGGACTTGGACACACCGTGCAGAGCAGAATTTTGGAATCGTGCTTCTATTTATTGGAAGCAGCACCAGTTGTGATTGGGGCACTTGATACCCCAGTTCCCTTCTCGCCACCGCTTGAAGACTTCACAGTTCCATCGAGCGATCACGTGATTGAAGTGGTTCGCTTCGTTGCTCAATCTTGATTGTTCTCTGAGGGATAAAATCGGAGGTACGCCTCGGCTGCAATCAAGGCTCCAATGATGGTTGTAATACTATAGAAGATTAGGCTAGAGTGCATTCCGGAAGCGATATTCGGCCCAAAGGTTCGTGCTGGGTTCATCGAAGCCCCAGTCAAAGGACCAAAGAAGTATGCTAAGACGGCAACAGCGCCTCCAACAAAAAAGGCAATCGAGATATGAGTTTCAGATTTTACGACAATCCAGTAAATAGACGCCATGAGCGCGAAGGTGATGAACATCTCAATTGCAATCCCTTCTGCCGTGCTAACGCCTGGGGCTAATGCGGTCGGACCAACACCTCCGAGCATCATGCCCGCAGCAAGCCCGCCAGCGAGCTGCGCCACGATATAGGGTATGAGGAGATGCTTCTCAAGATGCCCAGTTCGAGCAAAGGCGATGCTGACTGCAGGATTAATGTGGGCACCACTCACCGGTTGCAGCACAAGGATTGCCAACGTCACTGCTCCACCAAAAGCCAGCGAGATCAACCACCCAGGTGCGCCAAGGGCAACGCTACCACACCCGATGCCTACCATGAACCACGTGCCAAAAAATTCGGCAAGCATTCGGCGCATCATATTGATGGGGCAGTGGAGATGGATTATGGGTCTTTTGAATCCTTAGGTTCAATCGATTCGGGAACAGAACGGTGAAGAAGGATGGCCTAGTGCAACCACTATGGAGTCCGACCAGAAGTTGATGGGGATTCCTCAACTGGTTCATTTTCAAACCCTCATTACCACTGGTGCTCTGTTCCTCGGGTTGATGGCCGTCAAACTGATTTCAAGTGAAGCAAGCACGAACAACATCGCCGTGACCGTTAGCATTGCAATTCTTGCACTCTTTCTGCTGATCTTTTCCGCTGATTTTTTCATCGAAGGGGCAAAAGGTCTTGCACGCCGCGGGGGTTTACCAGAGGTGGTCATTGGCCTCACCATCGTTTCAATTGGCACATCTCTTCCCGAAATTTTAGTTTCTGGCTCCGCCGCCAGCAACATCGGAACTGACCCGCAACTCGCAGATTTCGCTATCGGTGGGATTTTGGGTTCAGTGTTTGTTCAAATCACGTTGATTATGGGTATTGTTGTTGTCAATCGAGGTCTAAAAATCCGTGAATCTTGGTTGAAGCGAGACGGCCAAATCATGCTTCTCTCCGTGCTTGTGCTCAGTTTCTTTTTGATCACAGAAGGCACTCTGCAACGATGGGAAGCAGGTATCCTCGTGACCTCGTATGTCATCTACATCACGTGGCTGTTAACCAACAGAAAGGAAATCCAGGCAGAAGAACTCGAATACGTCAATGCACCCGATTTGCAAGGGTCTTCATGGAGCACAGCAGCATACCTTGTCATGGTCGTTTTGGGTCTTTCGTTCGCAGTTTTTTCAGCCGAACAACTCGTCAAGTACGCACAGTTAATCGCCACAGAATTGGACGTTCCAGACGCAATTGTAGGGACCACAGTTTCTGGAATCGGCACTTCATTGCCGGAACTTACAATCGCTCTTATGGCTGCCAAGCGCAGCCAAGGTGTTGCGATTGGCACCCTGATTGGCTCAAACATCACAGATCCATTGCTTTCGATTGGAATTGCCGGTCTGATCGCTCCGCTTGCCATCACGGCCGAAGGCCATGATTTGCTCATTTACATCATTATGCCGTTCACAATCATCGGTTGTTTGAGCGCCCTCTTGATGATGCGGACTGCTTATGAATTCAGAAAGTGGGAAGGTTGGGTCATGATTAGCATCTATGGCGCTTTCCTCATTGTGCTCGAATTACACCGTCGCGGTATCTTGGTCTTTTCGTGAGACAAGGAGACATAAAGGGAGGCCCCCTCCCATGCACATGGTCAACTTCCAACTTGACGAAATGCAGGAGATGCTCAGGGAACTCGCCCATGAGTTCGCGGTCGATGAAATTCGACCAAAGGCTGAGCATTGGGATGCAACTTCGACCTATCCCAAAGAAACCATCCAAGCGGCTCATGAAATGGGTTTGCTAAACCTCCACATTCCAGAGGCATACGGCGGACCTGGTCTTGGGTCGATGGAAGATGTGATCGTGAACGAAGAACTGGCATGGGGCGACCCTGGTTTTGCCACCGCAGCCTATGCAACGGCATTGGCTTGCGCCCCCATCATCACCGGTGCTACGAATGAACAGAAAGATATCTGGCTGCGAAAAGTCGCAGAAGAAGGTGCTCTTGCCTCGTATGCAGTGACTGAACCGGGAGCTGGATCTGATCTTGCTGCATGCAAAACTCATGCAGTGCGCGACGGCGATGACTACGTCATTAACGGGGCGAAAATGTGGATCACCGGTGCAGGCCATGCTGATTTTTTCTTCGTGCTCGCCAAAACGGATATCGATGCAGGTTACCGTGGTATGTCCGGTTTCATTGTTGAAAGCGATTCGGATGGGTTTAGCCTTGGCAAGAAGGAAACCAACATGGGGCAACGATGTTCCGATACCAGATCGATGACCTTTGACGACGTTCGAGTGCCAGCTGCAAACCTCATTGGCGGTTCGGAATCAGGCGGCTGGATGAACGCCATGAAAGCCTTCGACATGTCCAGGCCAAACATCGCTGCTCACGCAACTGGATTGGCACGTGCGGCCTATGAACACGCTTTGCGCTACTCTGGTGAGCGAATGAGTTTCGGTAAGCCTCTTCACAGGCACCAAGCCATTCAATTCATGCTCGCAGACATGAAAACTAAAATCGAAGCATCTCGAATGTTGACTTGGAAATCAGCCGCAGAATCAGACGCTGGTCTTCGAAACACCGAATCTGCTGCCCATGCCAAGCGATTTGCTGCGGACACCGCAATGGAAGTTTCAACCGATGCTGTGCAGGTCTTCGGCGGGTATGGATATTCTGAAGAATACCCGGTTGCACAACTGATGAGGGCTGCAAAAGTGATGCAGATTTACGAGGGTTCGTCCCAAGTTCAGCGCATGATCATCGGGCGAGAAATCACAAAAGATCTGTGATCAATCATCGTCCCCTCGGTCCTGCTGATTCCAAAAGGCTTCCATCGCCAAGGAATGCATGTGTTGCTCATACTCTTCCCACATACGCTGTTCAGCAATCTCCTCGGCCGTTGGTGCAGGCAAGTCAATCAAACTCAATGCCTCGGAATCTCGAGGTTCCGCTGGTTCAGGAGGGGCCACAATGTCGTCCTCGATGCCCATGAAGTGCATTTCCCAGTCTTGGTACATGTCCTCGGGTTCTTGTTGATTAAACGCAGCCTCTTCCTCTTCTGTCAAATCAACCATTCCAAAGTTTTCATCATCGTTAATCATCGAATGCAAAACCACCATTTCATCTTGGAACACCATGACCTTGGCGAGGTGTTCTCTGGGTGCAACAATAAATTGAGCCAGCAGGGGAATGCTCATCGCGGTTATGCGGTCGTTATGCAACGAGAGGCACAAGGCTGCAATTTTGTCGCCGACTGGCATCTCTGCTGTTCGATGCGGATTGAGGCATAGGTTTGGGCAGTATTTGTTGTTGTGAATCACATCGCGTTTTCTTGCCCCACCCCTGACATACAAACTCCATGCTTGAGCATTAAATCCGATGATGGCGTCATTCCTCTTGGCTTCAATTGCATACCAGCGACGCGATTGACCTTGGACGAACATGGTGACAATCAGATTCGATCGATGTTTATATTCGAGCCACTCATTCGCCTCTACAATGCTTGTGAGCAACTCCATCGACCTCTTTTCTGGGAGTGTTAAAGGATAGTCGTCCTCGTTCATAGGGTGGTAAATGGCTGAGTCTATTTGAACCAAGAGCAAAAAGCCCTTGAGACCGAGCGATGAGGATGGTCCATGGTCAAAGGATGCCCTGCATTTGTTCTCGCAGCGGGAGCAAGCGTTCGTTTGGGTCAGCCTAAGGCCTTGGTTCCTGTTGCTGGTACGACCCTTGTGGGTCTTGCAGTTCGTCGCTTGATTGCAGCGGGATGTTCTCCTGTGTACGTCATTACGAGGCAGTCGTTACAATTTGAAGTGATGCTTCAATGCGAAGGAGCCACTGTTGTGGTCAACAAAGATCCTGAACAAGGGCGAACGGGCACCTTGCAACAGGGCCTCCTTGCTGCGATGGGTGACACAGGACGCCTCCCTCGCCGAGTGATCATCGCTCCTGTGGACCGCCCAGGATGGGATGTGACGCATGTCAGGCAATTGCTGGGCCAAAGCACAACTTCGACTTTATCATGCAATGGGAAGCTCGGTCACCCTTTGATTGTCCATTCTCCCGATGTTGAAGCAGTGCTCGCAGCACCCCCTGAAACCCCACTGCGTGATCTTATTGCACCGGACTATGTTGAGGTCAATGCCCCTCATTTGAGCCTTAACATCGACACTCGAGAAGATCTTACGCTCCTCGCATCCATTGATTTTGAAGTGGATTTTTGAGCATCTTGCCATGACGGAAATGGTATGAGTGAGCGCCTCGAGGGAGGGGCATGACTGCAGCAGTTCTGGCTTGGGCTTTGGCCCAAATCGAATGCGGTCACAAAGTGGTCATGGCGAGCGTGGTTGAGACCTCGGGTAGCGTTCCGGGAAAGGTTGGGGCTCGCCTTGCCATGCGTTCTTCAGATGAAACATGGGTCGGCACAGTCGGCGGTGCAGGGCTTGAAATGATGGTTTTGAAGCGCAGCCGATCGATGCTGAATGAGCATTATCTTCCAGCAGGTGAGGTCATCACTTTCGGACTGAATAAAGGGGCGAAGGGCTATGAAGTGACGCCCTTAGATTCGCTCTGTGGGGGTCGAGTGACCCTCAGTTTGGAGGTTCTTGTCCCAATGCCACACGTGTTGCTCATCGGCGGAGGCCATTGCGCTCAAGCCATTGCTCCGGCTTTGGATGCATTGGGTTGGTCCCATTCCATCCATGATACTCGAGAAGATTTCTGCAACCCAGAGACATTTCCAAACGCAAACCACCACCTCCACATGGACATTGATTCCTTTGTTGGCCACCACTCTGCAGAGGTGTTATCACAGTATTCTGATGTGCTTTTCCTCGGCCATGATTGGTCAGAAGATCAAACAAGATTGCTCGGTATGCTCACCTGCTTACAGGCTCAAGGTGCTCTTATGAACGGTCAAGATGCTCCCCGCATCGGAGTGATTGGTAGCCGTTCAAAGTGGAAAGCCTTCGAGAAAGCAGCCAAAGGGATTGGCGTGACAGAAGGCACCCTTGAGCAAGTGATCTGCCCGATTGGTGTTCACATTGGTGCGGAAACCCCACAGGAAATCGCCGTTGCTGTCGTCGCCCAAATCTTGGCATCCTACAAGGGCGTCAATCCATCGGAGCCAACCTGGCGGGATTGATGGTTCACTGTTTGAATACCCTCGTTCGGAAGTAACGAAGCTCTTCAATAGATTCGAGGATGTCATCAAGGGCGAGGTGCGCTCCTTTTTTCTCATACCTTCCGACATCGGGATACCAACGTCTTGATAGTTCTTTGACTGTAGAGACATCAATCATGCGGTAATGAAGATATTCAACAAGGCCCGGCATTTCCTTTTCCATGAATTTTTTATCGTTCCAAACGCTGTTTCCACATAACGGCGCCTTGCCTTCAGGAACCCATTTCTTCAGAAATTCCAAAGTTTGAGCTTCCGCTTCTTTGACAGAGACGCTTTCGTGTTTCACACGTTCAACGAGACCACTTGCTGTATGGTGGCTTGTGTTCCATTCATCCATGTTGTTCAACAATTCATCAGAAACTTGAACGGCGAGGTTTGGTCCCTGTGCAATGATGTTCAATTCCCCATCAGTGACCACTGTTGCGATCTCGATAATGGATTCCTTCGTGATGTCAAGCCCCGTCATTTCAAGGTCAATCCATACCAATCGGTCATCTGCTCCGGTCATGCTTCTTGCACAGAGAGCCGGTTCTTCAATCCGGCGTAGGGTTCATTTGCAACCGGCTGAGACGCAATCACATGGCAGATGCTGCGGATGTGATTCTTGAGGCAGCTGGGCGGTCGATCGATAGTATGACGAGGAAACAACTGATTGCAGTCACCCTCGCAACCCTTCTTGTGGTGTCAATTGTGGCAGGTTTGTCGTTCTTTAGCACCGATTCATCTGAAACAAAAACCAGTGCCGTCTTTGGCGGGGAAGATGGCTGGCGAGCCTATTCCGTTGTCGCACCAATCGACACTGGAATCAATGTCTACCACGATCATTTTCGTACCAATGACACCTACCCTCAATGGCTTCAGGATGGCCTTGGGGTTAACCGGGTCTGTGACCTAACCTTTGAAGGGACATGGCAAGAGCGCTATGATGCAGACAAAGAAGCGTGTTGGGACACCCTCACCGCCAGTGACATTGTGTACTTCCCCGGCACAAAAATCATCGGCACTTCGCCGGATGGAGACAGTGACATCCTCATTCTTGACGATCCCTCCGATGGACACGGGTCTGCCGTCACCGGGGCGGTGTTGGACGCCAATCCAATGGCAGTGATCTTCTTTGTCGAAGGCTTCTCTTCTGAAGCCGTTCAGGCGGCTGCTGACCAACCGCTTGTTGACATCTTGACAACCTCGTTTGGTGCACCAGGCTCAGTTCCAGTTCCCGGAATTGAAAGGGCGACAGAATCAGCCGTGGTCGAATTCAACAAGATTCACACAGGTGCAGCAGACAACAGCCCTTCGCCAGCAGTGCAAGACGCCACAGCGGGTCCGCCTTGGTCGATTGGCATCGCAGGGTATGCTGAGGAAGGGGACGACCAAAAAGAAATCATGTCGGGCTCTTATCCAGATATTTCTGCAGATTGGACTCAAGTTTTACCAAATCACGATGACATCGATGGCTACCATGAAACATCAGGGACATCGTTTGCAACCCCTCGCACAGCAGGCATACTCTCTTTTGTCCTCGAATCGTTACGAGAGGAATACAATGATCCATCTTCCGGAGCTTCTCCGGATGTGCGTTCGGGACTTCTTGTGAACGGGACCGATGACGCAGGAATGAGTTTCTCAATCTCGAACGCACAAGTGCGTGAAGCCCTCAACCTCTCAGCTTGGTATCCTGACCTCGGCTGGGACCCAACCTCTGGGACCATGCCCATTTCTCCTGTTGCACCTTGTATGCAAACGGGTTGGGGCCTCGTTAATTTATCAAACATTGAACCGATCATCAAGCATTTGAACGGCTCAGAGGCTCTTCCTGATCGACCTGCTGATGTGGTCGCATGCATGGATCTTAACCAACAAGCAAGGGAAGCCTATTGGGCAGCCTACCCTTCAGCACCGGGTGAAATTTACATCACTGGTGGCGAAGGAACGAGGGTCAAGGATTGATCATTGAGGTTCAAAGTTTAGAATCACTTCTCCACGAGGTCCAAAGGCAACCACGGGTTTGAACCCTTCATGTGGAGTTGAGTCAATAGAGGCAAGGATCGTGTTGAACATGTCGTCCGGTAGTTCGATCTCAAAACCATGTTCAGTTTGAACCCGTTCCTTTGTGAGGACCGGCGGAGGAATCTCAAGTTCTGCTTCAACCGGCTCTTGTGTTGTTTCGACGGCTTGTTCGCCCTCTGGTTCAATTTCTTCCTCTTCTTTGATTTCTTCAATGTCCTCTTCATCGTCTTTTTCAATCGATTCAACTTCAGTTGGCTCAGGATGGGTTTCAGAATCGACCACAACAAGGGCCTCGTTTGAAACTTCGACTTCAGGCGTGTAAAGTGCATTCGAGTCCCCTAGCCGACTGCTGCTCATGAAAATCCAACCAATGGTGACAATGGCACCCAACATGTAACCGATATTGACAATGGTCTCACTCACAAACGAGAGGGTGTTAGCCGTTGCAAAGGTCATGATGATTGAGCCATAACCTCCGACAACTCGCCTCCATCGTGCATCGAATTCAGGGGAGTAGCCTTGGATTCCCACACCAACCAACACCACAGTGGTCAATGAAAAGGCAAGTGTTGTCCACGTATCTCCACCATTAAAGATCAGGAATATACTGGTAATCATCGTTCCGACACCAACCAAACCAATGCGGTCCATGAACTCAAAGAACGTCTGATCTGAACCCCAATCAAATGCCTCGTGGTCGTAGACAGCATCGTTCTTAATCGACAGCACTGTGAAGCCAACTCCTTCAGCCAGAAGAACCAATCCAATGGCCAAATCAAACAAGTCGGTCGGCAGGATATCAGATTGAATCAAAAAGTTATAGAGCGCTAGGCCATGGACCAATGGGGCAAACAATGTTAGGTTGAAGAGGCCTCTTGAAACGACTGTCCTTGTTAACAACGCAGCACCAATGATGGTGCCTGCTCCCCACATGACAGAGATGCTGAATGCCAGGCCGAGGTAGCCAATAATCTGGAACTGCTCATTCAATTGTTCTCTGTCCTCGTCAGTCTTCAGGTTAGGTATGGTTAACATGGTTGGTTCAGGCATCTCTTTGTCCTTGTTCGCGTGCATGATGCCATTTTCATGCAAGGCAGAGTAAAGCATCGCGGTAACACCGGTGATGAACACGCTCCATGAAAACACATCCAAATCACTGAGCGTGTTATCGGTGCCACCAAGAGCGATAGAAAGGGAAACACACTCTGCGATAAGAAGAAGCGATAGGAATTGAACCTGGCCATTGTACCATGAATTCAACATCAAAACAACCGTGAAGAACAACGGTGTCCATTGGAACCAGTCCAACTCAGGGAACATGCTCATCAGGCCAATTGCCAACCACGCCCAAGTTCCGATCCATGGCAGTGATTTCTTGATTTTCTTGGCACTGGGCAACAGTTGGGCCAGAAGAATATAGCTCATTTGAAGGGTTAGGAGCAATCCAGATGCCGCAGACAGTCCAAACATTCCGGAAGTCGATGAGGCTTGCTCCAGCAATTCAATCCGTTCGGTTAACAGCCGTCCAATTCCGTTCAATTCAAGCCAATTATTTGCATTGAAAATCAAGACCACTGGGGCAACCATCAAGGCGATATTTTGGCGATGCTTGACCGAATAATAAGTGACCAATGCCAGCATTGGGATCATCAGCAATCCACCCGAAGTGTCAAGGCAAGCAAGGGCGATTAAACCAATCATTGCATACAAGTCAGCTCTCGCTGAGATTGCATCCTTGTCAAGGCCTCGCTTAGAAATCGCCCAAGCGACGATAAACGGTGCTGAAACAAGCATGAGGTCCAACAATAACATGCCGGGGAGGAAATTTTTGTCGAGGTATTCGGGATCGCCTTCCATCATAAATCGGTAACCATTGAACACAAGCGAAGGTGCCAGACCAACGGCAAAGAGCAACCACACTGCTGCCGCCCTTGCCTTGGAACTGATTGTTTTGAGTGCTAAGATTTCCCACACCAAACAAGCGATTGGAACTGCGAGCAACACGAGGATGTAAGGGGCCTTCACGAGGTCCTGTGCTTCAGTTTCGCCAAGGAAAGAAGTTGCCACAAACATGCTACTGCTCATCATAATAAGCGGTACAATCATTGAAACCCGGCTCAATGGACTCCATGAATACTTCTCGACAAATGCCTCCTCGTCCTCTTCGAAAGAGGGGGTTTCAATCCATGTATTGGTCGATGGATCATATTGCGGGGCACCACTGACCATGCTTCCAGTCCATGAAAACAGCATACCGAGATCGAACTCTTTCTCCCTTCCATTAAGGAGCATTCCATAGGACAGGGCGGCGAAGAAAAACACGTGGAGTTTGTAATCGCGGAAGATGAGCGCTTCCGGGATTTGTATGGCCTCGAAGAGCACCAAGGTCACAACAACTGCATTGGCCAATAACGAACGCAGGCTCGCATCCCACCGGCTTTGCAGCGATGATTTTTCATCGAGGTTGGAAAATCCAGTCCTCGCAAGGTAGAGCAGGTAAATCACGAAGGCCCAAGTGGTGTACCACTCCTGGGTGCCGATGACGGCTCGAGAAAGGGCGACGCTGGCAATCACCAACATATGGACATACAAATCCGTTTTCTGTTTTCGTTGGGAAAACTCTGAGATGGTGATGAGGGCCAAGGGAATCAAGAAATGGAGGCCGCTTAATCCGAATGTTTCAGTTTGGGCGATGCCCATCTCCCAAGCGTAAAGATCCACAACGAGGTAGGCGACGGCCGCCATTCCAAGCGTTGCATTTGCGACCCATTTACGAGTGGCTTTGGAAATCAAAAGCATGTAAGGTAAGATTGCAACCGTGATGATCCAAGGGATTGCGCTCTCTGAATTTGGGATGATCATCAATGCAAATGCCAAGCCGATTGGAATCCACGGCAGGCGTTGGTCAAGCATTGCTGGGAAATAAAACACCAGGACAGAAAGCCATAGCATTGAACTCAAAGTGATGTAAGTTCCGAGCGAACCCAATTCTTCGAACTTAAGTGGACCAAGAATAAGATTGAGGTCGGAACCACGTGCATAGAGCATGGCAAGGACGATGACTGAAATCAAAATAAACGACGCTTTTTGGATGATGTCCTTGCGTAGTTCTTGCTTCGACGCGTAATAGCCTTGAATGGCAAGTACGAACACCAAAAGGGACAATGCGCCTCCCTTGCCGGCAGAATCGTCTAAGTTTCCTGAATGTGCTGCCTCGAAGAGGAGGGGTGTCAAACCGCTTGCGATGACAATCACGGTGAGGTTGATCGAATTGTTTGAACGAAGGGCCATCTCCATTGAAGCGACGCTGAGGACAATGAGTGAGATTCCAAGTTCGTAACTGACGACTCCTCCCGACCAACGAAGCCAAGTGTTCATTCCTGCTCCAAGCAGAACAACCATCGGTGCATATGAGGCGATGGCCCAGCCAAACGAAGTTTGTCCTTTGAAATGGTGGAGCAGTCGATACTGGGCCATCATGACGCCAAGCAGCGCAATAGTTTGCACGTACACACCATATCCATTTGGATACCAATCATCGGTCCCTTCCAATACATTAGATCCAAAGAAGCCGCTGTCCTCAAACAACCCAATCATGAATCGTGCGCCCCATACGGCACCCACCGTTGAGAAAAAGAAACCAATGCCAAGCATGTAATCTTGTACATCTCGCAACTGGTGATCGTTCGCTCGGCTTTGAACTTCAATCCAACCAATCGCAATCAGAGCTGAGAGCATTCCGCCGAAGAACAGCACTGCAAAATCATTGTTCGAAGCGTCTTCATCGAAAGCAATTCGGTATATGCTAAGCCAAATTGAACATAGGGCTATGCACAACATGATCACTTGTGAAAAGCGAATTAACGAGCGTTCATTATCGTCGATGACCGTTCCCGGAGCGCGCACACGAACCGGTCGGGAAGGCGATTGAGCCTGACCCATCAATCCCGGATTCGGCATTGGTATGTCTTGAATCGGGGCGGCTGTTTTCGTTCTCTTTGGTGCTGCCATGACAAAAGATTTCCTTTTCTTGGTAAAAGGCTTCACCCGTTTCCACTGAACAAAGACGCCCTTTGGCAGCCATGGAGAAGCGCGGTGCCACCCTCAGTCATTTCTTCAATGGATTCAAAAAGTGGCAGTGGTTGGTACGTCCACGAGGCGTTGCTATGTCGAAGGTTCAAACTACACTCACACTTCTCTGCTTGAGCTTATTCCTTTTCCCTGCTGTCGCTTTGGCGGTCCCTGTTGAGGCGAACCCCACAAGTGAACCAGTTGAGGAAGGGTGGTGGATGAACACCACCGTTGACCGCGATGGTAACGGAATCGGCGATATGGTTGAACGGCATAAGGACAACCCTCTCTTTTTGGATGAAGATGGAACGTTGCCGCTCATCATTGACTTCGACCACACTCCAGATGATGCGGATGTTGCCTTGCTGGAGCGGGAAATTGACTTCCAACACCAATGGACATTGGAAGGGATCGATGCGCTAGCAGGTCGTGTACCAGTCGATCGAATTCTCGACACAACGAGGCTCCCCGGCGTCGTGATGATTGAGTTGGACGGCATCTTGAGCATTGCCAATGGAGACGCAGCAGTCCTTCACGGCGTTGATACGGTCTGGGCTGACACAGGATACGACGGTGCAGGATCCTCAGTTGCGATTATCGATACCGGAATTGACGGTGCACACGCCAGCCTTGACGATCTCGATGATGACAATTCAACAGACGATCCAAAGGTGATCGCTTTCTACGACCCGGTCAACAACCCGACGCTTACCAACGGTACCGAAGTCTTCCCATACGACGATCAGGGGCACGGTTCGCACTGCGCTGGCACCACTGCTGGAACAGGAGCGCCAAATTATGAGCACATTGGGATGGCCCCACAAGCATTCCTTGTCGGCGTAAAAGTGCTGGATGCTGGTGGCTCTGGGTCCTTTGCGACCGTGATGGCAGGAATGGAATGGACCGTTGAAAACCGCTACAAATACAACATTCGTGGTGCCTCGATGAGTCTTGGAGGACCTGGTCTTGCAGAATGGGCATCCTCTGAAGATGACAGCGTCAACCGCTACGCCAATGAAATGATGTCCGCAGGCATCGCCATCTTCATCGCAGCAGGAAACAACGGCGTGTCTGCTCAAATCGGAACCCCAGGCTCCGCAGAGGACGCTATTACCGTTGGTGCGCTTGACAAAAACTCAGCCATTGCTGTGTACTCAAGCCAAGGTCCAACTGAAGAACTCCGTGTGAAGCCCAACATCGCTTATGTGGGCAGCAATGTCATGTCGGTGGCCTTCAACACCGGCGATCAATACACGGGCATGTCAGGGACCTCGATGGCAACTCCTGGTGCAGCAGGTGTTGCTGCTTTGATGTACCAAGCAAACCCGGACTTGTCACCGTTTGACATCAAGAACATCATGCAAGAAACAGCAACATACCGATTGTGCGTGTACATGGCTGCAAACGAGCCTTGCGCAGAAGACCTCCTTCCTAAAAACCGACAAAACAACGTCTATGGTCACGGTGAAGTTCGTGCCCTCGATGCAGTGTATGAGGCAGCAGAACGTGATTACGAATTTGATACCTCACTTGACGTATCAATTACATCTGAGGTCGGAATGGATAGCCGCTTCCACATGGTTCCAAATGACGCCCTCTCCTATTCCGCCCTGGGCGATGTAGACACCATTCAATGGCGAAGCAACCACCTGCGTGACGACTGGTCGAACATCCACAGTTTCTCCCCCGGTGACACAACGGGTACGCTGCAGGCCATCGATATTATTCATCAACTTGAGCATCTGCCAGGAATCGACGTGGAGGGCAACCACACGATCTCTTTCCGTGGAATCAAAGCAAACGACAGTGGGGGGCATTCCTCTTCACCTCTCATCTCTGCAAACATCATGCTCATGGACACAGCAAGTGCCTTTGAGACTCAAGACGAGTCGTCAACTGGACTCTCGACCACATCAATTGCGATTGGCGTGATGTGCTTCATCATCATCTTCATCGTAGCCCTCCTCGTGGTCGGTGCAATCAGCGACAAGGAAGAAGGCACCTTCGCAGGTGTTGATTTCAAAACCCTACAAGATGGGAACGAAACTGGAATGGATGCGACTTTGCTCGATGAAGCTTCAACCGACGACTCGCCTTAGGCGAACTCTTGATGGCCCGCTGCCGGAGATAGTGACAAAAGGAGAAACGGTTTCATCCCTCCATGCGATGGCTGAAGGACCCCGTGGGGAATCATCACCCGCGCGTCAACAGAGGCTACCGTTTTTTCAGACGGTTTTTCCGTTCCCTCGTCACGGTTTGGTTTCGCGAAGTCAACATCGTTGACGATGAAAACTTACCCCCAGAGGGCGGTATTATCTTCATTTCGTGGCATCCAAGTGGTTTGATTGATCCGATGCTGATGAACGCTGCACTGCCAGGAAAAATTTCAATCATTGCCAAGCATACTCTGTTCAAACTGCCGCTGATAGGGAGAATTCTACGCTCTGCGGGCGGAGTTCCTGTCGAACGTGCTCAGGACAGCAGTGACAAATCTGGAGCAAGCGCTCGCAATGCAAAAATGCTTGCTGGAGTCTCATCCCTCGTCGCAAAGGGTGGGCGAATGATGATTTTCCCAGAGGGCACAACACATACAGAATCCAACGTCAAACAGGTTCGTTCTGGTGCTGCTCGAATCCTCCTTTCTGCACGGCGCCAGGCTGCCCTAGAAGGTTATCCTGAGCCACAAATCGTTCCAATCGGTTTGCATTACTCCGATTCACAGAGGTTCAGGGAGCGAGCAGCGGTCATCATCGAGCGGGCAATGGCGTTCCCCCCAATCCCCATTATGGTGGACGACGAAGGTGCTCAGGACCTCGCCGATCGTGAATGGGTGGGTGCTGCTACCAAAAGCATCGGTGTAGAATTACAACGGGCAAGCCTCTCAAAAACAACTTGGCGTGAACGTACTTTAATTTGGAAAGGGCGAAGCCTCGCCTACGCTGAGCGCGTCCGGAAAACGGATGGTAAGCTCAAGAAACCAAGTTATGCCCACGCAGTCCTCGGTGCACGCAGGGTCCGTGCGGGATGGGATTACATGTCAGCTAATAATCCAGAATTGGCAGCTGAAATTGTCGAAGAGGCAGAAGATCATTTCCAAGAACTCGATGAGAGAGGGATTACCCCCTTCGATATCGATTCGAAACCGGAACGTCTTACGAAAGCAGGTTTTTCGAAAGTATTCCTTTCATGGGCGTGGGCTGGTGCTTGGATGTTTGGTTTGATTTCTTGGGGTGCCATGTTAGGCAACATCGTTCCCTACAAGGCGAATGCCTTGCTCGTCAATCGTATGAAAGCAAAGGGTGCAGATGGTTCCATTATTAGCACAATCAAGATCCTCTCGGCGCTCGTGTTCTTCCCTTTGTGGTGGATCCTTGCTTCATCGGGTGCGACATGGTTGCTGCTCAATCCATCAAGCCCTGTCAACGAACTGCTTCAGTTGCATTGGCTGCTCGAGCCGTTGGCCAACCTACCCACCTACCTTGTGTTCTGTGTTTTCTTCATCTATTGGCCGCTTTCAGCCAAGGCTCACATGCGTTTATTTGCCAAGGTTGTTGTCAATTATCGCGCGCTCAAGCGATGGCAATCATGGCGCGATGAGGAAATGAATTGGGACGAACTTGTCACCCGCCAACGCAAATTAGCGAGCCGTCTTGTCAGCATTGGTGAGGGCCTCATTCTTCCCGGAGACGAGGATTGGGTGGAGCCCCCGGCGGGTCAGGACGATGTTGTGTCGGTTCGCCTGAGAGCAAGCACTGCCGCATGAGTGAAAAATATCCTACCCTAGGTTGATATGCGGCGTTCCCCACGTCGCCGTAGGCGACAGACATGGTAGGCACCGAACACGTTGAAATGATCCCTGTCGCGAAGAAGGAAATTTGGTCTGCAGAGGTCAACGGAAGGCCTGTTGAAATCCTGGCTCCATCGAACGCAGTTTTGCTCGATGTGTTGCGCGATGAAGTCGGAACACTTGGTGTCAAACGAGGGTGTGATTTGGGAACTTGCGGATGCTGTACCGTCATGATTGACGGCACGCCACGGCTCTCCTGCCTTTGTTTAGCCGGGCAAGTTGAAGGCTCTTCCATCATCACCGTCGAAGGTTTGGCTGATGGAGCACACCTCGCCCCTATCCAATCTTGTTTCGCAGAACATGGCGGTTCGCAATGTGGTTTTTGCACACCTGGTTTCCTTGTGACAGCACAAGCGCTGTTGAATGAAAACAGTGCACCCACCAACGATGAAGTGGCACTAGCGATCGAAGGAAACTTGTGCCGATGCACTGGTTATCAACAAATCATCGATTCAATTCAAGCGGCAGCCGCCATTCACCGAGGTGAAGCCGAACCAGCACCACCGGCAAGCAATCCACACCCCGATCCACATCCGAGCGGGCCTGAAGAACCACAAATGCCTCCGGGCCACGCAAGGTGATCGTCATGTCTGGAGGCTATCGTCAACAACCCGGAGGGGCTGGAAAAACCACTCGTAAAGACGGCAAGCGCGTCGCAGGCAAACAAGCGTTCCCGCCACCAGGTTCAGGAGGCTCAAAGCCAAAAATGGCTCCACGGGATCTGGACTACATTCCAGAAATGGTCGGTGGAAAAGAAGCACAACCAGCTGGCGCTCACATCCATGACCGTGCACGCACTGGAACCACTGTTGGAAAGCCAACAGCTTTGGTTGACTCAAATGCCAAGGTGACTGGTCAGGCTTGGTACGGGGATGACGTACGACTCTCGAATGAAGTGATTGGAAAGATCTTGCGCTCACCTCACCACTATGCGAAAATAAAATCGATTGATACATCAAAAGTCGAGGCCCTTCCAGGCGTTCTTGCCGTGGCAACAGGTGCAGATTCACCCCACCAATTCGGGGTATTGCCCGTCACCAAGGATGAACATGCCATGGCTGTAGAGAAAGTCCGTCACGTCGGTGACCTTGTTGCTTGTGTGGCAGCAGTTGATGAAGCAACAGCAATGGCTGCTCTCAACCTTTTTGAGGTGGAATACGAAGTTCTGGAGCCAGTCTTTGATCCAAAAAAGGGACTGGAAGACACCGATGAGCCAATTCACTGGCGGGGCAAGTACCATTTGGCTCGTACCAATGTCCAAAAGCGTGTGTTTCAAGAGTTTGGAGATCGTTCGTTGGTTGAGAAACCCCTCGCATCATCCCATGGGAAATGGAACATGGCAGGTGTCCATCACGGCTTCACTGAACCTCACGCAGTGGTCGCTCATTGGGATCCTAACGGCAGACTTCAACTCTACACTCCACAACAGGTGCCTCACTACACTCACCGTGCCCTAGCGACCGTTCTGGACGTCCCAATGCACCAAATCAATGTCATTCGAACCTTCGTTGGCGGAGGATTTGGCGGGAAATCAGACCCATTCCCTCACGAGATGTGCGCTGCAATTCTATCGCGGAAATCTGGGCGACCTGTTCGCATCACCTTCGACCGAGAGGAAGTCTATTGGATCAATCGAGGACGCCACCCTAGCCACATCGAAGTCAAGATGACTGCGGATGAAGAAGCCCGTATTTCCGGCTTCGATATCGATGCTCTCATCGACGGAGGAGGCTTTGCTTCCTTTGGTCACGTAACCTCGTATTACAACGGAGTTCTCGCAACTGCCCCATACGAACTTGGCTCCTTCCACTACACGGGTGCACGTGTGTGGACCAATAAACCAGCCTCAGGCGCCATGCGTGGGCATGGGGCAGTCAACACGCGATGCGCCGTTGAAGTCGGATTGGATGAAATGTCAGAGCAGTTGAAGGTCGATCCAATCGACTTGCGTTTGGCGAATCTTCTGCCACCTCACAGCCGAACCATCAGTGGGTTTAGAATCACATCAAACGGCATGCGTGAAGCCTTAGAAAAGGTCCGTGAAGGATCCGATTGGGATAACAAGTTCCGTCAAATGCCGCTCGGAAAAGGCATCGGGATTGGCTGTGGTTTCTTCATCTCGGGTTCCGGTCTTCCGATTCATTGGGATCCAAACCGGTTCCCACACGCAACCGTGCACATCCAAGTGGACATGGATGGGGGCGTAACCGTTCACACCGGTGCTGCAGACATTGGTCAAGGTTCGACCACCGCTGTGGCCCAAGTGGTCGCAGAAGTGCTTGCTCTGCCCTTGGAAATGATTCATGTCCGAAGCCATGAGAGCGACACCTCACCCGTCGACCTTGGTTCTTATTCGAGCCGTGTCACCTTCATGAATGCGAACGCTGCCATTCGTGCCGCCCTTGAGATTCGTGAGCAGCTGCTCAAAGCAGCATGGGAGGTGCTTGGCTACCACCCGAATAATTTGGTCCTTAACGACCGCCGTATTTACTACAAACACGACCCTGCGATTGGTATTTCCTACCTCAAAGCATTGCACAAAGCGCAAGAGGACAAAGGGGCACTCATCGCCAGCGGC
Source organism: Candidatus Poseidoniaceae archaeon (assembly GCA_938084455.1). Taxonomy (GTDB): domain Archaea; phylum Thermoplasmatota; class Poseidoniia; order Poseidoniales; family Poseidoniaceae; genus MGIIa-L1. Next base: position 42,593 of record CALKDX010000023.1, read on the forward strand.
GCCTACCGCTCCCCCCCGATGGGTGGGGTCCACAAAGGTGCAGCAGCAGGTCTTGCACCAGCGTATTCTTTCTCTGCTTACGTTGCGGAAGTTGATGTTGATGTCGAAACGGGCCTGATCAAGTGCACCAATGTTTGGGCTGCTCACGATTGTGGCAAGGCGCTGAATCCGCTTGCGGTCAAAGGGCAAATCATCGGTTCGTGTCACATGGGCCTTGGACAGGTGCTGTCAGAGAAAATGGTGTACGGGCGCACTGGCCACTTGCAGAACCCTAACCTTTTGGAATACAAGATTCCGTCGGTTCACGAGATGCCTCATGTCGAGCCAATCATCATTGAGTCATGCGATCCTGAAGGGCCTTTCGGGGCTAAAGAAGCAGGCGAGGGTCCACTCTTGCCGATTCTTCCGGCCGTCGTGAACGCCGTCTACGATGCAATTGGCATTCGATTGCGAGACCTTCCATTGACGCCTGATGTTGTTTTCAAAGGCATCGAGAAAGGCATGAAAGCCGCCGGTGTTGATGATCCGTTGGACCTTGAATCCCCGAGGGTCGAACACGGTGATTTGCAACCAATTCTTGTCAAGCGAGCCGCTGAACACAAGACACGCGATCGGTCACGGCAACGAAGTGAAGACACAAGTCCGTATGTGAACGGCGTGCTGTTTGGCTTTGATCCAAACTTGCCGCTGGAAGACCAGGTCGAGGGCTGGCGCATGGCAACAGAACCTGATCCAGAACAACTTGCAGCGCTTGGTTTAGCCGGAAAGGCGTGGCTCAAAAAAGAGCAGCGGCACATGGGCGGTGATGAATGATGTTGATGCCTCCTTTTACCCTCCACCATCCAACATCCGTTGATGCTGCATGTGAATTAGCAGCGCAATTAATGGGTGCAGGAGAAGCCTTTGATTGGGTTGCTGGTGGAACAGATTTGCTGCCCAATTACAAGTGGCACATCAATCCAAAGCCCCACGTCATCTCCTTGGCGAAGATTGGCGGAACATCCACAATCTCGGGTTCAGAAATGGGCTGTATGGTCCGGCTTGCGGACATCACTGAAGAAAATGGAGCTCACCCTGTTGTGGTCCAAGCCGCTTCCAAAGTCGCTTCCTCATTGGTTCGAACCAACGCCACACTTGGCGGGAATTTGTGCCTCGACACTCGATGTTTCTGGTACAACCAAGGTGAAGATTGGCGTCGTTCAATCGATTGGTGCCACAAAGCAGATTGTGGCACAGGTGCAGATTGCCGCGTCATCCCAAACCAAAACACCCTCTGTGTCGCAACCTATCAAGGCGACATTGCGCCAACGCTGATGGTGCTCGGGGCCAGCGTTCATCTCATCGGCCCTAACGGTGCGAGAACACTGCCAATCGAATCCTTTTACCAACTCGATGGTATGAAAAAGAACGTGCTTGAAGAAGGCGAATTCCTTCTCAAAGTCACCCTCCCTGAAGATGCAGCCACGCGCACTGGTTCGTATCAAAAACTCAGGGTTCGAGATTCGTGGGATTTCCCAGAAGCAGGCGTAGCAGCCTCTTGGGTCGCAGGTGACCCATCATCGCTACGAATTGCAACCACGGCGCTTGAATCAATTCCCCGCACCCATCCTGAACAAGTCGAAGAGGTCCTGAAGCCTGGCTGGGAGGGCGTTGATTCAGTCAAAGCACTTTCAACAGCGGTTCAAAAGAGCGTCAAACCAGTCAACAACACTGCTTTACCACCTCGTTACCGCCGTTCAATGGTGCGTGTGTTGACCAAGAGAGCCGTCCAAGGTTTGCTGGAGTGATGAATATGATGGTACGCCGCTCGTTGATGTTGTTGATCACTGCGCTTCTTCTTGTCGGTCTTGGCCTTCCGCCCACTGTGATGGCTCAAGATCAGTTTGAGGCCCCAAGTTGGACGCTTGGCTGGTCCACGGACATGGACAACGGGTACACTGTGACGCTTGATGACGATTGGGACATCGAAGGCGAAGTTGTTGCTTATGTTGAAAACACGAGAATGAGTCAAGTTCAGTTGGATTTGACCTATGACGTCAATTCATGGGTTCCATGGTCCATCGACGGCCCTGAATCAATCACTGTAGCAGCTGGTGAAAACAAAAGCATCACGCTGACGCTTTCGACGGGTGTGGACGATGACGCTGTTCGTGAATACAATCCGGACAACACGTCGACGTTAAGCATCATGGCGGACGAAAAAGTTGGTGAAACATCGGCCGGAAATCAAGAAATTGACGGAACCGTAAAACTTCCTAAAGTGTTCAACTTGCGTCCAGAAATTACGCCATCAAACGATGAACTGCACGCTGGTTCCTCAGTTGTGATTTCGATGCAAATGGTCAATCTTGGCAACGCCAATGATGCAGTCAAGGAAGCAACGGCCCAAGTCCGCAGTTGCCCTCACCTTACGGTGGACGGGCTTGATGCGCTCGAGAATACTGTTGTGGAACCCACTGGGGCCCGAAACGGCAAGGATTCTTTTGCCACACTTACGCTTGTCGCATCGGAGAGCCAACCACGGCGCACATGCGAGGTGACCATTTCCCTCGTCTCAGAAGGCGATAATGCTGCACGCAGCGCGACATTCGACGTCGAGGTCTTTGCTTACGAAGAAGAAGATCAACAGTCCAATTCTGGTGACGCTTCGGATGAGGACGAGGACCCCAACAGTGGGCTGAGCGTGGAATCCAATACACTCCCCGGCTTCTTTGCAGTTGAAGCGATCGCTATGATTGCAGCAGGAGGGCTCCTTCGCCGGAAAAAGACCGAGATGTAAAGAAAAGTCTGCTTTTCTTACATTCCAGGCGACTAAATCCTCTTTTTTTTGTGCACAGGAGGTATATCAACCCCTGCACGGTTCGATTTTCAACGGAGCACCCATGGAGAACCATTATGAGTGGAGCGAAGTTCCGACAGTTGTCTTTACGAGTATATTATACGCGGGACGAGAAAAAGGAGGGTAGATTTTGGCAGAAACAGAGCGGCAAAAACTCTCCATTGAGTCATGGCTCAAAATCGGATTGATGGCCTCTCTTGTTCTCTCTGTTGCCCTCATTAGCCTTGTCAGCCTTGACAAGCAAACGGTGCTCTCGCCCTATGCAAATGCAGACGATGCCTACACGGATCAACAACTGACCTCAATGCGCACCGACTTTTCTGAAAGCGACTTCTCAATCGCCAACACAATGTCAACGCCAATGCTCGTGAACGATTGGCAAGATCCTCATCGAACCATGCTCGTTATCGCAGGGCCGGAAAAGCCATTCGATGCTGCTGAGGCATCCGCAATCTACGATTTTGTCACTAAAAAGGGCGGTAAAGTGATTTTGGCAGCCAACTCCACCAATGCACAACTCGTCGCTGACCAATTCGGAGTGAAGTACTTCGGTGATATGGTTCTCGATGACCAACGCTATTACGAGATGACCGACAAACTCGACGAACAAGTCCCTGGGGATTACCGTCGAATTTGGGCTGCCGCGAGCATCCAAGCCAATGTCACTGAAATGGGTGATGAGCGCTTGATCCCGTGCAGTCAGGCCAACCTCGACCAAGGTATCGTTAGCAACTGCCGCCTTCCAGTTCTGTTCCACCGCCCGACCGCAATTCAGGTCCTCGACGACCAAACAGACACAAACAGGGATGTCAATGTGCTCGCCGCTGCCTCGACCTCTGCCGTGATTGTGACAGATTCAAGCAACCTCGACATCAACAGCGACAAGAACCCAACGCTTGGTGAAGGAAAGACAGGCCTCATCGTTCGAATCGACTACCCTGGCATCGATGTTCTCGATGTCACCATTGACAACGATCAGGGTGATGTCAGTGTCACTGGCTCAATCGTCTTCGTGGCTGACCATTCAGTGCTCGCCAACCACCTGTGGGACGAGACTAGAGCCGAGGAACTTGGCTACCAACAGTGCGACTCCCCCTACTATGTCCAAGAGGGTCACAACTGCTGGAACTCTGATTCCGATGGCCTCTCCGATGCCCAGGGGGACACCACATGGTATGGCAACTCACAATACTTTACCGCCCTCATGATTGACATGATGGAAACAGACAATGAGGAAATCTCCACCTCTGTTACTCGGTTCAATGACAACTTCTACATCGTCTTTGACGAAAGCCGCCACGTGGCGAGTGCTTTGTCTTCCCCGTTCACCGAAGCAATGGGTGCGGTTGTGCTCTTGACGAGCGACGTTGTGCTCAAGTGGCTCATTGTTCTCAACCTCTTCGCCTTGCTGGCCATCGCCATCATGGTCGTTCCAGAAAAAGAAAACTGGCGGCATGTGTTCGATCTTACTCGATTCAGAGAGCGTCCGAAGAAAGTGGACGCAGCTCAATACCAAATGCGCACCCGTGAGGCTTTGTTGTCCAAGGTGCGTCAGTTCAACGATTTGACGCGTGATGAATTCATGCGCAAAAGCCCAGCGGAAATCATGCAGATGGTGCGTGATCCGCGATTGGTGGAACTCATCAGTTCCAACCGCATCTACTCCAACGAAGAATTGCGAGAGGTAATCCCGCAGATACGACGTTGGGGAAATTGAAACCTGGAGGACAATAGACATGCAACCCCCTGCCCCACCCGCAGCCCCGCCCGCGCCAGCGCCGCCTATGCCTGTGGCCCCAGCCGCCCCCGCAGCACCCGTTGCGCCAGCACCTATGCCGGCAGCACCTGCAGCACCAGCGGCACCAGCCCCAGCACCAGCAGCACCGGCCGCTCCGGCCCAGCCGAAGCACCAAGCCAGCCCCGAGGTCAAAGCCCGCTTGACCCACGTCGGCGCAATCTCTCAAGCGATTGCAGCCGAAGTGCAGAAAGTGATTATCGGTAAGCCTCACGTCATCGACAACGTGTTGATCAACATCTTGTCGAACGGTAACCTTCTGTTCGAAGATTACCCTGGTTTGGCGAAGACTTTGATGACCAACACCTTCGCTGATGCGTTGGGTTGCGATTTCAAGCGTGTACAATTCACGCCTGACTTGCTCCCTGCTGACATCACAGGTACCAACATCTACGACGCAAAGAAGGGCGAATTCACGTTCAAGCCAGGACCATTGTTCTGTAACCTTCTCCTTGCTGACGAGATTAACCGTGCTCCTCCAAAGACCCAAGCTGCTTTGCTTGAGGCTATGCAAGAGAAGCAGGTTACCATCGGTACGGTGACCCACAAACTCCCAGCTCCATTCATTGTTATGGCCACACAAAACCCGGTCGAGCAAGAAGGTACCTACCCGCTTCCTGAAGCGCAACTTGACCGTTTCATGTTCAAGATGTCCGTGGGTTACCCAGACCGTGCTGACGAAGACGAAATCCTCCGCCGACGTATTTCACGTGGTAAGGACGCAGTCGATGTTGACGTGATCACCGATCCACAACGAGTCATTGCCATGCAGCAAGCCTGTGAAGACGTTTACGTCGACCCGGCTCTCCGCATGTACATGGTCGAAATCGTGTCGCGAACCCGTGAAGACCCTCGTGTCCTCGTCGGCGCTTCGCCTCGTGGTTCCCAAGCATTGCTCAAGACTTCCCGTGCAGCAGCAGCCCTTCGTGGTCGTGACTTCGTCACACCTGACGACATCAAGGCTGTTTCTGAACTGGCCATCGCACACCGAATTATTCTCAAGCCTGAACATCAAATCAAGGGCCTAGAAGCTGGTGAAGTGATCCAAGCCATTCTACGAGAAGTTCCTGTGCCAACCGTTTGAGTTGACCAGCGTTACTTGAATTGAGGTGATGATTGATGTGGAGCCGTAAATCTGCTATGCTGGGAAGTTTGGCTGTTGCCATGTATTTGCTTGGATTGACCTTGCGAAACTCCCAACTTGTGACCATCGCGGTTGTCATCTTTGTGTTCCTCACTTGGGCTTCCTTGTTTGGCGGCCACGCAGACGTCGCTTCAAGCGGCCGACGTGCAGATGAATGGACCGGCGAAGAAGGTGTTGCTCTTGGCAGTGTTACTGCCCTACGCAAGCTCTCAAGCGCACGAATCTTCGAAGATGGTGAACTCAACATCACCTTGAAGATGCAAAACCACTCATCCCTTGCTAAAATTTTGGAAGTTCGCGACCGTGTTCCTGAGGTCATGCGCATCAAAGACGGTGCGAATTACATCTTGATGGAACTCGGACCTCGCCGTGAAACCCTCATCGAATACACAGTTGAATGCCCTCTAAGAGGCTTCTACAGCGTGGGTCCTGTGGCTGTCAGGATCCAAGACCCGTTTGGTCTGTTCCACAAGGAAAAGGAATTGCATGTCTACAATGATTTCCTTGTGTTCCCGAAGATGGAAGATCTCAAAGAGACCTTCGTTAAGTCTCGTGTTCCAAAGATTTTCACCGGTGCTGTCAACATTCGACAACCTGGTCCCGGTTCGGAGTTTTACTCCCTCCGTGAGTACTTCGAAGGTGATTCGTTCCGTGCCATTAACTGGTCTGCATACGCACGATCTGGAAAACTGATGGTGAACGAGCGCGAGCGTGATGCTGTTTCCGACATCATCATCATCGTCGATTCTCGGTCTGTTGCTGAAACGGGACCTGTTTCCCGAAACGCCCTCGTTTATTCGACACGAGCTGCCGCATCATTGGCCAAGTATTTCCTTGGTCGTCGTGACAGCGTTGGTGTTATCGTGTACGGTGACGAGGTCGTCAGCGTGGATCGAGACACTGGCAAGAAGCAACTCTATGTCATTTTGACAAAACTCGCTGGCGCAGTCGCAAGAGGAAACATTCCTTTGCAGGTTGTTGTCAACCGAATTTTGCCTCACATCAACAAAGGAAGCCCGATCATCTTCCTCTCAAACCTCGAAGACGACCCAACGATTGTCAATGCATTGCGTGACTTCAGGGCTCGAGACTTTGACGTGACGGTTCTCACACCTTCTTCTTTGGAGTTTGAATTCGATGCACGTCGAATTGACCGCACTGGATATGAAGTCATGAAGACTGAACGTGACGTGCTCATCAGCGAACTTCGTGGACTTGGTGTGAACATCATGGATTGGGAGCCAGATATGCTCCTGTCAACCGCTCTAGCTGGAGCAAGAGGATTCTGAGGTGATACGATGACCGTGAGCAAACCATCCAGCGATACAGCCCATCTTTACGATGGAAAAACCGTTCGTTCGTCCGCACCTTCGCGAAAGAAGGCCGCAGGGCAAATTGGTGCAGGAAGTGACATCCCAAAGGATGCCATTCCGACCGTGGAAATTCCAACTTTTATCGAAAGCCTTCTTGGCGGACCATTGGTTCCAAAAACAAAGTTTTTGCCACCGGCTAAGTGGGTTCAAACCCTCCAACTGTGCGTTTATGTCGTGCTTGTTGCACTGGCTATGCTCACCTACATTATTTCACCTCCAGAGGGTACAATTTGGTACATGATCTCTGGAAGTTTGGGAGTCGCAACCATCCTCCAATTGACGCTCATCGTCGCTGCCACCGGGACCGGCTTTTGGGGCACATTCCAACGAGATGGACGCTTTAGCCTGCTCAGCAACATGCTGTTCATTCTGGCCATCCTCCGCTTTGCCTCTTCGAAAGTCACCCTTTCCAACGACTTGTTTGGATTGCAAGACAAGGAGTTCTTGCTCTCTGCACTTGTTGTTATTTACGCAGTTTTGTTGATCATGTACTTCGAACTAAGCAATGGTGTGTTGCGATACTCCATGCTTGACACCAGCATTCGGACCAATGAAGTGTATGTGATGAACCCTCAGAAGATTGTCGGAAAGTACCACCGCTCCCTCATCATCAATCCAGTCATTGCAGTGGTTCTAGCAACCCTTGTGCTTTCTGCAAACACGATTCTGCCCTTCTTCGTTGGAATCTTCTCGAAAGACACAGCGCTCCGAATGGAAGAATCCGTTGAACTCATCTCGGTCTATGGTGTGGCTCTTGGAACATTCTTCGTCTTCTGTGTGGTTGGAGGCTTGTTCGCTTTGAACCTACCAACACACCTACAGAATTTCCGAGAGAAGCAAGCCGAGTGAGGCTCACTCTTGATGCTCAAGTCTTTGCCTGAGCCCGTATTTTTGGCTCAAGTGATGCAACACTTCAACGATGTTTCGACTTTTTGTTAAGAGTCGTATGGCGTGTTCAGCTTCTGACAAGACTTCGATTTCTAATTCCTCAAGGTCCTGATTTCGAAGACCATCCAAGTCGTCTCCGCCGCGGTTGCCAACAAGGGAAACAATTGCAGTATACGGTTCGATGGTCGTTGAGCCGAAGTGTTCCTCAATCAGACCTTGGGCATGAATCGAATCGTGTTGGGAGACAATCCAACGCAGTTCACCAGGTTGTGCGTCAAGGTGCCAACATGATATTTCTGCCTCAGCAAAGCGAACAAGCACTTCGCCCAACTGACCGCTTTGCTGTTCAAGTGATTTGGTTTGGCTGTGGATTGAGACCACGCTTGGAAGGCACCCAATGGCTTTGATCACGTTCTTTTCATACACATTCGGACCAACCACAGTCGCAGCGGATTTGTCCATAGACCCGTGGAGATGACGGATTTCCAATGGAATTCCAGTGTCCATGAGCGGTTCAACGGTCGCTGGATGAAGAATCGGTGTGTCGAGCCTTGACAATTCCATTGCTTCCCCGTACCCGAGGTAAGCGATAGGCTCTGTTTCAATGCCCCAACGGGGGTTGAGAGGAAGGACGCCTTGCACGTCCTTCCACAAGATGACCCGGTTTGCATCGACTAAGCGAGCAATCGATGTTGCAGTGTGGTCCGAACCACCTCGACTCAATAAGGCCAACTGCCCGTCTTTTCCTTCTCCGAACCAGCCGGTGATAACGGGGGTGTCATGCAGTGCTTTTCTGTCCAGCAATCCCATTGAGGCAGCAAGATCCACCGTTGGAGCCCTGTTGACACCATCAAGCCGCAAACCGATATCTTCGGCACCAACTGGGTGTGCAGCAATGCCATACTGCTTCAATCGGTGAGCCACCACAAGTGCAGAGAGCCGTTCGCCAGCAGCAAGCAATCGATTGATTGCGACTCCATGTGCGGGGCGTCGTGCTAATTCGACCAGTGATTGTTCAATGCCTTTCAGGACCTTGGTGAACTTGGGCCCAAGTTCACTCTCCAAGAGCCCTGGTGCAAAACGAAGATGCTGGCTTGACAGGTCGTTGACCAAACGGCTTGCGTAACGTGGTTCCTTGCTCGCCCGCATCAAACGGTCAGTGGTGCCCCACAAAGCTGAGACAACCACCATTGATTGACCATCCCAGTGGCCAACAACCTCTGCGATTCGATCCAGGTCGGATGAATCTCTGAGGCAAGATCCACCAAATTTGTGGATGGTGATGGGGTCATTCATCGATGAATCCTCCACGAAGCGCGAGGTCGGTCAAGACGAGCATCGCCATTGCTTCCACAACAGCGACCGCTCGTGGACCAAGGACGGGGTCGTGTCTTCCTTTGACAACTAGAGGCTCCATCGATCCGGTGTTGATGTTGAGCGTGACCTGCTCTGCCGCTATGCTGGATGGTGGTTTGAAGGCGACAGAGCAATGGATTGGAGCTCCAGTGGCCAAGCCAGCAAGCACGCCATCGGGTTTGTCGCCTAGAAGGACTGGTGCGTTTGGTGTACCACCCCATGAATCGTTGTGTTCTTTGCCGGTCATCCCAACCACATCGAATCCACGTCCAAAAGTCACTCCACGTGCTGCAGGGATCGACATCATTGCTCTGGCCAATGCAGGTTCAATGCCATCGAACCATGGTTCTCCTAAACCAAGAGGGAGGCCTTGAACAGTCACATCGACCCGACTCCCTACCGAGTTGAGATTCATCCGATGGTGTTCGACCACTTCGACCATCCGTTTTGCAGCCTCAGGATCTCGACATCGCATTTCTTTGCACGCTTCATTTGCCCACCGCTCCGGTTGTGTGTTCATTGGATTGGATTCAATCGAACCGATGGCTCCTACATGTGCTTCAATCTCGATGCCACGGCTGGTGAGGAGCGGTGCGACAAAAGCAGCCGCTGCGACGAGGGGGGCGGTCAATCTTGCCGATGACATCCCGCCACCGCGCAAGTCTGCTTGGCCGTTGGTGCGCTTATGCATCACCATGTCTTGGTGACCTGGGCGAGGGTGGTCAGGCAGGAAACTGTAGTCTTTGGATTTCGCATCTTGGTTCAGAATCGATAATTCCACAACCTCACCGGTTGTACGACCTTGTTCGACTCCACTTAGCACAAGAACAGCGTCCTCTTCCTTTCTCTTGCTTGCATAACGCCCACCGGGACGTCGAGTGTTCATGGCTTTTTTTATTCCTTCAACATCGACCACAAGTCCCTTTGGAACACCCTCGAGGGTGATTCCGACCTTTGGCCCATGGCTTGTCCCAAACAGGGTCAGGCGAAGATGCTCACCGAGGTGCATGTTCATGAGGTTCATGCTTTCCAGCCGCGCCCCCCTCAAGAAGGTGCGTGCGAGCCCATGGGTGGTTCATTCTTCCTCAAGACCGCTGAGAAACGATGTCACGACCACGGTCGTTCCATCGTTGCGTGATTCGAAAAACCGCTTTAATCGCTCACAGGTTGGTTTACTCACCTTTGGAGCGACAACGACAAGGGCAGAGCCAGATCCAGTGATGCCTGCGGCCCTAGCGCCGTTGAGCAGGGCATCATTGGTCAATTTACGTCCAAGCATGTCGCCAAGAACGCTGAGCATCGCTCTCCCATTCCATGTCAAAGCCACGAGTTCCCTGCCTTCTTGTAAAGCGCTCAAGGCTTGTTGAAAAGCACCAGCGTGAGGGACGAAATCTTCCAATTCAGGTTTGCGTTCTCTGTCGCCACGGCAAACAAGCAAGACATACCAATCATCAGGCTGAGGCCCAGAGCTTTCGAGAAGTACGCCTTCTTGGATTGATTCAGCTTGGGGGTCGATCAGTTTCCAACCAGGTGCGGCACAAGCCCACGCGTCATCAATTGAACCGGTTAATGATACGCCAGCATCAATTTGCGCTTGAGCAGCCATGGCGACGATTTCGGCGGTTTCAAGTTCGGTTGATGTTGCATCAGCAAGTGCTCGCAATGCAGCGACTGCGATGGCAGCGCTCGACTTGAGACCTTGGCGAGGAGGGATTTTGGAGGCCACAGCCCAATGGAATGCTTCGGCAGGTTGCCCTTTGGGAAGTTCGTGGCCTGCAGCGGTCCAAGCGGCGAGCACTTGGTCCAGCAATTCATCGGGGTCATCCAGGTCTCTTTTGCTGGGTGAATCAAGCAATCGAACGGCAACAGGCAGGTCCAATGCGATGCTGGCCCCATACCCAAGACCTGCTGCATGAAGGAGACTACAAGCACCGTGTGCATTGCCGTTTCCAAGTACCGCCAAATCTTCACCTCTCATCGACAGTGCTTGAGATGGCGGCTCCAATGTGTCGCGCACCATTGTCAACGCAACCAAGAATTTGGTCCCCAATCTTCAGCGTTGTGACTGACATTGGATTCCCATTTGCGCCGACTGCTCGTACCGTCTCTGCTTGTTGTAAGAACATGTGCCCCTCTTTATGGTTTTCATCCACCCATCGGAATAATAACATTGGGCGGCGCTCGATTTTTATTCTTCCAATGGTCATGGTTCGGGATGTTCCTTCCTCATTGACGACGCTAACCGTGTCGCCAGAAGACAGTTCGGAAATGTAATTGGTTGTCCCATCGGCCATGAGGGTGTAGGATTGCGGAGTGCCAGCATTAACGCGGAACGGACGGACTGGAACAAAATCAGAGGGAATTGTTTCACCATGCACCAGCATGAAACTGGTCGCATTTGACCCAATAAGCATCCCTTCGCCCTTGTCAAGAAGCGAGGTGAAGTCGATGCAATACCGGTCTCCAACGCCGCCTTCTTCAACTCCAGTGATTTCTAAGATGGAAAGGGAAAGTTCCTGCGGGCTTTCACCATCTGGTTCGAAGTGTTCTTGCCGCTCTAAGCGGAGCGTCTTTGCAATCAAGGCGGCATCAACCATAGCAGGCTGTGAATCGACCACGACAGCATCGACCCCTTGTTCGAGTGCGAAAGCAGCCCCTTGAATCTGGTGTGGCTCAGTGAGCAGTGCGGCGATTCTTGTCGGGGTGCCTTCAGCAGCAGCGATCAGGTTCTCAATCGGGATCATGGACCAATCATTGAATGAAACCAGCAGCCAAGACACGCTTCCAATCAACGCCTTTGCTTCGTCCTGTCCGCTGGTGTCCTCGATGTGGCTGTAGGCTCCAAAAATGGAGCCACTCTGCATGATTTTGTTTCCATTGATGGTGAGGTGACCTTCCGCCAACATTCGATCGAATCCTTCGGGAAGAGAGTCCTCTTCTTCCGAACGGCAATCAATCCAGATTTCCATTGTGCTTCCTCACAATCCACAGGCCACGATGGCCTCTTCGACGGTTGAACCTTGATGAACCAACATCACGAGAGCACGGGCGATTCCTTCGACGTTGTCGTGAGCGAACACTTGCCGACCCATGCACACTCCTGAGGCACCAGCATCCAATGCTGTGCGCACCATCGTCAGAATTTGATGGCTATCACCGGTTGAAGGTCCACCTGCAACCAAGATTGGAATTGGTGCTGCTGCCGCAATCACACCAAACGATTCAGCATCACCAGTCCATACGGTTTTTGCTGCATCGCACCCAAGTTCGAAAGCGAGACGAACGGCGTGTGCATTGCCGTTTGTCGGATCGCCAGGTACAGGGTTGAGGTGTTCTCCACGAGCATAAACCATGCCAAACATTGGAAGTTGATGGTGGAGGGCTTCGCGACTAATTTGTCCCATGCGTTCAATCATGGATGCTTCATTTGGGCTGCCCATGTTGACTTGGCATGAAACTCCGATTCCGCCCCGAGGGAGAACCTCATCTGCGTGACCAACAAGCACTTTGTTGGTGGCATCTGGGCCAGCATGGCGAGTGGATACAGATAGGTGAACGACCATTGATGTTTGACTTCCTTGACAAAGATGGTGGTATCGGCTCACAACTCCTTTCTGCGCCAGAATCCCATCAACGCCTGCGTTGACGAGTGAGCGGATGACTGCTTCAGTGTCGCTGAGTCCATGAATTGGAAAATCAGAGGCACCGTGGTCGATTGGTATCCATACACCTCTGCCCTGAGGCAACAACTTTTCGAGCCGTTGGGCTTTGTTCATGCTTGGTCCAACCCCTCTCCATTCTCAAGGTTTCGCACTTTGACCGACTTACTGAATTTGGTCTGCACCCCAGTGCATTAACGAAATTTCTGCCCGGCTAAGATGCTCTTGAAGGGTCGAACGTGGCGTTTCCATCAACTCTGCGAGCTCTCTCAAATTAATTCGCTTAGGATGCTCATAATACCCCGAGCGGACAGCTATTTTCATGCATTCAATCTGCCGTTCGGTAAGTAAACTCTCGACTGTGCTGGTGTTGCTTTCGATTTCAACGACCTTGACCATGTCTGGCGGAAGGATTTTCCGAGCGATTTTCAAGAAGTCGGAAATACCACTTGGCACACCTCTTACCTTGATGGAAATTCCCTCGCCACCGTAAGTGTATGGTGGCAAAATATGAATGTCGGGGAACTTGATGGCAGCAATGGACAGTGGGTGTGAATTCCAAACTACGAGATGGCCTCCATTGCCCACTCCTAGGACAGATTCGACTTTCAAGAACGGAACCTCATTAAGATCCTCGGGGCCCTTCCCTTCACAGAACGATGGTGAAATGAGTTGACGAATGCCATCTTCCCCAATATCAAGGTGCCCCACAACCTCCAAATTGTGAGCAATTGAAGCAATTGGCGCGTATTCTGAGGATGCGACCGTTTGGGCCGTCCAGCGAAGGTGAATCTCTCGCATCGTATAACTTTAGGAAGGCATGGTATATTTGCTTGCCCTATGTTTTTTCGATGTGCGTCAATCGATTTCCGGTTTTGAACTCCATCGTTCTACCAAGGTAATTTAATATTCGACCGGCCGGTCGGACCACCTGGTCGAATGCCTCTCGTACGCTATGAATCCATTGACGAATCCCTCAAAACAAGGATTCTTGATGTTTCTAAGGATGAATTCTCCGCCCACGGATTTGAAGGCGCTTCGTACAACAAAATCATTCAAAAAATAGGCATCTCAAAAGGTTCGATGTACTATTACTTCGAAAACAAAGAAGATCTGTTCATCACTTGCTTTATCGATGCTTTTGCACGTGCAACAGGAGGTTTCGATTTTGCAAAGGCCTCATTCCCCTTGGCAGAGGACAAACCAACATATTGGGATTCAATTAAGATGATTTCATCAAAACAATGGAATGATGTTTTTCAGCAACCGGTCTTTATGTCCCTCATGCGCCAATTGGTTTCACTGGGAACGGATCACCCCATTTTCCATAAGTTGAACGCAGAATGTGAGGGCTTGAGAGAGTATGGTGACATAATGGCCATACTCGAACACGGAGTCAAGATTGGGGCAATCCGTGATGATGTTCCCCTCAATGTACTCATTCGCATGAACACCGAATATGAGGTGTGGCTGATACAAGAAACGCAAGAGGGGCGTATAGACGAACAAAAGGCGATTGACAAATTATTCGAGATGTTTAAACAACTCTTTGAAGCAAGAAGGTGAAATAAATGAAAAAATTATTGCAAATGGAAAACCTAGAACGGCATTACGAAACGCCTGCAGGCGTCGTCAAAGCTCTTGACGGGGTGAGTTTTGAAATCCACGAAGGTGAACGTGTGATTCTTCTCGGCCCGTCGGGTTCAGGAAAGACCACGCTTCTGAATTGTCTTTCAGCCCTCGACAGTCCAACCGGTGGCGAGTACACCTTCATGTCCAAACAAACTGGAGGGTTGGATGCAGTCCCCCGAAATAGTTCCGAGAAAATGACTTCTTTCCGAAGAGAAAACATCGGGTATGTGTTCCAATTCTTCAATCTCCTGCAGGACCTCACCGTTCTTGAAAACATCCTCTTGATCCAAGAATTGGCTGGTAAAAAAGACCCTGTGCGAGCGAAGGAATTGTTGAAACTCGTCGGTCTAGAAGCCGAAGTCGACCGTTTCCCTGGTGAAATCAGTGGCGGACAACAACAGCGAGTGGCCATTGCACGAAGCATTGCAAAGCGTCCAACTCTTCTGCTCGGCGATGAACTCACTGGCAACCTCGATACAGAAACTTCGAACAAAGTGATGGAAGCCTTGGTGAGCGCATGTAAGCAAGAAAACATCACTTCAGTGTTTGTTACACACGACGAGGGCTTGGTCAGGTATGCGACCCGAGTCATCCGGATTGACAGTGGCAAAATTATCTCGGACGAACTGACGATCAACGACTCTTCAGAGTGAGGATTTACCATGTCTGCTCTCTTGAACAAGCGCTTGGCTCGAAGCCTATGGCGAACCAAATTACGGCTTCTGGCCGTGGTATTGATGGTGTTTGTCGGCGTTTTTGCTGGCATAACCTTTGGCGGCTATGCCTACAACCTCGGAGGTATGTACGATACCATGCAAGCCGATGATGAAAACGGGGCGAATCTCGCAGATTTGTGGATCGACAACCGCAGTGCTCTTTGGACACCAGAAGATGTCAACACATTCTGTACTGCATTAGAAAGCGCATGGGATACTTCATCAGTTTCTCAATCGCTTGACTCATGTGAGGGTCGAACCGTGACACAAGGCGCAATGTTTCACACCAACGATACCGGTCAGCACATCATCAACTCACTGTGGCACGGCATTGCTGATGGTGCCAACGCCGACCGTGTCTGGATGCCAGAGGGTCATTCCGAAGGCAGAACCGCCGTTGCTGCTGATGAGATTGTCATCGATGCTCACGTGACGGAGGCGCTTGACCTTCATCTTGGCGATACGGTCACGATTGGGGCGGGAAACGCAACGGCTGAATTCACGATTGTAGGCACGGGGTATCACCCACTTCACGTCCTCTTTGCACCTGAAGGTGAATTGTTCCCCTCCGAGCCAGGTCAATACGTCGTAGGCTACCTTTCTGATGCTGGAATGGCTCGTCTTACCGGTGAAGTCGTTGGCACCAGCAACATGATTCTGTTGGATGTCGAAGGCACACCATCGTTTGATCTACCCGACACCAGCGAGAATGAAGGCGATGAAATTGATGAGGTGAAGGAACTTGTTGATGCGGCTCTTGACGAAGCAGCGTTGGACGCCCGTGTTCGAGACCGAGGGCAAAACGAACCCGTTGAGGTCATGCGACAGGATTTGGAAGGAACCAAGCGAACGACCGTCCCGTTCACCGTCATGATCGCTTCTATTGCCGCTATCACCATTGTCCTCAGTCTTCAACGCTTGGTTCAAAGCCAAGCCAAGGAAATCGCAGTGCTGCGAACACTAGGGGTCAAGCGCTCATCGCTCATGACAGGCTACCTCATTGCTCCTTTGGCGATCGGTGGGCTCGGGTGTGCACTTGGGGCATTAGCAGGGCCAGCCGGCATGAATGGAATGTTGGATTTTTACCAAAATTTGGTTGGCGTCCCGATTGTGGAACGCATCGTTCCAACTTCAGTTGTTGCATCTGTCATTGGCTCGACCATGCTCGTGGTGTTCTTCTCGGGTGCTTTCCCTGCATGGAAGGCAAGCCGCCTCGACCCTTTAGCCGTGTTAAGCGGTCAAAACGAGATGCGGGTGGGGTCAAACCTCCTGCGAAAACTCACTTCATGGATGCCAACAACGCTTGGACTCTCCATTCGTTCAAGCGTTCGAAAACCCGTTCGACTCACCATGACATTTGTTGCCGTTGGTATTTCTCTTATGCTGTTTGGTTCAATTCAAATGATGTCGGCTGGACTCCAAGATACGATGGTAGGAAGTCTAGAAGACGACCAAACATGGGATGCGCAAGTCTACATCATGCCAGATGGCGAACAACCCGTTGTGGATTGGGCGGAAAATAAGGCTGTCAATTATGAAATGATCATTGAAATGCCGCTTGGTTCGGTTGCTGATGCTGACGGAATAGATCGGACCTTCACGCTCGTGGGCCTTGACTCATTTGAAACAGGCATGCGCGCCGTTTCTCTCTTGGAGGGCAATACACCCACTGCAAACTCAACAATTCCTCAAGTCATGATGGATGAAGGAAGCATGATGTTCCTTGGTTGGAGCATTGGAGAGCAGCAGACAGTCAGTCTTAATGGCGCTCAAACTGAGGTCGAAATTGTTGCAAAATCGTCTGCAGAATTGGCGAGAGCGATGTATTTCCTTAGAGAAGATCTGAGCGGGATTTTAGGCGTCAATGCGACTTCAGTCTACCTCGAACTTCCACAAGGTGTCGAGGTTGATTCTGCTTTAGGAGAGGCATCCATGGGTATTGTTGAGCGCCAGACACTCCTCAATGGCATCAACAGTTTGCTCGACCAGCAGACTCAGATTTTCCAGACGATGATGTACCTTGGATTGCTGTTCACGGTTGTTGTCATGTTCAATACCATGATCATGAACGTAGCCGAACGTGATTTTGAACTGGCCACATTACGTGTTCTTGGTGCATCCACACGCAACCTTGGAATGATGCTCTTGTTTGAGAGCTTGCTGATTGGCATTGTTGGCGGCATCGTCGGCGTTCTGTTCGCCTATGGAGGGGCGGTTGGACTCGCAGCATCGTTTTCATCCTGGCAATTTTTTGTACCGGTGACAATTGTTCCTAGCGTAGCATGGCAGCTGATGTCAGGCGTTATTCTCATCGCAGTGGCTATGACGCCTTTCGGCGTATGGCGCCTACGTCGAATGGATTTGGTTGAAAAAGTCAAAGATTTGTCTGCTTAAGGATAGGCAAACGACCGATGCTACAATAGACAAGTTCCACTTAGCGGTGATTAATGGACCCCCAATCGATGGGAATGCTTGCTGTCCTTGGTGGCGGCTTTGGTATCGGTTTGTGGTACATTGTTGCTCGCAGTGATGCGAAATTGGCCATGCGCCAAGGCATGAATCCGGAAGGGTTGCGATACGGTAGCAACCAACCAGGGTTTGGGAATGCAAAACAGCAAATCAACGCAAAGTTAGCCATTGTCGAAGAACGCCGCCGCGCAAGAGAACTTGCCCAAGGGCGTCTAGCACAACTCGAGGCGGAGCGCAACGTCGCCAAGCAAGCCGCAAACAGGTCTGCTCAAGAAGCGGCCAATCAAGCCCGTGAAGCCGAGCGGTTGCGCCTTGCTGCAATCGCTCAAGCACAAGCAGAAGCTGATGCAGAGGCCCAGCGAGCGGAAGACGAAGCAGAACGCCGTCGCAGAGAGCGTGAAGAAGCCCGTTTGGCCGAAGCACGCATGGCTCAAATCGCTGAAATGGAAGCCCAACGCCAATCCGAACTTGACGCAGCTGAAGCGGCTCGCCTTCAAGAGATTGAATCTGCAAGGCAAGCCGAAGCAGTTCAATCCAAGCAAGCAGCGCAAGCCGCAATGAAGGAACTTCAGGAGCGACTTGAGCGTGAAGGTGCCCGTTCTTCTGACGTGCAAGTGTCCTTGATGTGGAACAATTTCAACGACTTAGATCTGCACATTGTGTGTCCATCTGGTGAGCGAATCCACGGGGGAAATAAGATTTCGAAGTGCGGTGGAGAACTCGATGTCGACGCGAACGTTCGACCGGAAACAAAGAAACCCGTCGAAAATGTGTTCTGGCCCGAGGGCACAGCTCCAGCAGGGCAATACCAAGTGTATGTCCATCACTACAAGAAGCACAAAAAGCGACGCTCCAGGGATCCAACGAAGTTCCAGTTGATCGTTAACTCTGTTGGAGATGTGATGGAATACAAGGCTGCTCTCACGCACGGGGACCCGATCATGCTGGTTGCAACATTTGAGGTTCCGAGCATGGCTGAGCGCCGCCGCAAGCAGAAAGAACTGGAAGACCAAATAGCAGCATTAGAACGCGGGGAAGAGGTCTCCGTTTCGCAAGAAGTGGCACTTGAAACTCCACAAACGGAACAATCCGAAGCGCTCGTCTCAGAATTGAATGAACGGCTTGAACGCGAAGGGGCAGAATCGACCTTTGATTTGCCAAGTGCCCCAGACCTCGACAAACTTTCTGACGGTTCTTTAGACCAAGGTTGAGTGCTTACATCCAGCATCTTGGTCAACCACTTGGGGATTTATCCTTCGAACAGAATAAAAAACTGCAGGGGAAAAGGTTGAAACTCGGCTTTCGACTCCTTTAGCCATGGGTAAGAAGACTGAGTCGTTTTACCTTGTTTTTTTGATGCTTATTTTGTCCTTTTCTTCAGGAATCCCTCACTTTACCACAGATTTGGAGCTCCAAGAGGAGCCACGAGCTGTCGTTTTATCGCCCATCGATGCGAACCAACCTGGGTTCCAACAGGGCTCGATTTTTTCACAATCCACTCTCGCCATTGGCGGAAGTCACATGTGCGCAGTCCTCGATAACCAATCTGTGATGTGCGTGGGTGATGGCGAGCATGGGCAATTAGGCAACAACGACAGCACTGAACAACCGCTTCCAGTCTATACCTCCTCATTTGGGCGTGGTCGCACAGCTGTGGCTCTCACATCAGGGTTCAGCCATACATGCGCCATCCTCGACAACGGAAACCTGACATGCTGGGGTAAGGGCTCAGAAGGGCAATTGGGCTTGGGAACATTCACAGACGCATCAACTCCAGGGTCTCCAATCACCTTTGCATCCAACCAAAAAGTCGTAACCCTCGCTGCAGGCCAAGACCACACATGCGCCATTCTTGATGACGGGCAGGTCGCCTGCTGGGGTGACGGATCAAACGGTCAACTCGGAAAAGCGGGGGTCACGGGTTCAGCCGTGCCAGTGCTCACAGATACGCTTGGTCTCAACCGCAGTGCTAAAGCCATAGCCTCAGGTTCAGACCATACATGTGCCATTCTCGACAATGGTTCGACCGTTTGTTGGGGTGGTGGGTCGAAAGGGCAACTTGGCAACGGTAACTTTGGTAATGCGGATTCCCCAACTCAAGTCGCTTCGTTCCCATTTAATCTGAAAGCCGTCGCACTCTCTGCTGGAGACGAACACACGTGCGCTCTTCTATCACAGGGATCGGTTGCATGCTGGGGAAGTGGTGCACGTGGTATGCTTGGTGGCGGCTCCACCTCAGATTCCGCAGTCCCGCAACTCGTTGAATCGCTTGGGGAAGGTCGAAAAGCGACAGCACTTTCTTCGAAATTCCAGCACACTTGTGCCCTTCTTGATGATGGTAATGTGACCTGTTGGGGGGAGAACGAAAACGGGCGAGGTGGAAACAACGGAAGTTCGAGCGAGTCCCTTTCCCCCACCATGACTGCAAACTTTGGTTCAGACCGGTTTGCAATTGCAATCACATCTGGTTACACCTACACCTGCGCCATTCTCAATGATACCTCAACCTCATGCTGGGGTGACCTTGGCTACACAGGCTCCTTTGTTCAGTCTGTTCCCACAGATTTTGACGACTTCCCATCACTGCGCACTGTTGCAGTGTCTGAACGCGATTTCAATGGTAATGGCGTGTACAATATCTTTGAATTCCCAGTGAACTTTGATTTTACAGCAAGCGGCTTGTCTGCTGGAGCCAAACACACTTGCGCGATCCTCGATGATGACTCAATCACTTGTTGGGGTGACAACTCGAAGGGCCAACTTGGGACAGGCGA
>CALKDX010000024.1 GCA_938084455.1 Candidatus Poseidoniaceae archaeon
GGCAGAGCTACTGTGAAATTGCTGTGAAGTCTGATACCAAGTGTACGGTGCGCAATCGAAGACTGGGATGACCCTTCGGGGGATGATTCCCGGTGCAAACGCGCTTAAACCAACCGGTAGGTTATGGGTCCTCGTGCGACGACAGAATGAACACGAGACAACCACCCTTCCGGACAGAAACACCCTGGCGCTGGGTCAGGCCCTCGAGCTTTGCGATGAAATGGGCCGTTACGCGCCGGGGTACAGTTTCTTCTCCTTTCTTCAAACTCATTGTTTCGCTTCGGTGGAAGCGATGCAATCAAAGGGCTGCTGCGTCCACCCAGATTCATGACCAATGAGCAACGCTTCCGCTGTTGCCTCGTTGGCGGCACCTTTGATCGACTCCATGCAGGTCATCGTTTACTGCTCGAAGCAGCATGTAAACGCGCTGAAACGGTCGAAGTCCACATCACGACAAATGCCATGGCTGAACACAAATCGATGTTTGTCCTTGATTTTGAACAACGGCGGTGTGATTTGCTAGATTGGGCATCTACGAAGGACAATTCAATCACCGTTCATGCCCTTGAGGATGCGTTCGGCCCCGCACCCCACCATGCAACCGCCGATGCGATTGTGGCAACTCCAGAAACGGTTGGTATGTGTGAATCAATTAATGACCAACGTGAGGCAAATGGCCTTCCTACCCTCCACATTATCGAGGTCGCTCATCTGAGAGGCATTGAGGGTGGAATCATCTCTTCATCGTCCATTCGCAACGGTTCCATGGATTTGGAGGGCCATCCTTGGATGAGAAAACAACTGCGAGATTCCACCTTGAAGATGGCTAAGGCATTGGACACTGAACTCAAAACCCCGATGGGTGCGCTCTTTGAAGGACCTGAGGACGACCCGGAAGTGGCCATGGCCGCGGCCCTTGACGACCTACCTGCTCATGTCCACCTTCTGGTCGCCGTGGGTGATGTGACAACCAAAACTCTCCTTGAAATGGGCGTAACACCGGGTTTGGCACTTATTGACGGGATGACAAAACGCTCCGCTCTTCCTCCGGAAGACCTCGTAGATACCAGTGCTTTTGATCACCACTTAACGGCGACAAATCCGGCGGGACTTCTGACGCCTTCATTGTGTCAAAGTTTACAACACGCCCTTGGTGCAGATGATTCCGTTCTTCTGGAAGTGGAGGGTGAAGAAGACCTCGCCCCGCTTGTAATTCATTGCCTTGCCCCAATTGGCACTGTGGTGCTGTACGGGCAGCCTAGAACTGGAGTTGTGATGCAAATCACAAGCTTAGAAGTGAAACAACGATGCAGGAATCTGCTGAATTTGTTTGAGGTGATTGAATGACAACGCCACCCTTGGTGTCTGCGACCGTTTGCGTGCGGGATGGCGTCGCATGGGTTGATGACTGCATCCAAGCCCTCATCGAACAATCCTACCGCCCCCTAGAGATCATCGCGATTGATGACGGTTCCACCGATGGCTCTAAGGAAAAATTACTATCGTGGCATGATGAAACTTCTGAGGTTCCAATCAGAGTGTTCACCCAGGAAGCCAAAGGCCTGTCCGCTGGCAGGCAGTTGGCAGTGGATGTCGCCAAAGGAGAATGGGTCGCAATCACCGACATCGATGTGCGGCCAGAACCTGATTGGATCGAGACCATGGTCTCAGAAATTGAACCACTGGATGAGACTGAAACGGTTGTTGCTGTAACGGGAAGAACCGTTTTTGGGCATGCAGGGGATGTTGTCAGCCGTGTCCGATCGGTTGAAATTGCGAGGAAATACCGTGCTCGACCTCGAAAAACGAGTCTAGCGAACGGTCCTTGCTCGATGTTCCACCGACAAGCTCTGTTGGACATAGGCGGTTTCAATCCGGAGTGGTACCATGCCGAGGACATGGAAGTTAGTCTTCGCCTTATTGGAAATGGGGGTTCGATCGTGTATGCCCCATCGGCCGTGGTAGCGCATGTACCCGAAAAAGAGCGGAAACGATTCCTTGCAAAGCGGAGACGGGATGCAAGAGCCCACGTCCGGATCGTGCGTCATTTCCCGAGAAGAAAGCGAATCGGACCTGGATTAGACTTCATCGGCAGTTCAACGCTTGTGTTGACCGTACTCCCACTATGGATTTCGGCTTTGATTTCAGGATTACCATTCATCTACAAAGCCATCACAATGGATGCTTGGGACTGGGGGGAGGCTCAGAAATGGTGGCAAACGAAAATACTCTTGAGCACGCTCATGCTCATGGTGCTTCATGAATTCATCCTCTGGCGCGGCCCCCTTGGAGAAGTGAACCGTGGAGCGTTAAGGGAAGGAAAAACTACGCTGAAAGCCGTGTTGGGCATTCGAAGTCTCACCTTTCGGTGGAGCGTTGCTCTATGGCAAGGATTGTTGCTTGGCACGTACGATGCACTGACTGGAAAAAACGGCCATCAACCGTTCTTCAAGCGATGAACGAAAGTGTTCAAGACAGGTTTTCGTCGCCTTCTGGTGCATTGCTTGATGCTTTGAGGGCAAATCCAAATGCAAGCAGAGCGATGGTCACTGAGTAGACACCAGGGTCGGTCCAACCCATGTGGACAATGCCGTAGTAAGCGTAGCAAGCAAAGCCAAGAAGAAGACACCATGCTGCTGCGAACATTGACCAGCCTTTGTGGCCGGGGTCTGCAAGGGCAGGCCATGTATCATTCACAATCAGACTCTTTCCAAAAGCGCCAATGCCACCTTCTTCAGATGCAATGGTTTTCAATCCGAGACCGGCGAGTGCACTACACAGGCCCATGAAGACGAAATCTGATGGAACAATTTGGATCCCGTCTGATTTAGGCTCAAACGCTAAATTTGTCGCTTCAAAGGTGAGGATGCCGCCCCATGACCAATGATAGGTTGGGTGTGCCTGGCCCAAAATGTTGAGAATAGCGAGCAAAAGACCCCATGCCCCGATGGCGATGAACCACATGGAAACGCCACGTGAAGGGTTGAGAATTGCCGTCATAAGGCTGTTCGAACCGTCGTTCTCATCTTTGCTCATAGGATGCGCCACCTGCCTTTTGGATATAAGCACACCGAATCAACAAAAGAAGGAGTGATATGCTTGGAAAGTGAATTCAGAGGCGGGATTGATGTCGATAAGGGCGCTCGAAGACCTCTTTCATTTGTGCTTCGGATTCAACCATGATGCCTTCTGCGTCAATGTTTTGTGGAATGCATGAATTGATTTCCTTGGTTCGCCCATAACGTCCACGGGACACCGTTCGAGCGGTGATCAAACCAAGCATGTCGAGGTTTGAGATTAAGCCAGAAACTCGACGTTGAGTAAGAGGGTTTTGACGCACATAGCGACAGGCTTGCGCATAGACATCGTAGACTTCACCGGTCTGAATGTTGCGCAATCCATTTCGTTCGTTGAGCAGAATTGAGGCGAGAACAAGTTTTTGTTGGCTCGGAAGAGAGGAGAGTACTGGATGCATTTGGTCGGCCTCCAACTGGTGTTGGGCCATGCGCACATGTGCTTGTGTCACGCATTCATCACCGGATTGTTCTGCTTTCTCAGTCGATACACGCAGCAGATCCAAAGCACAACGAGCGTCTCCGTGTTCTTGTGCTGCAATTGCTGCACAAAGAGCGATGACGCTGTCATCGAGGGCGCCCTCGATCAAAGCCCCTTGGGCCCTTTGACGGAGGATATTCTGAAGTTGCATGGCGTCATATGGATTGAACACCACATCGGATTGACCGAGCCGAGAGCGGACTCTAGGGTCGAGGAAGTCAGTGAATTTGAGATCGTTGGAAATACCAATGACACACGCACGAGCACTCTTCAGTGAAGCGTTGATGCTGGTGAGGTTGTAGAGCAAATCATCGCCAGCTTTGCGTACGAGATGATCAATCTCGTCGAGGATAATAACAAACACGCCACCTCGGTTGTCCATTCGACGAACCAATTCTCCAAACACTCGGTCTGTTGGCCAACCGGTGAAGGGGATTTCATCAATCTCATGAGATTCCAAGAGGGAATTACCCAAATGGCTGAGGACTCGATACTGCGTGTCAATTTGACGGCAGTTCACCATGATGCTTTGCACAGGGCGGTTGATCTCTCTTCCCTTGGCTTCGAGTTCATCGCAGACATAGGAAGTCACTGCTGTTTTTCCAGCACCGGTCACGCCGTACAATGTCATGTTAGATGGAATGTGTCCATTCAACGCCTCGACAAGGTTGAAACTTAATTTCTCGATTTCATTTTGTCGGTGAGGGAGATTTTTTGGGCGGAAGTCGTGGCGAAGGACTTCCTTGTCAACGAACAGAGTTTTTCTTGAAAGGAAGTCATCAAAGATGTTTCCGCTCATGATGATTCCTCTCAATTCCTACATGACCGAGCAAAGGTCGGATGGACCGATGCGCGATATTATGCGTGAGTCCGAGTCCCCCTCATAAGTATGTCCTATGCTTCAATTCACAAAACTGAATTTGGATTGTAAACCCTCTTTGATTTAGAGGATATAAGGGCGGGTCTAAAATCGAGAAAAATACGAAAAATAACGAAAAAAAATTCGGTAAATTGACCTTATTCCGGAAAACATCAATCCCAGAATTCAATCGATAATATTCCATTTCAAACCGTCCCAACTCAGCCGAAGTTCATCGCGGGCATGGAACACATTGGATGGATGATGTGGGAATGCGTCGGTCACGGTCGGCGTTCGATTTTCTTGCGGCTCATCGATGTAGGTGTGAGTAATGATCATCGGAAGTTCTGGTAATTGTTTTGCGATTTTTTCAACATCTGATGGTTTGTGATGATGATCGGATTCGACCCACTGTGGCAGGCCCATCTCCAAGATTGCCATGCTCGTCTGAGCCATTTCATCATACAATGAATCACAAGGACCTGAGTCACCGCTATGGATGAAACTGGCCTCTTTGCCTGGATTGAAGTGGTAGCCATATGGGTCCACCGATTCATCATGGTGAACCCTAAACCGTCGCCAAGTGAGTCCGCACTCGAGTTCACCTTCAGGCTCTTCGCGCCATTTGATTTTGGAAAAGACCTCATCGAGGCTTCCAGGGTAGGCCAAGGCACACAACTGCTCCAAGCGTTGCTTCACGCCCGGTGCTGCGACGATGGTCAGCGGCCTGTTTGAATCCCGATCTGAAATGTACCGTCGCTCGAGCAAAAAGAATGGAAAACCAAACACATGATCTCCGTGCACGTGGGTGATGAAGATGGTCTCGATATCGCTGAGAGGTTTTTGGGCCCGTCGAAAGCTGGCTAGAGCAGTTGGTGGGCAATCCACCACATGTTTACCGTCAATCATGACAAAGGAGTGATAACGACCATAGGGAAGGAAAGCATTTCCTGTCCCTAGCATCACAACCTCCTGCGCCATAAGGTGCCCTACAAGCGCTTGCTCTTTTCTTCATCGGTCGAACGAAACACATCTTGATAGGCAAATGGGCGAATTCCAACTCATGCCAGAGGGCCCTGAGATTCGAAGGGCTGCAGACCGGATTGGCAAAGCCCTCGTCGGCCAACGCATCGAAGAGGCCTCACTTCCGTATTCCACCTTCATCGGTAGAGAACACCTCATTAAAGGCCAGACCGTTGTTGATGTGACCAGCGTGGCCAAAGCCATGTTGATTCGATTCCAAAACGGTTGGACGATGTACAGCCATAATCAATTGTACGGTCGATGGACGGTGAATCTCAAAACGACTGAAAACAAAATGCGCCGCTCCCTCCGGGCGGAATTCCAGACTGAAAAACACGCAGTACGCTTGTGGTCTGCCACAGACATCGATTTGATACCAACTGCGGAAGAGCATCTGCACTCGTTCCTCTCCACATTAGGTCCAGATGTGCTTGAATCGGCAGTCGATGAGGAAACATTGTATGCACAATTGGTTTCAAAAAAATGCTTCAGAAAGAAAGCGGCCACGTTGATGCTCGATCAGCGAAGTTTTGCTGGATTGGGCAATTACTTGCGTTCAGAAATACTGTTCAGCGCCAACATCCACCCGGATGATCGGCCTTGTGATTTACCCGAAGAACGATTGCGAGCGTGGGCGAATGCCATCAAAAGCGTCACCTGGCAAGCCTACGAGAAAGGAGGCGTGACGGTTCCCGAGGCCGTTGCTAAAGCGGGAAAAGCAAGGGGTGAGCCAAGACGAACCTGGCGTCACTACGCCTTCTGCCGCAATGAGCGTCCCTGCCTAAAGTGTGCGACGTTAATCGTTCGCCTCCGCTACGGAGGGAGACGGCTTGACCACTGCCCGACATGCCAGCAAGCTCATCGCTGAATCACTGGTCGTTTGGGTGAAGAGTCTCACCGTTGATGAGTGCTTGCTGGACCCGTAGGAAGGTTTGGTGATCAATTCGCTGTTGCTCTTCACTGCGTCTGCTCAGATTACGCATTGGCATTGACAGACGGTGATTGCCCGAAAAGGCATCTTGGTGCCGTGCGAGGTAAGCCCAATACAGACGAGAAATTGGACAGGTTTTCTTTGGATGGAATTCACACGTTGAACAATGATCACTCATCCGGTTGATGTATGCAGAACCTGCAACATACGGTTTTGTCATCATCGCTGATCCGGTGGCAAAGGTTCCCATCCCCAAGACATTGGGTTCTACAACCCAATCGAAAGCATCAATGAAGGCAAAATGAAACCAATCTGTAAGTTGTCTTGGTTCTACATCGAGCAAATGGCCAATGTTGCTGAGCACCATCAATCGTGGAATGTGGTGGGTCCAAGCATCCTCCATGACCGAGGTCACCGATCGGTCAAGGCAACTTAAACCACTTTTTTCACCCCAGTATGCTGCTGGTAATGGCTGACGCTGACCCAAGTGGTTAGGGTGAGGTTCTGGTCCAATCGGCGACTCTTGGTGCCAATTGGCATCCCTTCTGCTGGTGGTACGAGCCACTTCTAGGGTGCGAAACCCATCCGTGACCACGTGGATGTGATGCACATATTCCCGCCAAATCATTTGCCTGACGAAGCCTTCGACGTTATTGAGAGCCTCCCCGCTTGCCAGTGCCAACTCGATGGCCTGTAATGGCATCACGCGATGCAGGTTGATCAAAGGAGCAAGGCGTGTGTGAAACAGCCCTCTGTTGGTGGCCGACATCGCATCTTCGTAAGTCCCGAAATGAGGCATGCAATCCGATGCAAACGCTAACGCTTTTTCCACATCGTGTTGTGATGTGGGGACTGTGGATAAATTCGCAGTGCCGGGGTGGTCTGGGAAAAAACGGTTGACAAGAAGGGTGACGTCTTTGTCAATATGATCGACTGCAAAATGTGGTGCAGAGGGTGGCATAGGGTCACCTCTCC
This sequence comes from Candidatus Poseidoniaceae archaeon, assembly GCA_938084455.1. Lineage (GTDB taxonomy): Archaea > Thermoplasmatota > Poseidoniia > Poseidoniales > Poseidoniaceae > MGIIa-L1. Next base: position 7,344 of record CALKDX010000024.1, read on the forward strand.
ATGGTTTTCTATTCTCACCATCGTGACTAAATTGCCCACCTATGGGCTTCCCTTCATGCATCAGCCAACCGGTTTTCCGCCTCACATTGCGGTAGAATGCATCCATTCGGAAGGGTGGCTGATTGCCGACGCTGTCGGTGAACAAGGCTTCTGTTGTGAGCCATCCTCGGTGCGGATGGACGAGAAGGATCTCCTCGTCAACAAGAGGCTGAACTTCGAGCCGAGTCGAACGCTCAGCGTGTTCGATCGCTTGAATCTGCCCGACGGTTGAATGGAGGTGGCGTAAGGCCTCGTGATAGGAACTCTTTGTGATGATGTACTGCACCTCAAAGCCTTGGTTGACCGCCTCAACTGCGAAGTGACGCATGTTTGAAAGCAGGAAGGCGAGTTTCTGTTTGTGGTAGGGATGGGCTTTTCCTTTTGCGCTTGACTCAATGAGGATGAGGCCTGTGTTGGAAGGTTGACTGGACACATCTTGGAGCAGTTCAAGGTTCAGTTGGTCATAGCAAAGCCAAACCCATGAATCCATCTTTTTGGCAGGTTTTTTCTCTGCACCTGAAGTGAAGGAGCCCTTTCCGCTTCCGGGGTTAAGAATGCACAACATCGGCTCACTCCCTGAGGTAAGCCTCAATCTTCTGAGCGGTCGTTTCTGCGGAGGAGAGAGCACCTTCGACGCTACCATGCACGGTATGATCTCCGCATTCAAATCCATTCGAACGAGGCGTTGTTCCCAAATTAATTTCTTTTCCGATCTCCGGTAGGGCGTGTTGGATGTGCTGCACTGCGAGGAGACGCCAAGCCTTGCTTACCTCAGGGTACCAAGCCGAAAGTTCACTTCGGACAGCTGCTTCCACTGCGGAAGCATCGCTCAATCCTCTGGCGTCGGCTCGCTCCCCTACAACCGTGATGGTGATCAGCGAACGGCCCTCTGGGGCATAACTTGGTTGGACATCTGAGGGCACAGCCAAATGCGCAATCAAGCCCTCTGAGTTTTTGACCCCTGCATTCAAAAGAATATGATTGGTCCTGAGCGGAGAGGATTCAGCATCGAAATGAAGCGTCCAAACATGGCGTTTTTCCTCACTCATTGCAGGATTGAATGCTTTGACGATGACATCAAAGGAATGTTCTTCACCGTTGACCACCATCTCGGTGTCATTGCGTATTTCGACTTTGGAATTCAAATGAATCCGGTCCTGACCCAGCCGTTGAGCCAGTTGCTTTGGTGCGGCAGCAATCCCCTGCTTTGGCAGCACCATTTGGCCTTCTGACATCATTCGGAAGACGAAGCGAAACATCCGCTCATTGGTTCGTAAATCGTCTTCAAGGAAGATTCCTGAAAACAATGGATGAAAAAATCGCTTAATCATTTTCGCCGAGAAACCCCGACCTTCTAGATACTGCAAAGCTGTGTTGTGTTCTCCAGTGAACACACGACTCACCTTTCCTCGGCGAACCGCAAATCGAAGGCGCGCTACTCGAAGTAGGTCAAAGGGTGAGGCGAACCTGTTGAGTCCACTCAGAAGGCCCTGAAACGGACGCCGAAAAGGATCGGCCATGGTCCAAAATTTGGCACCGTTGTTCTTTTGCTCGACAACGATTGCTCCTGGTTCAAACGCCTTGGCTTGCATGGTTTGGAAATTGAAAGCACGTTGCGAAGCAGGATAGCCAGTTTGCATCACATGGAACCCGTGGTCGAGCAAAAAGCCGTCAACGACGTCGGTTTGCATGCGACCGCCAATTTGACTTGACCGTTCGAAAACCTGCACATCATGGCCAGAGGCTTGCAGCAATGTTGCGCATCTAAGACCGGATAGACCTGCACCGACAACCGCAATTGAAGCCATCATTCCACCCTCAAATCTTGAGTTTCGTTTGGAATTCTTCCAAGAAAGGACCCATCGATTGGATGAGCAAGGCATCCGGATGGGTGCGAATCACCAATCCATCAAGGTACATCAATGCGCGAATAATGGGGAATGCTTCTTCTCCAAAGGTGGCGCCAGCATGCTCCACAGCGGCCTTTACCGTCCCCATCATGATCCGAGTGAGGCTTTGTTCTCCAACGGGTTTCTTTTCGAAATCGGTGTAGATTTCCGTCATTGTGCTGTAATACTTGGCTAACCTTTTGGGGTTGGGTTTCAAATCAGTCATTGTCAGGAGGGCATCAAATGCTTCTTGCATTTCTTGTCGAGATAGATGGTCGAAGAAATGGAAGAGTGCATGAGCGACTTTTTTCGGCGCATGGCAGATTGCTCCGTTGTCAATGAATACGAATTTTCCATCATCATCAACGATGCAGTTTCCGGGATGGAGATCACCGTGGAAGGTGCCGATGCCAAACAAGTAAGCGCCGTGAATCCTGAAGAATTGTAGCAAGAAATCCCAAGTGAGTGCTTTTTCTTCAATCCCCTCTTCAAGGGACATGCCTTGGATGAATTCTGAAACGAGGATGTCTGAATTCGACAACTCCGGATAATAAATCGGGAATCGCAGAAGGTCCATGCTGAAGTCGTCTTTCAACGAATCTTTGATTGCAGCCAGTTCATCTGCTCCCTTGATTTCATTTCTGAGGTCAAGTTCCCTCAAGGTGTAGTCTGCGACGTGGTTGATCAACGCCATTGGGTTTCCTACCTTGCGGAGTTTTGGCGCAAAGATGAGGAAAATACGAAGCCATCGACGCATGCGGACGACTTCTTTTTTGAATTCCACAGCGTTGGTTTGTTTGATGAATTTGATGACCACTTCTTCTCCAGTCTTCAGTTTTCCACGATGGACTTGCCCAACTGATGCTGCTGCGAGTGGCTCATCGTCGATTGACTCGAAGGCATCCATGAATCCTTTTGGTGCTTTTTTGGCGATGGTTTCGTGAAGGTTTTCAGAAGCAATCGATGCTGCATGTTGGTAGAGTTGTTGGAGTTGTCTAGCTTTTTCAACCCCCAATAAATCTGGTCGAAGCGCGAAAATCTGCGCTAATTTCACCGCTATGAGGCCTTGACGTTGAATCCAATCAAGATCCGCTGGTTTTTTCCTGAGAATTTGACGCATGAAACGGAAAAACGTCAACATTCTCATGGCGGGAAGTCATCGGTTTCGCTTATCAAGAGATGTTTTCACTCAAGCAGGTCAACATCGGATTCATCAATGAAGATGAGGGTATAACGCCAGGCGTCTTTCCCTTCTGCTTCTCGACGAATTCGAACATTCCCGTTCTCTGGATATCGCGCCAACAACGCACCTTCGATGATTCCGTCATCCAGTTGCCAGAGCGGCAGAATATCATCATCGTCAGTTGCCGGATGGGCGAGGTTCACGATAATGTGGAAAAATGGATCTGCGTTGTAATCGAGTTCACCGAGCCCGGCATGCTCCCACCAATCCATCAGTTCGTTGAGGAACTCCACGTGGCCTTCGATTTTGCGAAGGCTGAACGACAATTCCTCTCCTATGCGTTGACCAACTTGCCTTAGCATGGTGCCAAGGTCAATGCCCAGTTCATGTAGGCTGCTCATTCGGCCGTCTTGAAGGGCGGCTCGTGCTTGGTTGATTTCACTGCTCGAAGCGAGGAATGATTCTGGGTTGAATGGGACATCATCTTCGGGCAAATCCTCGCTTACTTTGAGTGCCATGCGGAATTGTTCCAAAAATGAGCCTTGGCCAACCGTAAGTCGTAAAGGATCGACGATTCGTTCTTCGGTGAATCGCTTTTTTGCCGCCTCAATATCAATCGCTTTGTTCCAAATGGCGTTGACGAAGTCGCTGTGTGAACTTGCAAACACTTCGGAATTGACAACCAACGCAGCATCGTCACGGCCTCGTCCGACGGGGTTCTCTTCGACGTGAAGGAATTGAATGACGTTTCCAGTGTCTTGAAGAACGCCAAGGGAGTTCACTTCGTCTGAGTGTCGGACAGCAATCGATTCGTGGAGTTGATCATAGAAACGTACGGTTCTTCGGTCAAGTTGAGCCAGCACAGTGACAATGACGCCACGCTCAGCCGCTAGGTTGACTTCCTCAAGCCCAACAGATCTGCAAAGATGGAGGATTCCAAACCGTCCAAGGAGAAGGACGAGTCGTTCTTCGGCTTGCGCAGCAAACTCTCCGATTCGCTTGTGAATGTGCTCCCTTCCTTTGAGAACCGCAAACTTAGCATTCGTATCTTCGGTAGCCTCTTCGGTGGAGTCCTCGTAATCAGAGGTCGCTCCGGACATAATTGAATCAAAGGCTTTGGAAGTTCGCTCAATTCGTTCTCTTTGTTCATTGAGCAAGCGTTTGAACAACACAGGCAACGACGAGCAGGAGAATCGCATGGGGCGATCTGCGGTGACTGACACGAGTCCGATTTCAGTCAACCGGGAAAGAGAATTGTACGCATCTAAGCGATTCGTACCGAGTTCTTTGGCTAATTCACTCGCTTTGAGTTCTTTGGAGGAGGAGAGGATCACCAAAGAGCGAGCCTCGCGCTCGGAGAGTCCCGCATCTTCGAAGAGTTCGAACCAGTTCATTGCATTGAGCCCCCAGAGGAGAGCTCACTGAAGGCATCGAGGATTCGGGCTACGTGGCGGCGGGGCCTAAACAGCCAATCGTAGCAGTAATGCACGGTTCGATCAGGCCCGATCAAGAATGAGGATTTTGCTGGGAATCGGCCCAAGAATACGGGGACCCCGAAGGCATCAGCGACTTGGCGTTCAGGGTCGCTCAACAATGGGAAGGGGAGGTTGAGATCTTCTTTGAACCGGCGATGGTCTTCAACAGAATCTTGGCTGATTCCGATGACTTCGACAGGAGGTGTCAATGATTGAAACAGGTCATACTGCTCTTTGAAGGTCAAGCACCCTCGCTTGCATGTGGGAGAACCGTCTTTTGCATAGAAGAAAACGACCTTCCATTTGCCGTCGAAGTCAGAGAGCGAGAAGGTTTCTCCGCTTGATGACGGGAGCGTAAATTCCGGGGCCTTCTTACCTGAGAGTTGATTCGCCATGACTTCGCCTCAAATTCTGCCTTTATAGCATGGGAGGGTTAAGCCTGTTCGGGAATAAGATGCCCCATGCGCTTTTGTTTGGTGGAGAGGTAGTGATCGTTCAGCTTGCAACGTCCGACCAAGTGAGGGACCCGCTCGTGAACTTTAATGCCGTTTGTACGCAAACCTCGAACTTTCAACGGGTTGTTGGTCATGAGACGGACCTCGTCAACTCCAACGCTGGTGAGCATCTCAGCGCAAAATGAGTATTTGCGAGCGTCTGCTGGAAGGTTTAGAGCGAGGTTGGCATCGAGGGTGTCAAGCCCGCGATCTTGCAGGGCGTAGGCCCGGATCTTGGCTTCTAAGCCAATTCCCCTACCTTCCTGCCGCATGTAGAGAACGGCCCCGGAGCCTTCTTCCTGGATGCGTGCCATTGAAGCACGTAGTTGAGGCCCACAATCGCACTTCAACGAGCCGAATGCGTCGCCTGTGAGGCACTCGGAGTGAATGCGTACGATTGGGACGGTTGACGAGTCGTCGAGGCCAACGGAGAGAACTGAATGTTCACTCCCCTTATCATCAACGAACACCCTCATTCGGAAGTTACCGTATTCGGTTGGTAGGTTAGCATCTGCTTTGATGTGTGCAGCGAGTGCAGTGTACTGGGACATGACGCTGAATCCCGCCAGTTGCATTATAAAATCCTGTTTCAAATCGTGTAGGCAGAGAAACAGTCCTTTATACGCATTTTCGGAAAGTTGAGGAATATGCACAGCGTAGAATGTGATTTGGGCGTCGCAGCAATCGTGCGACGAGCCAGATCAGTCCTTCTCGTTCGTGAACTCCATGGACGGTACGAAGGACGCTGGGGGCTTCCCAAGGGTTACGTCGATAAGGGCGAACTCCCGCGCAACGCAGCGCTCAGGGAACTGAAAGAAGAATGCAACCTCGATGGCACGGTTCTTGGAGTTCAATCTGTTCGAGAACGCCTCCTTGATGGGACACCTGCGCTGTTCATCGCCTATCTTGTGGAAGCATCCCCTGAGGCAATACCTCAGCCAAACGACGAAGTTTCTGAGGCACGCTTCGTCCCTGTCGAGAAGTTTTCTTCGCTTGAGTGGATCAGCGATGCAATGCACAAGATGGCACTTAACGCAGTGAATTCAAAGCAAGCACTGTCGAGCATCGATTACGAAGCCGATCGTGGGCACCCGTATGTTCTTCATACACTGCCTGAGGCCTGGGGTGGATGTTCATGAAAAGCAATCTTAGCGACCGGGCACGGGCGCTCAACACGAAACCGCTCAACAATGACGGGAAATACGTCCTGTATTGGATGATTGCTAATCGACGGTTTCATTGCAATGCAGCCCTCGAATACGCCGCACAAGTGGCCCAAGAACGTCAAGTTCCCCTCTTGGTGCTTGAAGAAATTTCAACACGCCACGCCTTCGCTAACGACCGAATTACCGCCTTCATGATTCAGGGCATGCTCGACAACATCCGCACATTTAGAGAAAATGAGATTCGCTACATTCCTTGGGTTGAAACACCGATCTCCGGCCACATCGGAAAGTTGCACGAACTTGCCTCAGATGCAGTCATGGTCATCAGCGATGAATTCCCCACATATTTCCCTCGCAAAGCGGTTGAAAGCGCAGCTGTTTCTCTGCCATTGAGGTTTATGGTCGTGGATTCAAACGGCGTGTTCCCAATGGCGTGGACCGAACGAGCCTACCCCACTGCACACGGATTCAGACGCTTTGTTCACGAACGTTTCGTCGATTGCATTGAAACATGGCCGTCGCACGAACCCGTCCAACCAGGCCACGGATTGTGGATGGAAGATGACGCATTCAATGCCATATCACTTGAATCGAAACTCGGTGTCACGCCCTTTGAGTGGCTGTGGCGAGCCGGTGAACAGGGATCCTCTGGCCTCGATGCACTCTCTACGCTTGATATTGACCACTCAATCCCACCCGTCGCCAACGTGCAAGGCGGTAGGGACACTGCAGTTCGAATGCTGAGGGAGTTCCTCTCAAACCGCTTGAACCGTTACCATGAAGATCGCAATCAAGTCAAGAACCCCGCAACAAGCGGTCTTTCACCGTGGTTTCACTTCGGACATCTATCAACGGTAGAAGTCGTGCGACGAATTCTCGATACGAACGGATGGATGCCAGATCTCATCAACGCATCACGCCGTGGTGCCCGCGCTGGGTGGTGGGGCCTTCCTGAGCCAGTTGAAGCCTTCCTCGACCAAATCATCACATGGAGAGAACTAGGATTCAATAATGCGTTCCACAACCCCGAACACAATGATTTCAACTCATTACCAAACTGGGCCAAAATCACCCTCTCCGAACACGCTGACGATGAGCGAACCACCTACACGCTGGAGCAAATCAGAAACGCCGATACCCACGATGAAATCTGGAACGCAGCCCAACGTCAGTTGGTCCGTAAAGGAATCATCCACAATTACCTGCGTATGTTGTGGGGTAAGCGCATTCTCGAATGGGCCGAATCCCCTGAACAGGCTGCTGACTGGATGATTGAACTCAACGACACTTATGCACTCGATGGACGAGATCCGAACTCCTACACCGGTATATTCTGGGTTCTTGGACGGCATGACCGCGCTTGGGGCCCCGAGCGCGCCATCTTCGGGAAAATCCGCTATATGTCGTCTGAAAACACTCGACGGAAATTCGACCTCAAACCTTACTTGCAAGAGTTTGGTCATTGAAATCGGGAGACTACAATATGTTATACACTCATACCACTCAAGTCCCTGACGATGTCAAAACCACATTTGATTGGCATGAACACAAGGGATCTTTCCGGCGACTGATGCCTCCATGGGAAGACGTAGAAGAAGTCCGCTCAGACCCAACATTGGAAGACGGTTCTGAACGCATTTTCCGCTTCCCTATGGGCCCAATTAAGTTGCAATGGATTGCGCGTCACAAAGGGTACAATCCTCCACATGCGTTTGAAGATGACATGGTCAAAGGCCCATTCAAATCATGGCATCACGTTCACGCTTTTATCGAAAATGACGACGGGACCTGCAGGGTCGAAGACACAGTCAATTTCAGTGTTCCACTTGGCGCTCTTGGGCGCCTCGTTGCTGGCCGAAGCATCCACAAGCGCATACATCGGATGTTCACCGCAAGAGGAAATCGATTGACACGTGACATTGCAAGGCACAAGGAATTCAAACACATCCCGCGCAAGAAAATCCTCATCGCTGGCTCCTCTGGCCTCATTGGAAGGCAACTCGTTGCGTTCCTCGATACTGGGGGGCATGAAGTATGGAGACTGGTTCGAAGGACACCTAAGAAGGGGGCTCAAGAACTACAATGGGATCCTGCAAACGGCACCCTTGATGCTTCTTCTGTGGAAGGTTTTGACGCCGTGATCCATTTGGGTGGCGCCGGTATTGGGGACAAACGATGGAGCAAAGCTCGCATGGAACTCATCAAAACGAGCAGAACTGAAAGCACAGCATTGCTCGCAAAGACCCTCGCATCGCTCAAGAAAAAGCCTGAAGTGTTCTTGGTTGCAAGCGCTATAGGATTCTATGGCAACCGCGGTGATGAAGAACTCACTGAAGCATCCTCTGCGGGCGAAGGGTATCTGTCTGAAACCTGTATTGCATGGGAGGCTGCTGCTCAACCTGCAAAGGATGCAGGCATCCGCACTCTACATTCGAGGACGGCAGGTATCGTCTTAGACGCTACAGGTGGCGGATTGGGCAAGATGCTCCTGCCGGCTAAGATGGGAGCAGGTGGACCGATTGGTCGAGGCAAACAGTGGCTGTCTTGGATCTCAATGGACGATGAGATCTATGCTATGCATCACTTGTTGATGACTGAGGCGTGTGAAGGTGCGTACAACTTAGTCGCACCCGAAGCCGTGCGTCAAAAGAAATTCGCCAAGGTATTGGGCAAAGTGCTTCGACGTCCAGCCTTCATCCCAACACCCCCATTTGGAGTTTGGATTCTATTCGGTAAAATGGGTGTCACATTGACCACTGACAGTGGTAGAGTGACCCCGAATCGCCTGCAAGAACTCGGCTACAGGTTTGAGCACAGTACGCTCGAACCGGCCCTGCGAGACACTCTAGGCATGTGGCGCTAGCACTGTGATGTCGACGGATTGCCCGCGAAATTCCTCTCTTTGCAGATTGAATCACTAGATTTTACAACTTCAATCAATTTGGTTGCAGCCCATCTGGTCGATGGTTTTGAATTTAAGATGGCACTTCAGTGGCTTCTAAAGCCTCGATTTTGGCTGATCGGTTGTTCTGAAAAAGACAACGAGCGACCATTAATCCAGAAATAACAAGTGAAACAAGCATCACCTGTCCAATCAAATCGTAGTCAGCGTTGACAATTCCACCATCCAATAAAAGGAAGTCAAATGAGAGAACTGCACCCGCAACCATGAGCGGTATGGACCCGTTGTTCGTGAGCTTCAATTGAGTGGGAAATGGAATCTGACCGCTTTGGTTTGAAGTTTTATTCAGTGGGTCGTAGAAATGAGCAAACAACACACCCAAACCTGCACCCAACATATCGCTCACCAGGTCGGAAGCAGTGTTGACATATCCGCCTTGATCGATTGTTTGGAAAAAGGTCTTTCCAAAGAATTCGTAGACTTCATACGCCACACCAATGGCTACGCTGAGAGAGAAAGCGGTGAAGGCCACAACTCGGGAAGAGAGTTGCCACCCGTTGTGCTCTGACATTCGTCTCCAACCAAGCGACCAGGCAATCGCAATGGCTGTGCTGTTCATCCCGTGTACCAACTTGTCCCACCAAGGATGGACATGGTACATTCCATTCACGCCATCTGCGCACAACCATTCACCGGGTTGCATTCCATCAAAGCAGAAGGGGCCAGGGCCGCTGTCTGCAGCACCTAATGACCCACCAACAAAATGGAGCATTGTTGCTGAATAGCCAATCCATAGCGGGAGAGCAGGGATATGCGCACGACCGCTCCAGAGAATCAAAATAGCCAAAAGCGCCATTACAGCTCCACCAAAATTGTATCCGGCCCAGAGATCTAATCCTCGGCTCAAGTTCCAAAATGTAAGAAGCACGCATGAGATGAGCCAAGCCATTAAGGGTGCTCTCTCAGGAATTTGAGTTTGCCAAATATGTGTTTTGCCCTCTTCCATAATCCGCCGTGGAGTGCCTCCTCTTATGATAATTAACCCGTTAAACAACCAACCCGTATCGACTTACTGAATCCTCCAGCAACACCATTCACAAAATACAGAGCGATTTCTCATAGCCCTTTGCAACCTCTCCGAACCTGTAAAATACCAACATAGGATACTTACCCCATGAAGGATGGACATCATGAAGTCAACTTACCCGACGGTGCTCGATTTGAAGGCGAAGTCAAAAACGGCATGCCGAACGGCCGTGGAATATTCACATTACCAGACGGTGGGGTACTCAAAGGCGAATTCAAGGATGCTCTTCTCCACGGTTTAGGCGTGAATGTTTATCCTGAGGGAAATCCATCTGGTGTTGGAAGGCAAGAAGGCGAATTCAGAGATGGAAACCTTCAGACTGGAATTCAGTGGACTTTTGGAGACCCATTATATTTTGAGAACGGCACCTATGTTTCCAGCACTCAAACAACTGGAAGCGATGAAAAGGACCGGTTGAAAAAAAGAGAGTTGGCGAAAGAAAAAGCCATGCTTGCAAAGAAGACTTATTCTCTTCAAGAATAGATTCAAAATTCAAACAACTTGTCGAATGTCATGATTTTTTACTCAATCGAGGGATGAGCGCAGGAGTATTTTCTCTGTATTTCTGATATTCTGGATCATCGCCCCACTTTTCTAAAGCTCGTTTATCGAGTATAGGAATGCCACTGATTTTGGTTAACAAGAGATAAATGAATACCGGCGAGACCCAAGCAAAACGCTCTAGACCGGTAAAGCAAGAGATTCCAAAGAAGGCGATCCCAGTCCATAGAAGAATTTCCCCCAAGTAGTTAGGATGTCTGGAGTAGGACCATAAACCACTGTCAATCCATTTACCTTGGTTATTCGATTCTGTGTTGAATACAGTTTTTTGATGATCCGATATGACTTCAATGCCAAACCCTAGGACCCATATTGACAATCCAATCGCATCCCACATCCCTAATTCAGGTGCTGAACCTGCTTGACTATTGATGACGATCACGACAATCATCGTGAGGAACACCCACAGACCTTGAAGAGTCCATGGGACAAGAAACCGGATCGGCGATGTTTTGAGTTGGTCAAAACGTCCGTCTTTTCCAGTTCTATGAATTCGAAAATAAAGGAAACTGGACAGGCGCAAAGACCAGATGACAACAAGGAAACTAATGATCAATTCCCTCACACTCGGAACTTCGGACTGTGAGCCCGCCCAAAGGCTAAACCCGACTGCTGCGAGATAGGTCAAGCCACCCATCAAATCATAGAAGCGTTCGGTTTTTAGGATGGATGCAGGCACCCATGCTGCCCATTGTGTACCGAAGCAAATCACTGCACAGTAGAAGACAGCAGAGGAGCCATTCAAAACGACTGAATTCTTTCCAACAGCATTCACCATCAAGAAGACGATGATTGACGCGACAGCTACCACGATTGTCGTCAATCGCAAATCTTGACGAAGAGAATCCATTGCTATCGCTTCTTCTACTGTCATCGTATTGTTAACGATTCTGTTGGTTCAAAGAGCGTTATCTGCTCTATTCAACACCCACTCAAACATCGATTCAAGGCTCGGTTGAAGTGCAATCGCATCTTCTGTTAGTTCGTACATTACAGTAGCAGGTACGGTCGCAAATGCCGTACGAGTGACCAAACCATGATCTTCAAGTTCCCCCAATCGTCTTGCAACGGTTGTTGAGGAGGAGTTTACTCTCTTTTTGATCATAGAAAAACGCATAGGTTCTTTATCGCAGTTCATGATGTAGAGGATGCTTAGCATCTTTGATTTTGAAAGCAAGACAAGCAAATCATCCACATGAGCTTTCGCAGATTCACACATGGACTGCATACGCTGAGATTGTTCTTGGGACATAGAGTGGCTAAGTACCATTTTGTTATTAGGGAACAGGTTACAACATTGTTACAAAAAAACACTGTTGCCACTTTTCTCCTTATTATGAGATGCACAATGCCCCGAACTATGACGACACATCCGAACGGCAAGACAATGAATATCATCGGCTTTTCAAAATATGGTAAACCTTCGGAATTGAAGAAAACAACGGCCGCCTATCCCCATGGCTTTGATGCTTCAAACAACATCGTGATCAAGGTTCACGCAGCGGCTATCAATCCGGTCGACAAAGGACTGCTATCGGGCGATCTAAAGATTGTCCTTCCCGTGGCAACCTTTCCTCACGTGATCAGTTACGATGTGGCTGGCGTTGTTGAAGAAGCAGATCGTGAGGGGAAATTCTCTGTCGGTCAACCCGTCTTTGCTCGCCTGTTTGGAAACGAAAAAGATGGAAAGAAAACCCCGTGGTACAGAGGTGCTATGGCGGAGTACTGTGTTGCGGATACATCTAATGTTGTACCAAAACCAGAAAACCTCACTTTTGAGGAAGCGGCCTCGATACCACTCGTTGGCATGACTGCTCTCCAGGTGCTCAAAGCATCTGGGCTCAAAGAAGGAGGTTCTATCTTCATTTCTGGAGGAGCAGGCGGCGTTGGCACCATGGCGATTCAACTTGCAAAGCACGTGTTCAAGGCTCGCCTCGTCGTCACGACAGCATCCAATGGCGAGAAAGAAAAGTTGTGCAAGAGCCTCGGAGCAGATGTGGTTGTTGATTACAAGACTGCGAAATTCGAGGAAGTCTATGGCGGAGTGAACGCAGAGAAATTTGACGTCTGTTTCGATACGACCGCCGAGAGCCTCAAGATGGCGGCGATCGTCAAAGATGGTGGACGTATTGTGACCATCGCGGGCATGGCGACTCTTGAGGAACTACGTCGCATAGGTGGGACAGCTTGGATTCTCAAACTCTTTGTCAAGCGGAGAGTGAAGCGTAAGGAATACAAAGCGGCTCTATCTAAGAATGCGGACTGGAATTACCTTTTCCTTTTACCAAGTCAAAATGACCTCTCAACGCTTGCAGGCCATCTCCAAAGCGGCTTGATTAAGCCTGTGCTCGATGGTGTTTGGGACTTCCATTCAGAGGATTCCGAAGAAGGTTGGCAAGGAGCGTTCAATCGATCTTTTTCTGGTCGTGCGAAGGGCAAATGTGTGGTGCAGATTGTATCTTGAGCCCACTGAAGGCCATCCATAGGATTTAGCAGACGGGCGCCGTTGACGTGCCTAAGTGAGGCACATACTCTGCGGGGTTGACCGCTGCCAAATAATCTGCATCTGATGGATTCTCTAACTCGTCGGTGGCAAGTGTTCTTCCGTCGAGGGTGAAGATTGAGTAGCCGTTTTCGATCAGTGGAGTGAAAATGTCCTTAGCATGTTTATCGACGGATGCCAGAATTGAATGTCGAAGTTCAAACAGAACAAATCCGATTCTGTGGTCCTTCAACATGGAGGTGGCACCTTGGAGCACATCATCTTCAAAACCTTCAACGTCGATTTTGAGAAAATCAATTCGATCAATGCCGTGGGTTGAGCAATAACGGTCCACAGTGTCAACTTCGACGTCAATCTTCTCGACCGTGGGGCTAGCGGCTGTGTCCCCGAGGGAATGGTGGCCGTGGAAACTTTTGACGTGAAGCTGAAGTGTACCCGGTTCCTTGCTAAGGGCGAGTTGTGAAAGGGTGATGTTTTTGGTTTTTCGAAGTTTAACTTGGTCCCTCGTCATTTGAATATTCTCAGGATGAGGCTCAAACCCATGAACATGCTCTGTGCGGTTGGCCAACCAGTTTGCGATGGTTCCAATGTTAGTCCCAACGTCAAAGACGATGTCTTGCTTGGTCAGCAGCGGTTCAATCACATCCAGCCAGTGGGTCGCATCAACAGAGAGGTTTTCCTTCAGGGTCCACTTGAGCCGTTGACCTTCAAGAACAGGCCTTAGCAGCCCGCGCCTAGGGTCGTGGACGTACACCATTAACTCGGATTGCTTGATCCATCGCTTGATGATGGGTTCGGTGATGTAGGTGGAGTAGATACGACCGGGGAGTCGCAGACCATAGCGCAAGGCTCGATACGGAAACGAAGCCTTCAAGCCCATCAGGTACCGCTTCGTTGCTCTCTTCTTCAACGTATTCATCCACTGAATGCGATGAATGAGCGCTTCGGGGTGATGTCGCCTTGGGTGGGCTGATGGTCAATACGACACATAGTGAATAGAGTGGGTACAGATACAAGAACGACTTTCGGGACCACTGCGTAGATTATCCTCTGTCTGCTCGATGACCTCTCATCCGTTGGAGCAGATTCGGATGATGTTGAATTACCAACTCATAAACTGAATAAGCGATGCATCGGAATGGCTCGTAGTCCGTTGGTTCAATCCAAACCAGGATAGAGGAGAGTTGCGAAGGCAACCTGCATTTTTCTGTAAAAATTCAATGTAAGACGTCGACTAAGCACGTCGCCATTACGACGGACTGCCTCTTTCAGAATGGCGTTGTAGGCCATACACATCAATCGAGGTGAGCGCCGAGCGTCTTTGTCAAGCAAAGGAAGCAAGCCAAGTGCGTTATTTCGATTCGCGATGACATGGTCAATGTAGTGGCGCATGAAATTTTGCCAAGCGGGTCTGCTTGCCAGTGTAGGATCGTTAAGATCGGCGTGTGTAAGACCGAATTTTGCAAGTTCTTCGGTTGGGAGGTAAATCCGATTTCTGCCGAGATCTTCTTGGATGTCTCTCAAGACGTTGACAAGTTGCAGAAACAAACCCATCTCAACAGCGTGACGCCGTGCATTAGCATCCGAGTAGCCATAAATTTCGATCAAGCAAAGTCCGACGGTAGAGGCGACGCGATAACAGTAACGGCGCAAATCTTCGAAGCGGGCGTATGTGGTTTCGAACAGGTCATCTTCCATTCCGTTGATCAATTCACCCAGATGCTCGACGTCGATGGGGTACCGTCGTAAGGTGTCGCTCAGCGCTATGAACACAGAATCAGACATGGATTGTCCATCTTGAATGGCTGCGAGTTGCTCGCGGAAGAACATCAGCGCCCTGAGCCTGTCTTTGTGTTCCTTTTCCGAAAAAATTGGATTGACTTTACGTTCGCTAAGCAATTGTTCCATCCGAAGCGTTGTGGCTTCGTCGAGATGGGTGAGATCGTGTTCAGGTAACCAGTCCCCGTCAACGATGTCATCGACGCGACGGCAGAAGGCATAGAGAGCATTGACGGCTCTGCGCTTCGGCTCTGGGAGGTGCCGGAAGGAACGGAAAAAGGAAGAGGAAGCTGCCCGGGCGATGTCTTCGCACTCCACATAAGCTCGTTCAAGCCGTTCCACGGAAGAGGTACCGTTTTCGGAGAGAAGGAAACTTGATGTCATGCATAATCACCTCGGCAACACTGGTCATCCCCGACTGTCCGTATTTGAACTGTGGTTTTTTCCCGTTGTGTTGCGCTCGTTTTTCAGTTCAGGCCAATTCGGTCCAATCCACGTCTGCTTCGACCATTTCGACTTCGTCGACGTCCATCTGGGCGAGTTGGAGTTTCCCTGACAACTCGTCGTTGACGGCGTGCCAGTATGAATAGGCTTCAATCACCCAAATTCCAGATTCACGGGTACCGTTACCGCTGCCTTTGACCCCACCGAACGGAAGGTGAGCTTCAGCTCCTGTGGTTGAGTTGTTGATACCGGTCATGCCAGCCTTAATTCCGGTTTTGTAGCGGTATGCTTCAAGGCGATCGTTGGTGTAAATAGCGGACGAAAGACCGTATGGACTCGCGTTTGCAAGGTGGAGAGCATGGTCGAAATCAGTTGCCTTGCAGATGGTCACCGCTGGACCGAACACTTCATCATGGAAGCATTGCATGTCTTCAGTGACGTCGGTGAAGACGTGTGGCCACATGTAGACACCATCTTCAGCAGTGCTCAAGAAATTCGTTGGTTTGTTGTCGCTCGTGATGCGTCCTTTACCGTGAATTAGGTTTGCTCCGGATGCTTTGCACATCTCGAGATCGGAGAGGAAGTCCTTGGCGTACTTTTCGGACAGCATAGGGCCGTACAGCACACCATCGTGGACCAGTGAATCACCGATGCGAGTTGACTCAACCTTAGCCATGAATTTGGTCATGAATTCGTCATAAATGTCCTCGTGCAGAATTAGGTTTCCGAGCGAAGTACAGCGTTGTCCTGCAGTTCCAAACGCACCCCAATAGGCCCCTTCAACAGCGTTGTCGAGGTTGGCAGATGGCATCACGACGAGCGGGTTTTTACCACCCAATTCAAGTGAGCAAGAAACCAGATTCCGACCACAAACTTCTCCGATCATTTTTCCGACCTCTGTCGAACCTGTGAAGGAGATCTTGTTGACCTTGCCTTCGTCAACAGCGTCGACGAGGTATTGTCCTGCCCCGCTTCCCTTTCCGTGGACGAGGTTGATGACACCGTCTGGTAGTCCTGCTTCATGCATGATGCGGGCGAGTGCAAATGAGAGCAGTGGTGCGTCCTGTGGGCTCTTCCACACACAAGTGTTTCCACACATGATGGCCGGAATCATCTTCCAAAATGGAACGGCTGCTGGGAAGTTGCAAGCATTGATAATTCCACAGACACCCAGCGGGCGACGGTAGGTGAACAGTTCCTTGTCTGGAAGTTCAGAATTGACGGTTTGTCCGTACAAACGGCGACCTTCCGATTGGAAAAATAAGCATGTGTCAATGGCTTCTTGAACCGAACCTGCTGCTTCTTTGAGGGTCTTTCCGATTTCACGGGTTTCAAGAGCGACAATGGCGTCCTTGTGTTCCATGAGCAAACGCCCCATGTTGCCAATGATCTGACCACGGGTTGGTGCTGGAGTTGCGGCCCATGCGGGGAACGCAGCTTGTGCAGCATCGAGCGCAGCGTGAACGTCAGCACGGGTTGAGAGAGGGAATTCGCCCAGTGAATCGTTGAGAATTGCCGGGTTGATTGAAGTAAATGTTGCACCATCGCTGGCAAGCGTCAACTGCCCGTTGATGATGTTGTAGCCGCGTACAGCGGGTTTTCCATTTGGGTTTTCTGCGGCGAGGAACTCGAGACCTGTTTCTAGAACATGAACCATGGTCAGGCCAACAAAACTCCCTTCTTCAAAGTGATGGAACGAGTGCGTTGAGGTTCAGGGAGCAAGAATCATGAAAAATCGACATTAGGTTAAAAGAGGGTCGGCGTGAAGAGGAAGGGGAGAGGCGTGGAATAGAGGTTTAAATGAACTCGACCACGCATCCCAATGAAGTGATACAATGGCCGGCGATGAAAAGACAATGTCCTTGCGAGTTGCAAAAGCGATCCCCTCTGATGTCGGCCACGGTCGTGCTCGAATTTCCGGGGAAAATGACCTAGGCCTCAAGCCTGGGGACATCGTCGAAATCAAAGGCGATAAGCGCTCAACTGCCGCCATTTACTGGCGCAGCCGTCCAGAGGACACGAAGATGGAAATCATTCGAGTCGATGGAATCATCCGTAAAAATGCAGGCGTCAGCCTCGGTGACCGAGTCACCGTTTCAAAAGTCGAAGCAAAAGAGTGCACGAAGCTGGTGTTATCACCAGTGATGGCCAACAAACAGAAGGTCAAGTTTGGCCCAGGCATCGAAGGCTTTGCTCGTCGAGGACTCTCAAAGCGTCCTGTCGTTCAAGGCGACCGCATCTTCATCCCCGGAATGACCCTCTTTGCTGAAGCATTGCCCTTCGCAGTGGTAAACACTGTCCCCAAGGGAATTGTCAAGGTCACCAACGACACGGACATTGTCATCAAAGACGAAACGGTTGATGATGAAGATGCTGGACAATCCGAAGGCATCACCTACGAAGATGTGGGTGGTATCGGCCAGCAATTACAAAAGGTTCGAGAAATGATTGAATTGCCACTCAAGCATCCTGAACTGTTCCGCCGTCTTGGCATCGACCCACCAAAGGGTGTTCTCCTGCACGGTCCTCCCGGTACAGGAAAAACAATGATTGCAAAGGCAGTTGCAACCGAAGTGAATGCTCACTTTAAGTCGATCAACGGGCCTGAAATCATCTCGAAGTATTACGGTGAATCAGAAAAGCAACTGCGCGAGATTTTCGATGAAGCCGCAGAAAACTCGCCCGCAATCATCTTCATCGACGAAATCGATTCAATCTGCCCTAAGCGCGAAGACGTCAGCGGTGAAGTTGAACGACGCGTCGTGGCTCAGATGCTGACCCTCATGGATGGCATGCAAGGACGCGATAACGTGGTTGTCATCGGCGCCACAAACCGACGAGACGCACTCGACCCTGCGCTTCGCCGACCTGGGCGATTCGACCGTGAAATCGAAATTGGAGTGCCTGACCGAGACGGGCGAAGTGAGATTATGGATGTCCACACCCGTCAAATGCCAATCTCAGAGGATTTCGAAATCAACTGGGTCTTGGACAACACCTACGGTTTTGTTGGAGCTGATCTCGCCGCACTTGTTCGTGAAGCGGCCATGAAGGCTCTTCGCCGATACTTGCCAGAAATTGAACTCGATGAAGAGACGATCCCCCCCGAAGTGCTGGAAAAGATGGAAGTCCGAATGGACGATTTCAAAGAAGCGATCAAGGACGTCGAACCATCGGCCCTGCGAGAAATTTACGTCGAAATCCCAGCAGTCACATGGGAAGAAGTCGGTGGCCTAGAAGAGGTCAAGGACCGATTGAAGGAATCTGTTGAATGGCCATTGACTCAACCGGAACTCTTCGAGCACTTTGGCATTAAACCACCTCGTGGCATCGTCCTCTTTGGTGCACCAGGTACTGGAAAGACGCTGCTTGCAAAAGCCATTGCGAACGAGGCACAAGCCAACTTCATCAGCATCAAAGGTCCGGAACTGATTTCGAAATGGGTCGGTGAATCCGAACGAGCAATTCGAGAAATTTTCAAGAAGGCGAAGCAGTCCGCCCCGGCGATTATCTTCCTCGACGAATTTGAGTCGATTGCGAGCATGCGTTCATCGAACTCAGATGGATCAGGCAGCGATGTTTCAAACCGCGTGGTGAACCAACTGCTCGCCAGCATGGATGGTGTCGAATCTCTTGATGGTGTCATCATCGTCGCAGCGACCAATAGGCCTGAGATGATCGACCCCGCATTGCTTCGCAGCGGTCGCTTTGAGCGAGTGCTCCATGTCCCACCGCCAGACCTTGGCGCTCGTGAAGCAATCTTCAACATCCACAGCGAAGGTATGCCACTCTCCAAATTCTCCATGAAGGACATCATCGGTGGCCTTGAGGGATTCACAGGTGCTGATGTTGAAGCGGTCTGTAGGGAAGCTGCACTTATTTGCATGCGTGCAAACAAAAAGAAGGTGACCAAGAAACACTTCGAAGAAGCAATCAAGCGGGTGCGACCAACCGTCACCCCCGAGATGTTGGACTACTATCAGAAGATGGAAACCAGACTCACGAGTGGTTTGTCAAACATCAAGCGCAACCGCGACACGAGTTTTGGCATGGAATCAATGTGATGCTTGCATTGCAGGCGACGCATTCATGATGCGGCACATATTGGCAAGGTCACAGAAGGAGGGAAAAGCCCGTGGCAATTTTCGCAAGAGAGATCATCGGCAGGGATGTTGTCGATTCACACCAAGAACGATTGGGCGAATTAAAAGACGTCGTCTTTGACACCCCAACAGGTGCTATCCTTGCGCTGAGGGTCAAAATTGAGAACGATATTGATGTCTCAAAACTGCCTTGGGAGATGCATGACGGCTTGATTCAAATCCCCGTGGAAGAAATCAACCGCATAGCGGCTAAAATCCACCTTAAACGCTAGTAAAACCCATATTAACCAAGATTTCTGATGTTTTTTTGAACCATCATGGTTGAGCATTTGTTTGACAAGCAGTCACAACCTTCTAAACCGATGCGAGGGCGTCCTCGTGTCGGAATCTCGCTCCAGTTGGCCCCCTCATGTTTAGCGACCGCAATTTCAACTACCGACGAATCGGTCTTCAAGCCGCGTTTTGGTTTGTGATGTCTTTGCTTTTGCTTACTGTTTTGTTGAATTTTGTCAACCTTTCTAACACCAATCAATTGTCCGCCTACGACGATGATTGGGACGACATGTCAGCATTCAGGGCCGATTTGAAAGACGCTGGAATCAAAACCAGTTCCTTGGTCAGCAGCCCGTTGCTTCTCGCAGACATCGAAGATCCACGCAACACGACCTACATCGTTGCAGGCGTTGAACGGGACACGCTCTCTCTGCCTCAATTTGATGAGGACGGATTCATCACCATCGCCGCTGATGACGGATACTCTCCATCTGAAATTGATGCCATTGTTGAATTTGTGGATGCAGGAGGAACAGCATTGGTCCTTGATGACTATGGATTCGCAGGAACCATTGCCGAGGCCTTTGGAGTGCGTTACACTGGTTACCAGCTCTACGACACAACCTATGTTGAGGAATTGGATTACAACTTCATTTGGATGTGCGTTCAAGCAACACCTTGTGGCATGAATGGTAGCGTGCTTGACGATGCGACCATCTCTGTTCACGACCGCTGGAGTGGGAACCTTGGAGAAGGCGAACACCCGTGCAGCATCCTCGACGGGCAAACCATGGCCATCGAAGACGCTGGCTTGTGCGCCCAACATTGGACCGCAGGTGAAATTCAGTACAACGCCACCTACCAAATGCTTCTCAATGACATCACTGCCTTGGAACTCATTCCTGGCACCATCGGTGCATTACCAGATGTTTCAGTTCGTGCAGTGACCAGCAACGAAGCTACCGTTGACGTCAACGGTGACGGTGAAATTTGGGTTGGTAACGAACAAAATTCCGAAACGCCCGATTTGTGGGGCCAATTCAACCTCAGTTTCGAAGCATGCGCTCGAAGCACATGCGACCCAAATGATGGAGGACGAATCGTCTTCATGGCCGATGGGTCGGCTCTGATCAACGCCATGTATGATTATGAAGGATTCAATGAGGGCGAGTATGGTCCAACCAACAAGACAATTCCTGCAAACGACAATCGCAAGTGGGCCTTGGACTTCATCGCAGAAGCGGTGATGTCTTCTGACCCCACTGAAATTGGGCAGGCATCAGATACGGCAATGGTTATTTTTGACGAATCACGTCACCCACAAAACGCACTTCTCGCTGATTCCTACAACACAGTGTACTTCCTTTTGGTCTACTTTACTGGAGAAGGACTGGCTATGCTCTTGCTCTTCTTGGTGCTGTTCGTCACCTTCGAAGCCGTGTTGTTGAAGAAGCGCGATCCAGAACCATGGCGCCACGTATTCAGCATCATCTACTACGGGTTTGGTGATGCCAATCGGTACACATATTACGCCAAGAGCGAGAAGATTCGCCAGGTGTTCCTCTCCAAAGTTCGCAACCAAAACGGACTGACTCGAGAAGAGTTCCATGCCATGCCGGCAAAAGATCTCGTCGCCCTCATCAACGACCCAGTGTTGGCTAAGTTTGCCATTGAACCCAGTAAATACTCACTGGAACAAACCGTAGCGGTCGTAAAACGAATCAAAGCGTGGGGCAGAACCTGAGGTGAGATGATGTGGACTCGTAAGGCTTCATTCACATTCACTGGCGGTATTGCCCTCGTGCTGATCGGCATGATGATTTCAAACCTCCAAATGATGATTCTTGGGCTGACATTTGTCGCTTTCATCGTCGTCAACTCATGGATTTCCGGGCACGGTGAAGTTGAGGTTCAACGCACGCTCTCTGCAGACAACCTGTACAAGGGCGACGATCTCTATGTCGAACTGCTGGTGACCAATCGCTCAAACAGAAACACACAGTTGTTGGAGGTTTACGACAACATTCCTCACGAAATGAAGTTGAGAAGTGGACTCAATCAAATGCGTCTTAACCTCAAACCAGGAGAAAGTGCACGAATCCGCTATGTGTTGCGATGCCCGCTTCGTGGTCACTATTCCATCGGTCCTGTCTCGTTGCGTTCACGCAACACATTCAACCTCGGTGTCGATGAGATGTACGTCGACCACCACAGCGACATCGTGATCTTCCCACAAATCAAGGAAGTTGAGGAGGCTTTCTTGCGCTCTCGGACACCAAAGATGTACACAGGGGCAACAACCCTTCGCACACCTGGCCAAGGTTCAGAATTTTACTCCTTGAGGGAATATGTCCCCGGTGACCCGTTCAAGAACATCAATTGGAAGGCATTTGCTCGGACTGGTGAACTCATGGTCAATGAAAAGTGCCGAGACGCAGTTACTGATCTCTACTTATTGCTTGACAGCCGAGACATCTCAAGAATTGGAACCGTTCTAAAGAATCCACTCGAAATGGGCACGGTGTCTGCAGCCAGCCTTGCTGCTTTCTTCCTCAAGCGACGAGATTCTGTTGCTTTAGCTATTTTTGATGAAAAATTATCCTACTTACCTCCAGACACCGGTGACAAGCAGTACTTCAAAATCCTCAGCGCCCTTGCTGGCGTATCCCCCAAAGGGGCCATGCCACTGCAAGCGGTGACAAACTCCCTCAGCGGTCGCTTCAGCCGCGGTAGCCCAGTGTTCATCATCTCCTCATGTGAAGGTGACGGAACAGTGCCTGCGGCCGTTCGTGATCTTGTTGGTCGAGGCCACGAAGTGACTGTTCTTTCACCGTCAAGCATTGATTTCGAGCGACTCGTAAGTCGTATTCCACGCATGTCCTATGAAGTGCTCAAGCTCGAACGGCAAAACAGACTCACCACGTTAGCAGGTTCCGGCGCACAAGTCATTGACTGGATGCCAGACATGGATTTGTCTCAAGCGTTGATGCAGGTAAGGGGGTACTGAGATGGCGGATGATGTTGGTCTACAACGAGACGTCACCATCGGCGGAGAATACCGTCCGAGAACACTCCATCTCAAATTGCTGCGAAAGCAATGGCAAATCATCGCCCTTCAAGTCATAGCAACAGTTGCTTTGGTTGGGATGTACCTTGAGGTGGTCTCAACCTATGTTGTAGGTTCAATCGACCACACCATGCTGTTTGATACGATTGAGGTGCTCATTGGCCAGCAATTGCCGATTGGAGACTTCTTGACGGGTGAAGGAAACACCGGGCTTGGACGGTTCTCTGTACCGCTCATCCTCGGTATGTCTCTTGGTGGCAGCATGGCTTTCCTTGCCTTCCAAACTCCAAAGACGCAGCAACGAATCAAACTTGGTTTCATTGTCACGTTGATCGTTGTCTTGGTTGGCCGCTTGGTTGTTTCATGGGGCTTTGGAATGTTAACTTCTTTCGATCTACGACTTCCAGATGATGGTGAACTCGCCACCCTTGAATGGCCATTATTGATGATCATGTCATTGATGATTTTGTTCATTTATCTCCTACCAGTCATCATGGGCACTCGAGGAATATGGGGGCTCTCAAGACGCTCCATTGCCTGGTCGATTGGATTCACATTGTTGTTCCTTGGCATTCACGCAATCCTCGCCTTCCCGCTCATCAATGGACAACTTGGCTCTTACGGTGAGGCGCTTGCCACCGTGGAAACACAATTTACCGATCCCACAATCGGTTTGTTTGGTCTGATGCTCGTCACTCAAGAGCAATTTGCTTTGATTATGATTGCCGTGCTCATTATGGTGTTCCAAGAATCATCCTACGGCGTAATCCGTTACCTCGAGTACGCTTACAGACTCCCTGAATCGTGTAAGAGAGACCCTGAGTATGTTCGCCAAATGGATAATGTGCTCAACACTCACCTCAAGCATACCTTTGGTTTCCTAGGACTGACTGGAATCGCAACCATGGTTGCACTTGGATTCCATAGTGTCTTGTTGGATATCGTTGAAGGATCGACTGGAAGTCAGTGGGCAGGCCAAATTTCTGAATCAATCGAATTATCCCTGACCTACGGCCTGGTGATTTCAGCACTGATGTTTTTGAGCATCATGGCGTTGTTGCGATTCTTTGTCCCATGGGAGCGGGTTTGGGGACTGGTGAACTCCGTACGTGGAGAAAACCCTGCACAACCTGCTGCTGCAACAAAGGATTTCGTTGAAATCTAGATTTGATCCGAAAGGGTCCGTTGCAAAATTCGACCCACGAGTTCTGTTGACAGCATCAGCACCAATGGCAACACGCACCAACCGGAGATGGCTGCGAGCCAAGTTGGAGAATCAACGGTTTCCATCACAACTGGTTGAAGGAAAAAGAAGCCCACGATCGCACCAAGGAACAGAAGCCGTTCAATGAACATTGGATAACTTCTGCCGGAAGATTCGTCCCTTGCCAAAAGTGTTGTTGCTTCATCCGCCATACAACCACATCACATGTCAAGGTCCGACAGGCGGGCTTCCAATGCTGCAAGCGCAGGGTCAGGTGCAGCGGTTGGCGCCGGCTCCTTACGGTGCTTCCAAGATGCGTCAAGTTGGGCCAATTCGGCTTCAAGAGCCGCACGCTCATCGCTTTCATCAAGGCCATCTCGGTGCTCTAAAGCAGGTGAAGTTGGTGCAGTCTCCGCCCCAGGCGCAAACGCATCATCAACTGGAATTGGCATTTCCTCCCAGCCTTGTTGGTCCGGGGCGCTTGGCTCTGGCTGAGCGTCAAGCGAAACAGGAACTTCGCCTGCCAGAGAGGACTCCATGGTCACGATCATTTCTTCTTCGACTGGTGTGCGTTGATTCGCCGGGATGGAATCTCGTTCGTATGGTAGGAGGCCATCGCGTTGGAACTCCCAAAGCATGCCTCTTGGCACACCATCTGCTAAGCCAGATGCATCGAGTTGTGTGATTAATTCCTCAAGTACGCGAGCTGTGTCTTCAAGCGCAACTGCCTCACCAGCATCGCGCTGGTCGGCTTCGAGGTAGATGTCGTCAAGAGCAACTTGGATCAGTCCGCGAGTGGACTGTGCGATGCTTGGAAGTGCTTCAGGGCGGGTGCAATTGTTGAGCAATGCCTCCACTTCTTCAGGTGGCGCTCCAAGCCGAACAAGTTGTTCCAATACGTTGCGGAGCCGCCGAAGCATGGTAATCGAGCGGTCGTAGTCTTCCAGTAGATGTTCGAGGTCCAGAACAACATGACCTACCGTTTCGCCAAGTTGGTGTTCTAACCGTTGTTGGACCGACCAGCGCGCTAGACCACGAACGGCTCCTGCCGTCTGAGGAACTTGTCGTTCGAGCAAGGTCATGACTTCACTTGAAAGCAAGTGACGTGGGGTTGCTGCAACATGATCAACGGTGGATTGGATGACTTGCAAGCCGCGCTCAACCGCTCGGTCCAAGAGGGTCACTGAATAGCCGAGGGCGCGTGCATGTTCCAAGCGTTCGAGCACCGGTCCAAGTCCATCGAAGGTGTGAGCATCATCGAGCAGGGCTTGAGCAAGCGGTTCATCTGCAAGTCGGGCTCGAAGATGCTCGGCTTCTTGGATATCTGCAACTGCCGCCTCATGTGCTTCCGAGAGTGCTTCAGCTCTTTCAATCAATGAAGCGAGTTCTGCCTCTGCGTGGCCTCGACGGGCCCCTAAGTCGCCCAACTCTCGTAAGATTTGGCGGCGTTCACCCATAAGTTCCCGCAATTCGGCTTGAACTTGGGCCTGACGTGCCTCATCACTTGCAAGGCGGGTTCGATCCTCCTCTGCTCTGCGTCGACTTGCTTTTGCCTCAGATTCGATGGCTGCAAGTTCTGCTGTGTTGGATTTTATTTTCTCATCAAGAAGCAATACCTCTGCTTGAGCACGAGCGTGTCGTTCCCGAGCCGCAGCGACTTGTTCTTGGAGAACATGAAGACGGCGTTCATCATCTTCAGTTTGTTGACGAACGGTGGACAATTGCTGACTGTGGGTGTTGAGTTCTGCATTGAGTTCTGCCTCCTTGAGGGACATATCTTCAATGGCATTTCGCAGTGATTCACTGGAATCCGCATCGCCAAGCGCCTTAGCAAGTTCCGCTGCTCGCTCAGAAACTTGATGCTCGAGTTCGTTGACTCTTCGAACCAATCGCTCCGCCCTGTTTTCTGCCTGTTCTGCAGAGGCTTGTGATTGAGCGAGTTCAATCTGCATGGTGCTGAATTGCTTGTGTGCGTCCTCAAGCGAGGAAGTTGATTCCGAGCGGGTTTCCGACGCCTCTCGAGCGATGATTTGTGCTGCATTTGTTGCAGTATTTGCCTCATTCAAGCGGCTTTTAAGGGCAGCCTTCTCTTTTTCGAGTTCGTCAATTCGGTGATCTGCGGCCTCCAATCGTCGGCGCAATCCTGTGTCCACGGCTGATGTTTGAGGCACTTCCCCACCCAAGCCACCGCTGACGACATCGACTGTTTCAGAGAAGATTGCTGTCGCTCGACTCTTCCGAAGTTGCTCCATTCCAATCTCGAACCCAAACAAGTCGTTGAGTTTCCCTTTGAGGGTTGCACGGCGGCTCTCAGAACGCGTCCGCAATGTCACCAAGAGGTCATGGAAATCATCGAGTTTGAACTCCTCGACGGTTCCTGACTCTCGAGAGATGATGCTCCCCGCAGGAAGGCGGTGAAGTTTGAGCACACGGGTGGAATCAGTGAAGGTGAGCATGGCTTCTTCGAGCGATTGTCCCTCTGGAGCAGAAACACCAACAGGGATACCGCGCGCCAAGAGCACAGACACAGCGGTTGAGGATTGTCCAGATTGCAAATGACCTGTCACCTGTTCGTTGACACCAGCCGCCAACATCGAGAGAATTGCATCAGGGCCGCCACGGCCTTCACGCAGAACAAAACCTTCCGGAATTGGTCCGCCACTGGCGCCAATGGCTCCAATCTCACCATCGAGGACTGCTGCCACCGCCGAAATCAAGCGGGCGTGATTGGTGTTCGCTTCAGTCCAAACCCCCAACGAAACGTCGCCGGCTTTCGCTAAGAGAAGAGAACCGTCTTCATGGTGCATGGTCCAATGGCTTCCATTTGAGAGCCCTTCGTCATCAAGGACACTGATGCTCATTGCTTCGAGGGTTGAATGAATTTCTTGCGCTAGAACCTCTGGCGTATTCGGCAACTCACCGACGCTGTCGATCAGCATGCCTTGGTCAATGGCGACAGCCCCTCGCACTGTGTCCCTCTCGACAACAGCCCGGAGGACCGAAGACAGATCGCGAGCCAGAAGCCGCAACACAGCATCGCCACGTGGAAGAAGTCCTTGTCGGTCTGAGGGGTGCTCAAACGCCTCGGGAATGGCCTCGGCAACGCTACCAAGGCCGGAGAGAGAGTATTCCCCTGCAATGAAACGGCAGTGTTCTTTTCCTTCAAGATCTTCAAGCCGGAGTCTTGCTTCTTTTCCAGCAAGGAGAAGCTTTCCCTTTCCAGATTCAGCCACCCAGGCGACAATGCGTCCTGCACGGACGAGGCGGTGGCCGGTGGGGGTTTTTCTCCGTCCAATCCATGTGCTGATGACACCATGGTCAAAGGGTTGGATGGTGCCTGCTTCAACAGAAATAGCTGCTTCTATTGGCGTTCCTAAAGGTAGGTTAAACATGATATCATCTCATTGGGGGGTGGTTGCTAAGATTCTCCGATCTCGGTCAAGGGCATGGCGCCATCGTGCTAAACGGCCACCGTTTCCTGACAACGCTACAATTCGTGTTGGTGATGCTACATCGATCATCAGACGTTGGTCACCTTCGCACCAAACTTCGTGCACCGTGCCCAAACCAAGGGCATCCGCAGATTCTAATGCTGCCGAAATCACATCGACAACATGCTCGAAAGGAGGCATCTCCCCTTCTTCGCCGACGCTTGCAAGAAGCGTCCCACTGTCATCGATGAGCATAGCTTGCTTTACGCCATTAAGGCGATACAAACCGGCCAAAGCGCGTTGCAACATAGGTGCTCAAACGCTCTGTCACCGTTGTAGGCTTCAAGAAGTTTTGTGCTGACTTCCCCCTAAAGGGGGATTTGGTGACCAAAATCAAATTTCCAACTGGATTTTGGAAAGAAGGCATCGCGGAAGCCTGTTCGACCATAGTTTTCCGCGTACACTTGGTTTCAATTTCGATCAAGTGAAGGGTTTATTTCTCTCAAATTATGGCGCATCGAAGGTAAGATTTTACAATTGGAAATTTAATTATTCAATTGGAAAAATAGTCTCATGAATTGACAACAATCGTACAAAGCCCCGTTGAATCATCCGTGGAGTTCAAACCTAAGTCGCCCTCCCATCAACCATGGCAGGAGAGGCTGAGGTTGGGTTCACCATCCCTCAATGCGACAGTTGCAGTCGCCCTGCCGTTCTCGAACAGGCCTATTCCGGCCGGATCTTGTGCAATGAACACATGGCAAAATCCGTACGCAAAAAGATTGCAAAGGAATTGAGGCAACAACTCGTGTTACCAAAAGACAAGGACACGACCATCTTTGTGGCGATTTCTGGCGGCAAAGACTCAGCGGTCCTTCTCGATAGCATTGTGGATTTGATTGGAGAACGCCCAGACGTACGAATCGTCGCAGGCACTGTGGATGAAGGAATCGAGGGTTACCGCCCCCCATCGCTTGAATGCGCTCAACAACTCTGTGACACACTCGGCGTTGAATTCATCACTGTATCCTATCCCGAACTAAGTTTCAAAGAAATGGATGAGGTCGCCCGTCGAATTCCAGGACTGGTCGATGGAAACCCTAGTGCCCCACGCCTACCCTGCTCTTACTGCGGCGTGTTCCGCCGTCAAGGCATCAATCACTTGGCCGATCGAATTGGCGCAGACATCATCGCATTAGGCCACAACCTAGACGACATGGCGCAAACAGTGCTGATGAACATGACGAATGGTGATTTGGACCGAACATTACGATTGGCCCCGCATACGAACAACATGGTTGAAGGGATGGCCCCACGGATTGTGCCACTGCGCTGGATTCCTGAACAGGAAGTCCACCTCTATGCCTTGCACAGAAACCTGCCTCTGCACCACGAAGAATGCCCTCACGCTCAAGGTGCCTTAAGATGGAGGCATCGAGAGATAGTAGCACAGATGGAAGCTGATTCACCCGGAACTCGACACGGCTTACTTCGAATGGCAGACAACATCAAAGCGCTTCGCAACAAAGATCCTGAAGATGGGTCGAGCCTCAAACCACCGACGCCTTGTCCTGAATGTGGTGCGATGACCTCGGGAAGTCAATGCAAAGCCTGTGATTTCCGAGCCTTGCTCAATGATTGAATCACAGAGCGTTCTTGACCAGTTCATCAAGGTCCTGAGGTCGGCCACAATAATGACAACGAAGGTGCAGCGGGTCGCGGCTCACAACGCGAAGTCGGTGAGCAAGTGGCTCCCTTGAGTTTGTTGTGATGCAGTTGGAGAAAGTACACCGCACCACATTGACCACTTCTTCACCCAAGTTGATGGACAACTTTTCAGCCACCACATAGGCTCGAATAATGGCCACATGGGCATCGGGAGCAACCAAAGCCAACCGGTCGAGTTCGGTTTGTGTCAATTCTCTATCCTCGACTTTGATGATGTCTTTTGATCCCAGTTTCTTCGATGGAACGTTCATGACAAGGGAAACCGGGACAGATGTTTCACCTGCAATACCCAGCATCTCTAGGACTCGGAGCGCTTGTCCGGAAGGGACGTGGTCAATCACGGTGCCGTTCCGGATGGCTGTGACGCGACGCATGCTTTGTTCGTTGGACATCAGAGAGCACCCCCTGCTGCGGAAATATCTGCAGGTACAGCAACGCCAAGAAGCCTGCACAGCAATGCCATTCTGGCGACCACACCATTGAACGCTTGTTCGAAGTACCGGGCGTGGCGTGTTGAATCAACAGATGGGTGAATCTCGTCCACACGAGGAAGCGGGTGCATGATGATCATGTCTTCTTTCACATCGGCAAGGTGTTTGGCGTGGAGTTTGTATGCTCCAGCGCATCGGGCGTATTCGTCTTCATCAGCAAAACGTTCTTTTTGGATTCGAGTCATGTAGACCACATCTGCATCGTTGATTGAACCGTACAGGTCTTCAGTTTCCGTGACATTGGCGCCATGCCCTTGGAGATCTGACACAATCTCTGCTGGCATGCGCAGGAGACCTGGGCTCGCAAAAATCAATTCACAACCGAACCGGGTAAGAGCGTGGGAAAGGGAGTGGACTGTGCGCCCATAGCGCAGATCCCCTGCAAGAACCACCTTCAAGCCGTCGAGTTTTCCGTGAGCCTGTCGAATGGTGAATAAATCAAGCATGGTTTGTGTTGGGTGGTTACCTGCTCCATCCCCGCCATTGAGGATTGGAACACGTGCGGCGTCTTGGGCGTACTGAGCTGCCCCTTGACGTGGATGGCGCATGGCGATAATGTCTGTGTATCCATCGACCATTTGGATGGTGTCGTAGAGCGTCTCGCCTTTGACGACGGATGATGTCTTGACATCCCCGAGGTTGACCACGCCGCCACCAAGGCGCTTCATAGCGGTCTCAAAGGACATTCGTGTTCGTGTGCTGGGTTCGAAAAACAGATTGCCCATAATCCGACCTTGCAATAATGGCAGGTATAATTCCCCCTTTGCGACGGGAAGAAGTCGTTCAGCATCGTCTAAAATATCGAGGATTTCCTCATTCGTCAAATCATCCATGGTAATGAGACCGGTCATTGTAACTCCTCTCTCCTAAGAAGGCGGTGAACGACACCCATGAACATTCCCTTCAAGTTGGTTCAAAAAAACCCTACATTTTCATTGCTATTTGTACTGGAAGTGTGGGATTCAATAAGCGCATGAAAGCGGAGTGATTATGACCATCCCGTCGAAGTCGGTTGCATGGTGGACGCTTGGGCCGATGTCGAAACTGCCATCGAATCTGCTGGTGCGCAACGGCAACAACGGCTTGACCGCCTGACAAGTATGTCAGCATTGGCTTTGCTGACAGGAGCGCTGTGGCTCATGTGGCCAAGCCTCGATGCTGCCATCCGAGGCGAAGCAGGCTTGCTCAACGGTTTGGGATTCCCATTGATGGTGATCGTTTGGGGGCTCATCATCCAAGATCTAGCCGTGGATGATCCACGCGCCCGGACTCGAGTCGGCTCAGCCGCAAGCCTTGCGTGGCCAGTGCTGTTGGTTACAGCAAGCCAATCGCTTGACTTGAGTGAACCGAGCATGGTTGTGGGATGCGTGTTGCTATCACTCGTTGCCTTTTCATGTATGGGCGCTTCGAAATCAGTCCTCCAAGGTGGACTTGACGTTTTGCGGTGGCGGGCAATCATGACTGGGCTTGGAACCATCATTGCCGTCTCCCTATTCGCAGGTAGCACGCCTGAATCGATGTCGTATGAGTGGCTGGCATGCATATTGGCGCTGACCTTTAGCAGCGCTATGACGGCTTACATTTGGTTTATCGGGGACGATCAACGACAGGTTAGGAAAGCATTCAGCAAAAGACTCGATGACATGGAAGTGCGATTGCTTCAACTCAAAGCGAGTGGAGCAGCAGTCGATCAGGCCTCCAGTTTGATCATGACGGCAAGGGAGGAAGGCCACAGCGACCCACAGCACGGCATGAATTTGCTCAACGAAGCAGAAGACAACATCGAACGTTCCCTTTCTCTCTCCGGCGATGTAGAGGCCATTCGGGAAGATGCACGTTCAAGCATGGAGAAGGCCGAGGCCATCGCCCCAACTGCAAAGCGACCACGAAAATCCTTTGACATGGGCGAGCGAGAAGTCAAGTTAGGCTCTCTTCGCGAAGGTGAACTCTTGTTCCGACAAAGCAAAAAATACGCCAACGAAATCATTGAATGGTGGGCTGTTGCAGAAAAAGCAATCGCTGAGGCAGGAAGACAATTGCAAGGCAAAGATGGTGAAAGCCTTGCACACCTCAAGGAAATGCTGATGGATGCGAAAAAGAAACTCGCTTCTGAAGCCCCGAAAAAAGCCTATGAATTTGCTGTCGTCATCCCTGCTCAATTGGCAGCAGATGACGATGCACTTGCCAAAGCTGCAGCATCGCTTAAGGAAGCACATCGCCAACTCAAACAAACCGATGGACTGAACACAGAAGCGATGATTGAACGACTGCATCAGGCCGAAAGTGCGCTTGAAGCGGGCAACGCTGGACAGGCAATCGGATTAGCCGATGGGGTTGTGCGTTCGATCCTCCATGAGCGTGAATCGATGGACACCTTACAAAGAGCCCTCCGTCAACGCAAGAAACTCGTTGCTCAATACCAAGCACGTGATGATGCGAACGCTTGGGAACAACGTATGCTGGACATCGAAAAGGCTGCTGACGAGCGACGGTGGAGTGAAGGTGCTGAACTGCTCGCTTCAATGAATCAGGACCTCGATATGGAAGGAAAAGCAAGCGAGGAAGCATTGGAACTTCACGATTTCGTCATGGACGAATGGCGAGTCCTGCGCAATCAGTGTGAAGCGAGTGGAATCAAGGTGAACGATGAAGATCGACGGGCCACTGAGGAGGCAATTGCACGAGCCACTGAGGCCTTAGGTGTCAGCAGAATCGAAGATTGTTTGACACAGTTAGGGGCTGCAGACGCCTCTATGGAACGCTTGAAGCGACGAATTTGAGGGCTTCAAAGGTCAATCAAGCCTTTCGACTGGATGGATTTCAGGTCTATTCCACCTGGGAACCCAAGGTCGACTGGCATGCCACCCAATGTCACAATGATGCCGCTCAGGTGAAGGTACAAGCAAGGAGGGAGATTTTCCTGGTCGACTTTAGCCAACATCTTCCAACCATTGGTGCCTTTTTTGGAGGCAATGGTCAGTTCGTTGGCAGGTCCATGCGCAATCCAGGCATTGGCCGACCAGGCATGCTGCCGTTGAGATTTCTTCTTGAACGAAGGCGGGGGCGACACCACATGCTTACGGGGCCAAACGGCATCGATGTTCAGTCCTGATTCAGTTGCCCATTCCATACCAGTCAGCTCACTTGGTGCAGGGGAGGTCAGTCCTGAGCGGGCCAAATAGCCAACAAGGGCGCGAAGATGTGGGTGTCGGCCATGCTGTTCAGCAAGGCGTTCCGCCATCGCCACGGCGGTGTTAATCCGGCCCGCATCTAGGTGCAATAAACAACGCACTACATCCCCGTGAACCCAAGTTTCAATCCCGTTTTTCTTGATGAATCGCTCGAGCAGATCAAGAGCATCTTCACTGTCTTGAGAAAGTCTCATTCTGGCTACATCTCCCAAGAGGAAAAGTCGCCCTGCTGGTGAGTCGATGTATTTCAAATCAGTTCGACTGCTGTTGCTCTCAAACCGATGGATCAAGTCGATGTTACGTCGCATGATGCTGTCCATCGACAATAGAGGTTTGTAGCGTTCGTTCAACGACCTCGATTTTGGACCAAAGACGCTTGCAACCCACTGAAGTCGAGCGGATTCAATGTCATCTTCGGGAAGCATTTTCAATCGAGGTTTGGCTTCAGGAAGGTCCCGTTGAGCAAGGCTTGCTGCCGAGAGCATAAGCCGGGCGAGTGCTGCTTCCTTACCACCTCGTAGAGCAAGCAACGATACCGCTTCTTCTTCAGCTTCATTCCATCGACCAAAACCGGCATAGAGGGTCATAACAGCCTTGGTTTTCCGCCCAAGCGCCAACCCATCAAGCGCATCGCCATGCCCCTTGAGAACATCATCAAGTTGACGAAGCGCTCTCACCCAATCATCGGCAGCCACCAATGAGGTGAGGGATTGTTTCTTGAGGTAAATGACATCTTCCATTTCCGAAAATTTCGCACGGTTGTCTGCAACAGCAGCATCGAACGTGATGTCTTCAAGTTTTGATCCAACCCTCAACGACTTTGTCCAGATTGTAAGGAAGGCAATTTGCCCACCAGATGCCAGCATCCACGTCAATTCTTCGAGGGCATCCTTGGTCAAAATGGAACAAACGGTCGAATCCCAAGTGCCACATTGTGAGCCTTGTGGGAGGAAACTAGAATCCCAAAAAGTGATCATACCAAGGGCAAGCAAAAGCATCGATTGGCCAGCAAAACCTGTGAAACAGAAGTTCAACACTTTCGCTTGTTGAGAGGTTTCGGCCCGCAGCAAGCGACTGTCTGCTAACTTAATTCCGCCTGCCCCAGAAACATCTTGGACATCCAAAAACAGGATTCGAGCCACTTCGTAGACGAAAAGGAAACCGATGATGGCTACGTTAAGCAACAAAAACAGCAGAACCATCGATACAATGGGCACTCGAATACCCTCGACTGGGATAAACGAAAAGAGTTCGATCAAAGCGAACCCTAGGATGCCACCTTCCTCCATGAATGTGGTTTGTTGACGGTATTCCGGCAGTTCGAGCACTCTGTCAGAATGCAACAAAAGGTTTGGATCGACAAGAAGAACAACCAGAGAAATGAGTGTGTTGAGCGCCACGAAGGGCATGACGACGAGATTGAAATTAACGATTTGAGCCACTGCCTGTTGCTTAGCATTGGGAACGTGATTGTGAAACGGAGAAGGTTCTCCACCTGCAATTTTCATTGAGGATTGACGTAGCGCCCGCCAAGAGGACCCAAGGATCCGCCCATAGGCGAGGACGGAAGGAGAAAACATGGCGAAGGCTGCGATGCTGAAGCGGCGGTTATCTGGCACTTCTGCAATCCCGAGCATGAAGTAAAGGGTGGCGACCAGTGCCGCCCAAACGAGAAGCAAAAGGACGTAACTGTACCTGCGCCAAACGCTTGAATCTTGAAGGGAAGCACGGTCTTGTCCAATGGGTTTGATCACTTGTGCGCCCAACGATGAACCGCTTGAGACAAATGCTGGTAAGGCGATGAACATCAAACCAATCGCAACAGACGGTGCATGGTACCCTTCAGAAAAGCCATACTGGGTCATTAAAAATTCGAAGAGAAGAATCAACACTCCAACCAAGGCAAACAGATAGGTGGTCACACCAAAACGCATGCCTGGTGATTGAAGCAATGTTCTTGCTTCATCGACACTGCGGGTAACTTGGTGCACTTCATACCGCAGTTCACCAGTTTCAAAGGCCACCTGTAGGCCTTGTAATTGACGAGGAACAACCTTTGTCCAAAAGAACCACGCCGTTCCCGCAGCTAACAGCATAGGCACCACGGCGGCAAGGGAGAATCCCTCAACAATCGGTGGTGCTGTCATAACGATCTCTCCAGTCAATCTTCTTCTTCCACCACGACAATGGACGGTTGGGCTACTTTCGCCTCGATTTCATTCAACAATGCAGTCACAAATTCGTCAAGTGCCATACCGCTGATTTGGTCACCGTTTCGAGCACGTAGACTGACGGTTCGGCCCTCGGCTTCACCATCACCGACAATCACCATGTATGCAGGTTGGAGTTTGCGATGGTTGCGGATTTTCTTTCCAACGGTGTCATCGCCATCATCAACTTGAACTCGAATTTCGTGTTCCCTCAGGGCTGTTGCAACTTCTTGGGCGTAGGCCTTGTGCTTCTCCGAAATCGTGATGATGTGCACCTGTGTTGGGGTGAGCCAGGTTGGGAATTTTCCTGCAAAATGCTCGATTAGCACGCCACAGAATCGCTCCATTGAACCGAAGGGGGCCCGATGAATCATTACTGGGCGGTGAATTTCTCCATCGCTGCCTTTGTATTCCAAACCGAAACGTTCTGGGAGGTTGTAGTCCACTTGGACGGTTCCAAGTTGCCACTCACGTCCAATCACATCCTTGACCACGAAGTCAATTTTTGGGCCATAAAAGGCTGCTTCGCCCTCTTCTTCGGACCAATGAACGCCAAGAGATTGTGCGGCTGCTCGGCAGGCTTCCTCAGCCTTATCCCAACGCTCGGATTCTCCGACATACTTGTCTGAATCTGAATCTCGTAGGCCAACACGAACCCGATAATCCGTCATGCCGAGCTTCTCGAAGATGATCTGAACCAATTCGATGCATCCGAGCACTTCTTGGGCAATTTGGTCTTCTGTCACAAACAGATGTGCATCGTCTTGAGTGAAACCTCGAACGCGAGTTAATCCTGAAATCTCCCCGGACTGCTCCCAACGGTAGACGGTCCCAAATTCGGCGAGTCTGAGGGGCAAGTCCCTGTAAGAACGTTGCTGAGAGGCGTAAATTTTCACGTGATGCGGGCAATTCATTGGTTTGAGCATGTAACCGTCAATATCGCCAGTTTTCATCAGGTTCGACAACTCGCCACAGGTGCAGCCCTCATCGGCCAGTTTTTTCATCAGTTCCCGTTCGACAAGCGGAGGGTATTGAGAATCTTGGTAGTAAGGAAAATGCCCAGATGTCCGGTACAAATCCAACTTACCAACATGAGGCGTGAACACCTGTGAATAGCCCTGGCGGCGGAGATGGAAGGAAATGAAGTCCTGCAGTTCTTGACGGATAATGGCCCCTCTTGGCGTCCACAAGATGAGACCTTGGCCCACCTCTTCATCAATATGGAACAACTGCAAATCCTTTCCAAGTTTACGATGGTCCCTCTTTTTGGCTTCTTCGAGGCGCGTCAAAGTGGCTCTGAGAGCTTCCTTTGAAGGTTCAACGATTCCATAGATTCGCACCAATTGTTCTCGATCTTGGTCGCCTCGCCAGTAGGCAGAAGAAACACTGGTGAGTTTGACATGCATCAAACGGGAGGTGTTTGGAACGTGAGGTCCAAGGCACAAATCATACCAGTCATCTTGTTTGTAAATGGTGGAGCCTCCCCCGTCTTCGATCTTGTCGTTGATGATTTCCAACTTGTAGGGATTGTCTGCAAAATGGTCTTGCAGTTCATCATCCGAGAGTTCAACGCGTTCGACCGTGAAGTTCTTTCGAGCCAATTCCTGCATTTTTTTCTGAATTGGTTTCAAATCTGATTCAGTAATGGCCTCCATTGCAAAATCGTAGTAGAAACCTCGGTCAATTGCAGGGCCAATCGTTGGTTTGGCATCCGGATAGATGGCCATCACTGCTTGGGCTAAGAGATGTGCTGCGCTGTGCCTAAGGATGTGAATCCCTGCATCCGATTCAGAAAGGATTCCTTCTACGGAGCAATCTTGGTCAAGCGCAGACGACATGTCGCGTTCCACGCCATCGACAACCGCTGCTAAGCAGCCATGCTTCCGACCAAGCGCATCTGTGATGACTTCTGCACAGGTGATTCCTGATGCATACTCATTGACCGTTCCATCTGGCAAAGTGACGTTGATGAGTGCCATAGCGATTACTCCTCAACCCCTACGGGGTTGCTTCTCCCTCATCAAACCACCACTCTTCAGGGTGCAAAATGGCCTTTCCTCGCACCATGGGAGAAGAGGCGTTACCATGGGAATTTTAGATTCCAATAAATTCCATCAAACAAAATGCATTGAATGCCGAGCAAAATAGAACCGAGGAGCATAGCGCCACCACCGGGGACATCGTCTTGATATGCTGAATACGCAAGCAGACCCATCATGATGTTCCCAATACAAGCAAGCAGTAAGACCCCAACAACCAGGATTGCAGTCCAGGTGTAATCGTTGTCAATGTGGTAAATTGTAGCCTCAAGCCAAAGCGAACTCGGAATGACGAGCAGGGCGAAAGCGAGCAAAAGCCGCCCTCCACCATGGCCGTCGGATGAACCCCAAGGCCAGCGTAAATCGGCGATTACATGAGCGTCCCTTTGATACAGAATGATCCACCAATACATCAGGAAACCAAAGGCGGCCAAGAACATGAAAGGCACGATGAATTGGGCCTGAGACCAAGGAATACCTCCCCAGAGGGCGGCTGTGTCTGAAGCATGTGAAACACCGTAAGCATAGGAGACCAAAACTAAGGTTCCAAAGATGAAAATGAACATTCGTAGCACTTGGCGGGAGACCTTCATGTCTCTTGGAGGTGGATTTGATTGATAAGGACCTGTATCACTCTTACCATTCCACGTCGAATTCATCACCAATTGTGCTTACGACATCCTTCGAGACCAGCGTTTTTACCTCGTTCGCCTCTTCTTCTGGTTTGGCTTGATTTGTTGGGTTGGCCACTACAAATTCTTGCCGATCTTCCACGGCTTCGAATTTTTGATTGTAGAGGATTGGTTGTGCAGGTTCTGGGGGTTGTGGCTCAACTGATGGGGCATTTTCTTCTGGTGCCGGTTGAAGGTTCGCCTCTCCAACTTTCAATTCGGAAAACCCCTTTTTCAAGGCCTCTTCCAGCGTCGGCGCTCGCTTCGGTGTCTTGCTCATGGTGGGGACAAGTCCGGCTGAGCACATCAATGCTGGGGTATTAGGCCTCATTCATTCCTCTTCTTCGCCTTCAAAGGTAACTTCGGGAAGGAAGGAAAGAATGGTTCCGAGAATACCCGCAACCAAGACATACTCCCAAGCAGCACCGGTGTTGATGGCTGGCTCCAAAGCCTCTGTGCAGAACTCAAGCATGTTTGAAGCTGAAGCATTGTAAGCGTCCCAATCAAAATCATCGCCCCAGACACCAATCTGGGTTGTGATCATTTTGTAAAGCCCGACTGCGGCGCTAACTGCAGCCCCTAGCCTTAACCAAAGAATTCGTTTGAATGTTGGAGAGGTCCACCAAATACGCATCGAAACAAGCGTCACAAGCAAACACCAATACACGCCGTTGTAGAAAATATCCATAGCATAATGCCCGTGCATTGGACCGTCGGTATCCCAAGGGACAGTTCCAATCCGGATGCATGAAAACGCGCCGATGAGGCCTGGAAAAACCGCCAAATGGTTCAATCCATGCCACAAAGAGCCGTGCTCACCATCGTTGATGCGTTGAGTGTTCATGGAATGTAATTCCATGACAATCCAGAACACGAGAAATCCGCTCACAAAGGTTCCAGCGGTGAAAATTGTGTCTCCAGGTTGATACAAATCAAAATCCGAAATGTATGGGAGCCATGCACGACATCCATTCATCAACCATGTCCCATAGCCAAGTAAAATCCAGGTTGTCGTGGAAATGACCATCGTCAAAATAGCCGTTTTTCGTCGCTGGAGATGGTCCATGCGCTTCGGGCATCAAAGGTGTTCTTGAGAACATCGTTGGACAACCATTCGCACAGGCATTCTTGAAGGAGAACACTCACGACTCACCATGCGCATCGGGGTGGTTGTCAATCCTGACGCCGGACTCGGCGGGAAATTGGGATTCAAAGGAAGCGACGGGCGTGCTTTAGAAGCACGGGCAGCGGGGGCTGAAGACCGAGCAGGACCCCGTATGACTCATGCACTCAATGCCTTTTCCACCTTGTTGCAAGGCTCGCTCAATCGAACCGAGTCAAACATCACGCTCGTGGGCTGGGAAGGCCGTATGGGTGGCACTTGGGTGGGCGACCAAAACGACAAACTCTCTTTCGAA
>CALKDX010000025.1 GCA_938084455.1 Candidatus Poseidoniaceae archaeon
CAAACTTCTTGTGTCATACAACACCTATCCTTTCGAAACAATGGCGCTCATGAGTTGCGATTTGCAATCCAACCTTCTGCCTGCAGGATATGCCGTTGAATCGGCCAACCTCGAGTTCACTTTGGGGAGCAACCCCTTCAACGCACCAACCCTTGCCGTTTGGGAAAACACCCAGAACAACTGGACTGCAGACGGAGCCACTTGGACCACATACGACGGTGTCAACAACTGGGGTATGGCAGGAGCAAAAGGAACGGAGCGAGGCTCTTTGCTTGATTCTGTAAGCCTCGGCACCACATTCAGTTCGGGCTCGACGGTCGAATGGAACGTCACCTTGGGTGTTCAAAACGCCATGAGGGAGAACCGCAGCGTGAATTTCATGTTGGGGATTTTAGGGGTTGGATCAGGTCAAACACGAGACGTTCAATTGTACCCCGGAAGTGGAGCAGTCTCCACTCGACCCGAACTTACATTCGTCTATGTGCCGGGTTCGAACGCTGTACCAAACGACCCGTCGCCTATGGCGCCACTGAACGGTTCATGGTCGATTGGCTCCGGTGTGGATTTGACGCCGCTCGATCAACCGACCCTCGAATGGAACTTCAACAGCAACCTCAGCGTCGGTGGTTACGCGGTACAACTGGACACCACCTCAACCTTCGATTCATCCGATCTTCAAGTGTTCACCTCGTGGAACGATGCAGGATTCGACCTTGCAAACAACACCTACACGCCTGCAACAGGACTCGACGAGGGCACAACATGGCATTGGCGAGTTCGTGCAATCTCCGCAACCAACCAAATCGGGAATTGGTCCAACAGTTTCCACTTCTTGTTGCCGGACCTCACCACCTGGCAAACTTGCCAAGACGGCTCCTGCGCTGCAGTCGAGTTGCACCACCGTGAAGCAATGCCTGCGCTCAACCTTCCTAATTTCGAAGACACCTATGTCTACGAAGCGGGAGCAGGTTCCAGTTCAACTCATGACGATGAAACCCAGATGAAAGTGGGTGCGATTGGATACGACCGACAAGCCGTATCCCTCATTCGAATTCCATTGAATGCAGTGCCACAACCCACCAACGCCCGTGTAACCGATGCGGGTCTGAACTTGTTTTCCGAATTTGGATCTTCAACAGGGGAACCGCTTGCTGTGCGACCTGTGCTTCAGAACTGGAATGGCGATGCGAACGATACGACTTATGATGGCACCAACAACTGGTCAGCCCTCGGCGGCCGAGACATTGGCGTTGATGCCGGACCTTATGTCGACCTGCAGACATCGGTCAGTGCTGCATGGATGACATGGGATGTCACAGAAGCAGTGCAAGCCGCCCTTGACGCTGGTTCCTCCTCCCTTTCACTCATGGTGTACGCATCCAATGACATCACCTCTTGGAATTCAGGAGCAAATGTGATCACCTTCACCAGCACCGAAGGCACATCTTCGAACCGGCCTTGGCTTAATTTGACTTGGACCAACGGAACGGCAGCAGTCCCAAGCACAACTGCGACGAATTCGGGACCTACCAACGCATCCATTCTCTGGAACGCAACAAGCCACGCAGTGCTGCCTGAGTACGCTCCTCTGTTTTCATGGACTCTGCCAACCAGTGCTCCGGCTCCTGCTGCATGGCGAGTCATGCTGTTCGCAGATGCAGATGACGACATGGCAGGGCGCACAGTCTACGACTCTCGAGTGAATCCAAACGCATTTGATTTGACCAACTTGACCTTCACTCCGCCGACCGAAATCCAGAACCTCCAGACCGTTCGCTGGACCGTTCAGCCGATTGACTCGGGTATGATTGGACCTCAAAGCAACTCAACCATCTTCTACATCCCAAGCGTTGTGTCCGGCGAAGTTGATGCAAACCACGCATGGATTGACCTTCAGGACGGAAGTATGGTGGCCGACCTAGGCTATCCAACCCTCACCCTTGACACGGCACTCGATAGCGGAAACACCCAAGCAAACAACGGTGCAAGCGGCTATTTGGCTGTCGGGCAAAGCCCAACAAGCAGCACCCTTCGCTCTTCGACCCTTTTGTCGATTGATTTCAGCACCCTGCCAATGCCAGCGGTCTATGAAATCGAAAATGCCTCCCTGCAACTCTCGGCAGTTGCTGGCAGTGGAGAAGTGTTTGTCACAGTGTCAGAAATGATCACCTCGTGGGATGAAGCCTCTTCTTGGGCATACCCAGGAAACAACACCACCTCATGGGTTGGTACCGGTGCATACCACTCTGCAGATTCACACATCCCAGAAACCGAAGGGTTCTGGATGAACGGTACAAGCGTCTATGACATCAACGTCACAGCAATGCTCCAACACGCCATCCTCCGTGGCCAAGAAAGTCTGAACATTCTGATTCAGGCAGAAGAAGTTGACGGCACCGTTGATGGAGTCTACTACATTTCAAGCAGCGAAAACACGGTCCAAGCCGACCGACCCCTTCTTTCGTTTACCTATGGTACTTCACCAGCATGGGTTCCTTCTGCCCCAACGAACATGTTGCCTGCAGATGGTTCGACCTTGTGGAATCTCTCTGCAACCCGCCCAAGCGGTGCGGATGAAGTCTATGCGAATTGGACCTCCTCGGAAACCAACCAAACTCAATGGGTTCTGTGTGGTGCCAGCGAGCCACGGATGATTGAAGATCTCGAATGCTTCGATTCAGCATCGGCAGCAGACGGCGTCTGGCCTGACACTACTTGGGACCCAACCAACCTCACAATGGGGGACACGAACATGACCAAGGGTGACTTCTGGAATCATTGGCGCGTTCGAGCAGACCAGGATGGACGGATTGGCCAATGGTCTTCAGTCCAAAAATTCCGTATTCCTGAAAATCAAGGTTATGACGATGGTGATGGCAATCAATCCCTCGGACTCTACCGTGGTTCAATCTTTGAGGAAACTGGTCTTCTGCCAAGCGTTCCGGATGCTGAAATCTCTTCGTCGATCTCCACCAATATCGGTTCAGCTCAGACCATCAACCTCGGAACATCAAGTTCTGGATCTGGTCAAAGCAGCATCATGTTCGAGTACGATCTCAGCGCCATGCCGTGGCCAGCCGCTATGACACCGACTTCAATGCTGCTTGGTTTGTACCGACATAACGTCGTCGGCACATCAGCAACCACCGTTTCAGCCCACGCCTGTGATTCCTTCGTTGAAAGCAGCGTAACATGGAACAACACCCCGACCTGCTCGCCAAGTGAAATCACCAGATCAACCCTCACATTAAGCCCTTCAACCGGATGGATTGAGTGGGATTTGACGAGTTTGGCACAAACAAATGTGGCCAATGGCAACATGACCATGACGGT
Organism: Candidatus Poseidoniaceae archaeon; assembly: GCA_938084455.1. GTDB lineage: Archaea > Thermoplasmatota > Poseidoniia > Poseidoniales > Poseidoniaceae > MGIIa-L1. Next base: position 3,334 of record CALKDX010000025.1, read on the forward strand.
CATGCTCGAAGTGGTTGGGACCCCATTCACCAACCACCAATTTTACTCTTCGGATTATCACAACGAGAGCCTAAGGCCGCGCTTGGTCGTGGAGTACATCGATAACGTCGATGGAATTCAACCCCCAAGCCAACCAAGCCTCACCTATCCAACCGATGGAAAGGTCCTCTACAACACCAGTGGTGTTGTGCTTGAGCCAGATGCTTCCCCTGTGCTCACTTGGGCGCCATCAACCGGTGCGACAGGATACATTGTGACCATTGCCAATCAATCTGGAGTGTACAAATTCCGTTCGTGGGAAGGTACAGCAATCACCGGTACAAGTTTCCGCTTCCCTACCAGCCTTGATACAGGCGAAGTCTTCCAGTGGTGGGTCCAAGGTGTCAATCAATCGATTCCAGGCCCCTCCTCCTCTCGTTGGTCGTTCGCTATCGGAGATCCGGCTCACACAGATAACGGCGATATGACTTACACATACTCGTTCCAAACAGGAAGTGAGGTGACTCAATTTGGTCACACCAACATCCGCGAAACTCACTTGAGCGAAGCAGATGGTGACTCAAACTTCGGTGATTCTGACATCATTGAAGTGGGTACATACTTCGGTCAAAACAGTGGTCAGAAAGCCTACATGACCTTCGCACTGGACAACAGCCAAGTGCCATTGCCTGCTCATGCAAGCATCCACTCTGCAAGCCTTGGACTTTACATTGATTCCTGGATTGCTGCTGGTGGTGCTAACGCCATGACCTTCAATGTCCACCGCATCACGAACGCCCAATGGAGTCAATCCGCTTCTTCGTGGAACAATGCCTCATCGGGCGTTTCATGGGGCGCGGCCGGTATGCAAGCAGGTGTTGATTACGATGCCACACCGGTTTCCAGCTTTGTTGAAACTGACATGACCGACAACCGATGGATTTGGTTTGACATCGGTGCACAAGGCATGTTGATTGACAACGACAACGCATGGCTCATCATTGGTACGCCAAACAGAGGCGACATGATGGCGAACTTCAT
>CALKDX010000026.1 GCA_938084455.1 Candidatus Poseidoniaceae archaeon
AGGGTGGTGGACGTTGTGGGATTTGAACCCACGACATCTTGGTTGCAAACCAAGCACTCTTCCAACTGAGCTAAACGCCCCTGTAACCCTGCGGTTGGGCCAATCCTTTTTGAGTCTTCACCTCAATATGGGATGAAAGCCTTCACGCATCAACGCAGTCAATCGTTGCATCACGGTCGGGTCCAACCCCAACGCTGGTGCAAGGAACACCGACAAGCGCTTCGATCTTCTTGATGTACAATTGAGCGGCAGTTGGTAATGCTGCGTACCCCGCACCTTCGGTGTTTGCCTTCTTTGCAATAGCGAGCCATTCTTCGAGTGAATGACCAGGGAATCCTGGCATGGTGATGTAAATCGGATTGCATCGGGCGAGTGCGGTGGCACTTGCTGGCATTTCGAGGATTTCCTTTCCATCCAATTCGTATGCCACACAGATGTTCAACTCTTCAAGACCACCAAGCACATCCAATTTCGTCAAGGCGAGCCCTGTGAATCCATTCACTCGCTGTGCATGACGCATGACAACAGCATCGAACCAACCACACCGTCGCTTGCGTCCGGTGGTGGTACCAAATTCATGACCGATGGTGCCTAAGTGGTCTCCGACTTCATCTTCCAATTCAGTTGGCATTGCCCCGTGACCTACCCGCGTGATGTAGGCTTTCGTGATGCCAATCACGTCTTCTACATGGCCCGGATGAATGCCCGCACCGTGGCCTGCATTGCCGCGAGAAGTCACTGATGATGTGACGTAGGGGAAAGTGCCCTGATCGATATCAAGCAAGCATCCTTGAGCACCCTCGAGGATGACGTGTTCATCCAGTTTGAGAGCGTTATCGAGCATCAAACCGGTGTTGGCAATGCAGCCAGCATAGGATTTGAGAATCCAGGCCACATCAGATTTGAGGTCTGCTTCCTTGATTCGGTCCTTGCATCCTGCAGCAGTAAGGCTGGCGTTCATTCTATTCGCCGTCGAGTGAATCCATTCGTCATCACCGCTCACTTCAGCAAGGTCGCCAAACCGCAATCCAATTCTGTTTATTTTATCTGCATAGGTCGGGCCTATACCTCGTCCGGTTGTACCGATTTTCTTATCCTGGCCGTCCAGAATGCAATGGTATGGGAGAATCACGTGAGCCCGTTCGCTGATGAACAAACGGTCGCCTCTGGGGTCCTCCCCCGTGCTGTCCTTCCAGCCGTTTAACTCGGTGTCGAGAACCCATGGATCAATCACCATGCCGTCACCGAGAACTAAGTTGCATTCCTTGCGGGTGATGCCCGATGGGAGCAAATGGAACTTGAGGACTTGTTCTCCGAGAACCACTGTGTGTCCGGCGTTGTTACCGCCTTGGAAACGAACAACCCATGTGGCCTGTTCAGCAATCCTGTCCACTAGTTTTCCTTTTCCTTCATCTCCCCATTGTGCTCCAAGAACGACGGTTGCTGGCATGGTCTTCTCCCTGCTTGCTTGGTACCGCGTACCGTCTTTGAACTCTTGCTTTGGGATGGTTTGACCATGCCTTCCCCATGAAATCCCCAAACAACAGTTTATATCCAGTTCGAGATGCTCTTAGGTTACCAACAGAGAACCCTAAACAGACCGTCTATCCTACGAGGAGTATATCGTTCACCGATCAGCACCCCCACACAGGGTTTTAAATAGAAAGGTTCTCAACTACTGAACAAGGAGTTGAGAAGATGAAGCAAAACACAAAAACCCAAACCAGCAACCTAAACACAAGCTCCCCAGTCACACGTGACTCGAGAGAAAACAGCCAATCCGTCCGACGAACGCTGGAGGGTCACACACGACCATGCGAAGAATGCGGCGTCGTGGACTGGCAACTTGACGACAGCCGAGGCGAGATCACCTGCAACTCATGTGGTCTTGTCGTTGAAGAGAACGTCATTGACCCTGGCGCAGAGTGGACCAACAGAGACAGAAGCCAAGACCGCTCACGGGTTGGCCAACCGCTCACCTATACTCTGGCCGATAAGGGCCTGAACACCACCATCGATGTTCGCGACCTGAACACTGGATCAGCAGGACGCCACGGAATCTCATCCCAAGCACGCAGAGAGTGGCGACGCCGTCGAGTCATCGATGAGCGTTCCAAAACTCGAAAGAGCAGAGAGCGCAACCTCGTCCGCGCCAACCAATTCATACGAGACAACTCAGGTCTACCAAAGCCACTCCAAGAAGAGGCAGCTCGATTGTACCGACGCTTGTCTGGTGAAGGGTTCGTCACAGGACGGTCCATCGCAGGTGTGACTGCAGCATGCACGTACCTCGTGGCTCGTCAAGAAAACCTCCCGCGTCAAATCCCAGACATATCTCGGGCTTTCGATGTGACAGAAAAGGAACTTTCTCGCTTGATTCGCCAAGTGTCCCGTAGGCTGAACCTCCACAAGATATCATCCCCAGATCAGTACTTTGACAAGTTCATCTCAGATCTCCTATTACCACCAAACACCCACATCCAAGTGGGCCACCTGTGGTCTGCCATTCAACCGCACGAGGACATCTGGCAAGGCAAGAAGCCGATGGGTGTCGCAGCAGCACTGATTTACAAAGCATCCAGTGAATCGGGTTCTCCCCGAACACAATCTGAAGTCTGCGGAGTCGCCAACGTGTCAGAAGTGACCCTACGGGGACTGCTTCGACTGATCGATGGTTTGCTGAGTCAACTCGGCTATGTTTCCGAGCAGTGAACGCTTCAATGCGTGGTAACCTTGATGAATCGGGGCCTTGTGCTTTGACTCATGGGCTTCAAAGCAAAGGCACGAAAGCACAAGGCCGATGCCGGCGAAAACGTTGACAAGAAACCAAAGAAGTCAAAGAAAGAAGGCGAGATCCCCTGTGGGATCAACTCTTGCGACAACTATGCTGACAAGAGCTTCGGTGGCCGTTCTCTCTCAATCGACAATGCGATCGATGTGTGGGGCGACGGAGGCTACACGCAACGAAAAGGACGAGTGCGCGTCTGTAAATCCTGCTACCGCAAGTGGAAAAAGGACAGCAAAGCCGAAGACACCTACTGACGTTCACTTTCAGTTTTCGACCTACGGGTCTGGAAAATGAATGAGTACCCCCGGCTCTGCTTTCTGTTGTATGAACAACCGAGTAGTAGTCCGAAGTCTAGTCACACCGGTGGGGTGCCTCGTGGCCATGGACGATGGCCTCATTCAGTGGAGACCTCACGTTGGAATCAATAAAAGAACCAAACTTGATGCCATCGCAACCGTCATGGTGGTCCTCCGTGGGCCATCCATGAGCATAGAAACCGCCGTCATTGGTGACGCCAACGGTGGCGTCACACTGATCTCTATTCCGAGCATGGATGTCATTGACAAATTCTCTGTGGAGGGTGGCGTTGTGCGCTCAATGTGCACCGTTTCTTCAAGTGAATCATCGTTTTTGGTCGCAACTCAATCTGGCCAGGTATGGATGGTTGGGGGGCATGTACCGGGCAGACGAGTGCACTTGTTCACACATGGTGGACCCATCACGAGCATGCGTCTTGAAGAACACATCATCCAGATCCAAAGCGGTTGGACCCGTGCCACATACAGCATGGATGGCAGCCAAACTGATTCCATTGACGGGAAGAAACCATTTCATGAAAAAGCAAGACAACGGGCAAACAGACGAGCTAAAATCATGGGAAATGAACAAGAACGCTCTGAACTACCTCAGCCACTGATGCTTGACCTACCGATTGTGGCTTAGACAGATTCCTTTTCTTCCAATGGCCATGGTGGGTTTGAGGTGTACCACAGCGCTGTAGGTGCTGGTCGGCCCCAAGAGATTGGCGGTGCCCCATCTCGAAGTTCACATGAGCGCAAAAATTCCAAATGTTGGTCAAGCACAATATTGACGCGTTTCTGGCCCCGTATGGCTGGCCCTTGGAATGGGACTATGGCTTTAGGTCGCTTGGCTTTCACCCTCTCTAGACTCTCAATCAAATCTGGTAAACACCCACCAGGAAGATCCCATCGGGCAGGACGGTCCGCTCGGGGCAGGAGACAACCGACAACCATCATGCCTTGATCTTCAATCCAATACCCAAGACCATCTGGAGAGCAACCAGGAAGTTGAACCGACTCCACTTGGCCATCACCCAAGGCAAAAACCTCACCATCCATGCACGCTGTTGCAGCGATTGCTGGCATGTCAGAGTCGTAACGATTGGCCCAAGTCGAAAAGAAATCACCGGTTTCCAAAGCGGCTTGGCCTTCTGGATGAATGTGGACAGGGCAATCATCGAAAGCCTCTGAAATGTGCTTCGACCCTCCTGAGCACGGGAAACGTTTGCTTGTCAATACAATACGGTCGAGTGTTAGACCATCATCAAGCACACCTTTGATTCGCTCAACCTGAAGCGCTTGATACCACGATGTGCCAGCGTCGATCAACAGGGCGCCAGCCGAACCAGACACGACCACGACATTGGAATCGTGATGAATACCTGGAAGGCGCAAGACACGCATGCCTTTGCCTGTTCCCCGAAGCATTTCAACACTACTTCGCCCCGACGTCCGATAAAGGTCCGAACAAGAAAAGGCCGTACTGTCCTGTATTCGAAGCCTCGGTTGTGATTAAATAGGGGGAGTTGGTCGCTTTGCCATGGCACGATTCCCTGAAGCAGAGGCCCGCTTGCTCCACCGCAAGATTTGCATGAAGTGCAACGCCCGTAATGCAGTGCGTGCCGCACGTTGCCGCAAGTGCGGTTACAAGGGACTCCGTGCTAAGAACATCGAGCGCAAGGGCGCATGATGTTAGCATCTCAACAATCGTATCCTTGGCTTACAAGCCGAGCAGCGGCATAACCAACACCATCGGGTCTCCGAGGAGAACCAATGGCAAAATTGCGGGCAATAGGAACACCAGCAAGGGTAATTTCGAACTGACCCACACTTCATCGACTCCAGCCTCGGCGAGGGCTTGAACTGAGCTTTCCAATGCTGCACGGGAAGGTGTCGTTCGTGGTGCCCGTGTTCTGTGATGAGTGCCTGTGGTCCCGTCCGGCAATTCGATGAGGGTGGTCAGCAACCAAACATGCCGTTGGAGAACCTGATCTAAATTTATCTTCGATGCGTGCCAAGCAAGACGAAGATCACCAAGACGGCTGATGTTTCCTGCCGCAATGTTCCGGAAGAACAGAATGAAAGGAATGACGAGGAAGCTCAATCCACCCCACATGAGCAACGCAAGACTCGGTGGCAAAGCCACTAACGCGACGGATGTTGCGTCGTTAAGGGAAAGAGGAACTGTCGACCAGTTAGGGATCAATATAGCAACCCACATCAGCGCCTTTGCATCAGCTCCGCCGTGGAGCAGTCTGAATCGCCACGCAGCATCGATGATGAGGATGACAAACAGAACCGAGAGGGTTTGCCACCAAAGTGAACCAAGTCGGTCCGCATCACCGAGCATCACATCCAGTGGATTTGTGGATTGATATTCAAAAGCACCCATTAACAAGCCAACAGCGCTCAGAGCGTACCAAACAAACACAATCAGGTCAATTCTCGAACCTTCACGTACATCACTGATTGAAGGACGACCGATGACAGCCCCGCTTGCGTATGCCACGGTCGCTGAGGCGGTGAGGTAGATGGTCCAATCGGCACCTTGGGCCATGAGGTCGAGGGCCCACAAAAACAGCGCTGGCTTAATCCAAACCATCCAATGCTCGTTTGCCACTTTCCGTTCCTTGTGGTCCATCCATGCAGCCCAACCCATTCCGAGGGTCAATGCGAAGATTCTCGACCACCCTAGGATGTCGTTTTCGCTGATGTCCATGGTGTGCGGGGGCCGGCAATCAACTTAAAGACGGCCTACACACAGCAACAGGTAGCGACCAAAGGGGCTGTGATTATGGACATCGAAACTCGTCTTCAACAAGTAGCCACAGTCATCAACCAAATTGATGACCCAAAAGTCCCAAGAAACATTCGCCGTCAAGCCAAGGAAGCCTGTGAAAATTGGTTGCTCAACAAGGCTAAGAAACTCGATGTTCGCATCGCTATGGCCCAATCCAAGTTAGAAGAATTGTATGAGGACCCGAACATTCCGCCGGAATTTGGAACCCTGATCTTGATGATCAACACCGAGTTGGAAAAAATTCTAACTGAAGTTCTGTGATTACTCTTCCTCTTCAATAGCAACCAACATTCGTTGGAGCAATGGTTTCGTTTCCTTGTTTAGTTTTCCTTCATGCAACATCGAAGTTACTTCAGCAGCGAGATCTTGATGGTTCTGGAGAGCGTCTGCAACTTCGGAAATTAAATCCAATTGATCGTCGGTAATCCGGTTTCTTCGCAACACCCGTTGAATGGCAATGCGGCCGGAAATCAAACGAATCTCCCGGTCTGAGTAGCCAAGCACTTCTTGCAATTGGCTCAAAGATTGAGCCTCAAAGGACGATAGCCGTCCGTCCTTCATGGCTTCTTCCCAAGCCTCATCAATCGAAGGTGCTCGTTCTGACAGAAGGATTGAGATTGGGCGAGTCGCCTCTATGTTCTCAAGAACAATCTTGACGATGACTGCAAATGGTACTGCCAAGATCATCCCAAGAATACCCCATCCAGCAAAGGAAATCGCAGTCACAAGAAGCAGAACCACAGGTGACAAGTCAAGGGCTCGACCAGCCCAGCGAGTTTCGATGATTTGACCCCACAGTTGTTGGTTGGTGAGCAGCAAGAGGATCAGCAGAAGAAGCGACATTGGTTCGAGGAGAATCAAACCAAGGATGATTGGAGGCAGGGTTGCGATAAGCGAACCAATGTAGGGCACATAGTTCAACAAAAAGGTGAGAAGAGCCCAAGTGAACCACAAATCGATGCCAAAAACAAGCATAACGAGCCCAGCACAGACCGCTGTTCCTAAACCAACACCTGTTTTGACAATGATGTAGGTGTTGACGCTCGCTTCAATCTTGGTGCGGACAATTTGTACCTTTTGGCTGGCTCCACCTGGCCAAGCGCGTTCAATTCGCCCGGGCAACAAACTGGCTTCGAAGATGATGAAAATTAGGAAAAACATCACGGTAACGCTGGTTGCAAGAAGAGAGCCTACACCCGCTAACATGCCCACGGCAACATCAGAAAGTTGCTCATCATTTTCCATCACACCCCAAGAGGCGAGGTCTTCGACAAGGCTATTGTTCATTGCATCTTCATCTTCAAACGCAATGGAGATGAGTGGGGTGCTTTTCAGGTCGTGCCAACGCTCCTCGAGGAGATTGTTGTAATCCTCCATTTTCGCCTCATCGGAGATGACCTCAGATGCTTGATAATACGCAAAATAAGCGGCGGATGAGACAACCAGCATGGTCAAAAGCACCATGGTGAGGTAGGACAAAATAACAGGGAAACCGTTGGTGGAAAGGTAGTCAGAGCCGGGTTTCAAGACAAAGTAGATGCCTAGAGCGATGAAAAAAGGCTGAAGAACACCCTTGAGCAAAATCAACCAGACAACTGCTAGGCTGATGATGATCAATACGTGAGCGAATGTCGAAACGCGACGATTAAAACGCCCAGAGTCCCAAGTTGTGTTCACCTGTTCCATGACCCAACGGGACAATATTACCATTTGAAGATGATGTCGGTCACTCTTCTGCAAACGATGGTTCCGAACTTTGATTCATTTCATCTTCGGGGAGGGGTGGCAGGCGCAGGGACATGATGCCTGCTAAGATCATCAAGAAACCACACAAATGGAATGCAGTGTGGTAATCTAAAGGCCAGTCTCTTGCATCAGTGTAGACCCAAACAAAGCCTCCGGTGAGTGGTCCAATGATTCTTGCAAAGGCACCAACTGATTCTTGAGCACCCATCACAACACCCAACTCATAGCCTTCGGATTTTGCAATACGGGTCAGGAACGAGGAGGAGGAGGGCTGGAACAAACCGTTCCCAATCGAAATCAGCGTACCCACGATCAAGATGTGCAACCAGCGATGTTCGAACTCAGTGTATGGAATCAAAACGAGTCCCAACCCGGTTATGGCAATGGCAATGGGAATGAGCCGACGTGTACCCAGGCGACGGGACAGGGGTCCGATGAGGAATCCTTGAGTGAGAATACCCGTAACCCCAATCATAGCAAAAACGCGTCCGTTGTCTGCTTCGCTAAACGCTAGACCCCCGTCAGTTGGAGACATTTGAGTGTAGAGAATGAAGACGGCGTGCATGATTGTGAACCCGAAGATGAACAGCATTGAGACCCAAATGACGACTGAGACACTTCCAGAGCGAAGCATGGACGAGGTGTTCTTCATTGTTTGAATCATGCCGCCGGTCCACGAAGTGCGCTCACTCTTTGTTCGTCGCTCAAGAGGCAGCGACTCAGGAAGGTTTCGAATCGCAACGAGCAGTGAAAGAATCGACAATAAACTGGCCACTGCACATGGTAAAAGGTAAGGGTTGGCGTCAAAGATGGTCCCAGCAAAGACCTCCCATCTGCTTGCAGGGTCTGAAAGTTCGCCGCCGATGAATGGCCCAAATGTGAACCCCAAGCCGAATGCTGCTCCAATGAGTCCCATGCGTGTGGCCAATTGTTGCGGAGTGCTCACATCACCAATGTAGGCCCTTGCTACAGCAAGATTACCGTTGAAAACACCTGCTAAGAATCGAGCGGCAAGAGCGATTAGCAATGTGTTCGCAAGGCCAAACATCGTGAAAAAGACGGTGTTGCCAACCAGACCCACCATCAGGACTGGCCGACGCCCTATTCTGTCTGAAAGCGAGCCCCAAAAAGGGGAAAAGAGGAATTGGGCTGCTGAGTAAGAAGTCATGAGGACACCCACCCAAATGCCAATGCTGGCTTCTTGGCTTGCAGGCGTGAGATCTTCAACCAAATAGGTCAGGAAAGGAATGACGATTCCAAATCCAATCATGTCGATAACGGTGACCAAAAAGAGGACCAAAAGGGCACCCTTGCTGGCATCCACAACCGGAAGTGCTGCATCTTCCTTCGTGTCCATGCGTTCACCGAATCAAGGGGTCTTCTTGTACCCAACGCCTATGTCTGTCAAGAGGCGTCGTCTTGCTAGCATGTTCAAGCGGATTGAACCTTGCTTGGAAGAGGAGTCAGACGATCGATGACAGCACCCAACCGTTCGACCAATCCTGCCTTTTCTGCATGCTTGATGAGTGCAATTTCCATGACTTCATCAAGTGTATCAACTGGGACCACCTCGACCATAGCCTCGTACTTTTCATCCAAGAGTACGTCTTGCATGTTTGCACGTGGAATGACCACGGTCTTGATGCCTGAGCGAGCTGCTGCTTCGATTTTAGCGGTAACGCCGCCAATTGGCAGAACCTCACCACGAACCGAAAGGGAACCCGTCATTGCCAAATCCTGACGAATTGGGATGCTTTCTAGAGCAGAAATGATGGCTGTTGCAATGGTGATGGAAGCGGAGTCGCCATCGACACCATGGGTGTCCACGAATTGAATGTGGATGTCATAATCAGAGATGTCCTTACCAGTCAATTTCTTGATCACAGCACTCACGTTTGTGACGCTTTCTTTTGCGAGGTCAGAAAGACCACCTGTAGCGTGAATTTTTCCACCACCGCCTTGAGACGGAGTGACAAGTGCTTCGACCGGCAACATGATCCCGCTGAAATCCGACAAGCCAGAATTTGCTCCGAGGACTGCAAGTCCGTTCACACGCCCGATTCGCTCACCGGAGTTAACGATCATTGCGTAGTCTTGACGGCGCTCAATCATTCGGTCTGCCACCTGTTGTTCAAGCGGCTTAGCGATATTTCGGGCGCCAAGGACGTGTGCTGCAGTGGTAAGAGGTGCGCCCTCTTCCATAGCGAGATCCCCTGCAATCCGAACCAATCCTCCGAGTTCACGCAGGCGCAGGGAAAGTTTGCCTCGGCGACCTGCTCTGCGCTGGGCTTCACGGAGAATGATAGCGACCGCACTCTTTTCAAAATGAGGTATTTCGCGGGAAGTGCCCATGTCCCGACGGACTTCTTGGGCAATGAAGCGAATCAAGCGCCTTCGGTTCCGGGCGGTGTCAGGCATCTCTGAATTGACGTAAACCTCGTATCCATAGCCACGGATACGGCTTCGAAGCGCAGGGTGCATCCCTTGTATTGCATCGAGGTTTCCAGCAGCGATTAGGATGAAGTCGCATGGCACAGGTTCTGTCTTCGTTAGTGCACCCGAAGAGCGTTCAGAGCGTCCTGAGATGGGGAAGGCTCGCTCTTGCATTGCAGTCAACAAGGCTTGTTGCTCCTCAAGACGAAGAAGGTTGACCTCGTCGATGTAAAGGACGCCTTTGTGAGCACGGTGAATCGCACCTGGTTCGACACGGTCGTGCGCAGGTGTTTCCATTCCACCTGACTGGAATGGATCGTGGCGAACATCACCGAGAAGGGAACCCGAAAGGGTCGCTGTTGCGTCCACAAACGGTGGAGGGGATGAATTCTCATGCTTCACGAGCACCTTAGGGATTCGGCTCTCGTCACCAGAACTCAATCGTCCTCGGATGAACATGTAGCCAAACATGAGCAAGAAACCACCAAACAGCAGGGTGATGATATCACCTGACTGAAGAGTGGCGATGAGAATAAGGAAACCGACCGCTGCAAATGCAATCAAGAGCATTTTTTGAGAACGTTCCCGCTGAGTGCGCATTGATTCCTTTTGCAATTTGACGATTCGGTCGCCGCGGCCTGCAGGAACGGAACGAACGCGGGGTTCATTCTCGTCGTCTTCGTTTGGATACACGAGAAGGTCTTCAAGCGCATCCTTAGGTAGCAAATCAGTCATTGAGCGAGCAAGCATGGATTTCCCAGTGCCTGGATCGCCGATCATGAGCATGTGGCGGCGTTGTTCTGCGGCTTTTTTGATCACCACTGAACCCGCTTCTTGGCCGATGACTTGGTCCACTAAGCGGTCTGGAATTGGAACGTCTTCAGTTGAGTCAAAATTAACCGATTGAATCCACTCATCAACACTGAGTGACATAACATCGTCAGCGTCTGTTGACGGTTCGGGAGCCCACACGGTCACCTCAGTTTCGTCCACCTCTAAGGCTGGATTTTCGACAGCAACAGTAGGCTCTTCCGCCGCTTCGATAGGAGCAGCGACGTCGTCAGTCTCTTCGGTCACAGTATGCCCTCCACGCTACTCCCCTTTATGGGTTTACAATCCACCATGTATGAAGATGATGGGGTGATTCGACTCAACGTTGGTCGTCGAGGTATTGCTGCCCATAGTAGACCCATTGCTCCATTGTCCATCCAGCAGGCAGTCCTGTTGCTGGCAATGGTGGTCCCGCTGATGGTGCCTGAGGCACGATCGGTGCTGGTGCTTGGAACAGTTCTTGAGCTCCGCCGTACATCGAGTTAGCGACCATATCGTTAGCGGGTACGGTGCCTGCATTCCATGCCACATCTTCCTGCTTGCTACCACCACGGGTCATCATAAGACCAATGAGAAGGGCCGCAATGACCACGCCGATGACGACAAGTGCGATTGTTTGGACTGGGAGGGTTTCCCCTGTTTCAGTCACAGATGCACCCGAGTTACCGTCGGTCGGGCATTGTGCCCGTGGATCTTCACAAGCAAGGTCGAGATCTGCTTTAACCTCAACAAGGTCTGCCTCGAGTTCGGTTGTGTCTCCATTTGATTCAGAAATTGCACCTTCGAGAGATGCTTTGGTAGCCAGGAGGTTCACGATGTGATTCGATAGCGCATCATCCGTCATCTCTCCTGGCGTTGGTGCGTTTTCAGTGATGTCCCACTTGACCTTTGAAAGGGTCTTGTAATCCTCACCATCGTCAGCGGTACCCATCAATTCAACTTCGTAGTAATCACGGTCTCGTGCTCCATCTGCACGGGCAGATTGACCTTCGAAGACCAGTGACGGCATATCGAGTTCATTGGTCCAACCTGTGTTGGATTGGGTCACATCCATCTCAAAACCGAGCAAACCATCACAGGTACCAGTGAGCGAGTTGCAGACGTTCCAGGTCGCATACAGGTAGGTGAACACCGGAGCGTTGTCAGTCAGGGTCATAGTGATGATCGGAGTTTGCCCAATGTAAGCGTTTGACAAATCCGCAAAGATGTGACCAGTTCCATCGTCAACCAGGGCAATTTCAAGAGGAAGCGCATCGTAGATTTCGATGTTCATGGTGTAAGTGTTGGTGTCATATTTGTCCATGACTTCAATCGAAACAGTTTGCAAACCAACTTTTTCGAACTGAATCGTAAGCAGACCGCTGAGCAAGTTGTACCGGGCGGCCCCATCTTCGGATGGTGTCACCGTGACAAAGGCTTCAGAAGCAGGATTGTCAATGTCCGTGATTCGAGACACTAAGTCTACAACCATCTCTTCGTTTCGCTTGAGTTTGATAGATTCAAGTCCCTCCATATCGACACGAGGCGCATCGTTCTCAGGGTTGATTTGAACCATCATGGTCTGTTCTGAGATTTGTTCACCATCGCTCGCACGAAGGGTAACAATCGACTGGCCGTTGACATCGTCATCCAAAGTCTCGAAGCCAAGTACGTAGCCGTTAAGGTTGAACTCGATCACATCTGGGTTGGAGCTGCTCACCATCGACACGGCGAGGGTGTTTGCATTCACAGATTGGCCGGTGTCGTCAGTGTCGGAAAGGAATGGAAGCAAATCAATGAGACCGCTGCCACCTTCTTCGATGGTTTGAGTTGGAAGGCCTTCCCAGCGAGGTTGTCCGTTTTCGAGGACGTTAAACAAGAGGGTACCATACGGCAATTCACCGGTTTGAGAATAATCTCCACCATCATCGACTCGGATTTCGATGCCTTGTTGTCCGAGAGGGCATCCGTTGATTTCGCTCCATGCAAAGTTGACTTCGAGTTCTGCAGATGCGGCATGCCAGGCGACGAACGCAGGGCTGTCCGAGGTAATGACAAGGTCCTCCAGAGGAGTTTCTGGATCTGAAACGTGAGGGGTCATATCGACTTTAGTGGTGATGTCGCACAGAACCGAAGGGACCGGTTCAGCAACAATGGATGGAATCCCATTTGCAAGTTCAAAGGCATCTGCAGTTACACTCCACGCGCTGGTTTGGCCTCGTGAATCAACAGTTTGTGAGCGGATGTCATACCAGCCTGAGGTCATGTCCATCGATGGACTGAGGAGGTATTCCCGACCTTCGCTTGCTGAGCCAGGATACATGATCATCTCACCACCAGAAACGATGGAATTCGACCATTGGTTTTGGTTGCTTGGTGAGACTTCAATGTTGAACGTCATGGTTTCAATCGTGTCAACATTGTCGTCTGCATCACCCTTGGCGAGGATGTTGAATTGGGTGCCTCTGGCGATGACATTCGAGCCTTCGACTTGTGCCTTCATGGCCAATGGAGGCCGGTCATGGTCCAGTTCCGTCTGAGCGACATTGTTTGCGCTTTGAGTTTCATCGACCAATCCGGTCAATCGAACGCCAAAGGTTGTTTTCCAACCGTTGCTTGGGAGAACCGATGTGTCAAAGGAAACCGATGCAGGCTGAGATGCACCCATTGCGAGGTTGTTGAGGGGCACAGTATCAATGGTGACTTCGTTGAGACCATTCTTGTAAAAGAATTCAATTGTACCACCTGCGGTATAATCAAGATCGCCAACATTGCTGATGCTCGAGGAGAGTGTGAGCATGTCACCGATCACATAGGCAGAGCCGCCTTCCGGATTCGTGGCAGTGAGTGGGCCCGGGGTGAGGTCCATCTTTGGACCCATCGTTGAGTCAATGGCGTGGTACACGTGCGCAGAGCTACCGCCAAGGGACACTTGATTACCAGACATGAGCACACCGATGACGACCGCCTTGTTGATGCCACCCGGCACCACAGAGGTTGGAATGCTGCTCCAAGTTTCGGATTGGGATGTGGATGTTGGTGTCACGCTGATGAAGGACGTTCCTGTACCTGCGCTCTTTGATTTGTAGGTATCACCCGCTGTAAGCCAAGCCATCCAGCAGTTGTAACCGTGAGGAATACCTGAATTGTAGGTGTATCCTGTGCAGTCTTTGTCAACGAGGGCTGCATATAATTTCATATTGCTTGCTGGCGATGAAGAACCGGAGTATCGGTAGGAGATATCGATATCATAGGTTCCACCGGTTTGGGAAATGGATGCGGACATCCCGTAGTCATTGGTCGTAGGCGCCATGCCACCACCAGAGGAGAAGAGGGAGTCGTAGGTGTCGTAATTGGCTGATGCACCACTTTGGCCTTTGTCGGTTCGATCACCGAAATACGCATCGGGTGCTCCACCAGTGGACCAAGCCCAGTTGTATGGGGCAACATTTCCAGCACGTGCTGTGTCAGTATCACCGTAAGATGCGGACATGTAGGTGATGTAGACATATTCGTCAGGGTGAAGTTGCTTAACAGCGTGGTGAGAGTCAGAACCTCCACCTTGCTTCGAGCAGTGGTAGCAGTTGTCAGATGAGATGTATTGGCCGAACACGACGTGGCCAGGGCTGGTTGCGGAACTTGCTTGGTTCACAGCAGCAGGTTCTTCAAGAATCAAATCTGATGAAACTGAGTTCATTTCAGCTGTAAATCCTGTAAGAACACTTCCTACGAACAGAGTTACGATGGCTAGGGCAAGAAGGCGTGCGGGCATCTTCATGTTTCTTACACATTCTAGTTGGTATTTTAACCAACCCCTTTCACGACTACGCATCTAAATTTACAAACAGGGGACTGCGTCACAATGAAATTATAATAAGCACAAAGGTATAATTTTCACTGGGACTTAAACAAAAGAACATCTCAGCCCACGAAGGATTAAACCGAGCGTCGTTTGCCATCGCTTATGGTCAACGATGCGTGGGCAGTTCTGGTCGAAGCAGAAGGGAAAGTCCATGTTGTGGAAATGTCGGCTGGGGTTCGCAAGGTCAAAGGTTTGGGTGTTTTTGATCCGGTTGAAACAATCGGGAGCGCTCCCTATGGTACGGTCATCACCCTTGGCCAAAAGCAATTGACG
The DNA here is from genome assembly GCA_938084455.1 of Candidatus Poseidoniaceae archaeon. GTDB lineage: Archaea > Thermoplasmatota > Poseidoniia > Poseidoniales > Poseidoniaceae > MGIIa-L1. The sequence continues at coordinate 15,012 of CALKDX010000026.1, forward strand.
AGAATGCCCCCCCGCCTCCCTGAACTTTCCAAAGGAATGCTCCGAAGGGCACAAACTATCAGTGCCAAAGACGCTGGTTACTTCATCGCAAAACTTGGAATTGGTTCGGGCGACCGTGTCCTAGAAGCAGGACTAGGCAGTGCAGGTCTCTCGATGCACATTGCAAGATCACTTGGGGGAAGTGGAACTCATGTCACTGTAGAACCACGTTCAGAACACGCCGATGTTGGCTTGAACAACATGGAGCGTGCACGAGCATCTTGGCAGGAATTCCCCAGCCACCATCATGTGCATGGGGCCATTGAAGAGGTGGTTGATGAAATCCGCTCTCATTCGGAGTTCTTTGATGCGATCATTCTTGATTTGCCTCAACACCCCACTGCAATTGATGCTGTTGCCTCGCTGCTTGGTGTCGGCGGGCGTTTGGCGTGTTATTGTCCCGTGACCAGCCAAGTTGAACTTGCTTGGGAAGCTGCGGAAGATGCTGGTCTCACCGTAGAATGGGCTGGAGAACTCATGGAGCGCCAATGGGGTAAGGCATCGAAAGGTGGTATGCGACCAGTCAATGGGCCATTCGGCCACACTGCTTTTTTGCTCATTGCTCAGAGAACTTCCATCGAATGAGATTCATTCAACCACGCGGATTGTAGTTTGACACTTTGGACACGTAAAGCGGAATGGTGCCACGCTGCTTCGAGGCACACCCAGTCGAGCGTCACATGATGGGCAACTGACCTTGCCATCTTCCATTCGACACTCGTTGTACCCTAGAGTTGCTGGCTCAGGTTCCGATGCTTCTTCAACGGTTTCGTCTTCCTGGCCTTCTGGTTCAACCTCAACTTCGCTTCGGCGTGAGCGTTGAATGTACATCACGCCAAGAAGAAGCAGCGAAAAGACCCAACCTCCAATCAAGGCGTTCAATGTTGAACTCTGGTCCAATTGGAATCCAAGCGGCAGAGTCACGCCTTGTGGCGCTTGGGCTGGACCGGCAACTTCCACAGCAAAATTTGGAGACTGATCAGAAGAAGTGGTTGTCGTAGCATCGATGGTGTAAGTGACCTTGATGAACAAATCAGCATCCTCTTCATTTTGAACGTTCGAAGTGAGGGTTAATTCAAAGTCAACGCTTGCAAACGGTGCGAGCACAAAGGCCGATGTGGTTGCGTTGTCAACATACCTTGACCATTCCCCTAGGAGCATGGCTGAGCCTTCACCTGCGAAATCTAAAGATCCTGAAACTTGGGTGTTGGCGAGGTTTTCAACCGTCACTACAAGGGTCGTACCTCCTGAATACGGCACGGCATATGAGGCGAGATCGGTTGTGACTTGAAGCACATTGCTTGCATCCCATGAGGGTTCAACCGAGTAGATTTCAGTGTAGGTTGCAACATACTCGCTGCGGGCCGAACTGGTGACTCGGAAGAGCAATTCTCCAAGTCCAGATTGTGCGGTTTCCTCAATGACACATGACCATGGAATTGCGGAAGACGAAGCACCTGCTTCAAGGTTGAATTGAGCCGTCACACCACAATCCAAACCAACGGTGGTCAGCAGAAGTTGGTCTTGCCCTGTACCGCTGTTCTGAACCACAACTGTGCCTCGAATGCTGGATCCTGGCTTGGCTTCATCATCATCAGCAATGACGGTAATCGTTGCTCCGGCAATCTGTGGACGTACTGTCAAGTTGACGTGATGCTCTGCATTTTCATCGGTACCAGAACTTGCGAGAAGAGCCACTGTGATTCCGTTAGAAGTGGCACCAGTGGAAATTTCACGAACAGACAATTCAACGGTTGCCGTTTCCCCTGCTCCAACCGTGACTGAGGTCGTGGAGAGCGTGAATGAAAACCAATCGGATTGTGAGGCATCAAGGATGCTGAGTTGGTAAATGTCCGTGGATGTACCGAGGTTGGTGACATCAAAGATGGCACTTGCATTGTTGGCTGGGCCTGCAACTATATCGCTCGAGGTGGTGGAAACAAGCACTGCAAACCTGTCTTGGATTTGCAAATCAATGCTTGTTGTTGCCGAGGCCCCTGAACCACCGAAGCCTATGGTGATTGGATGCGTTCCCGGATCTGCATTGTTCGCTAAGGAAAGGTTGAGGTGAACTTGAGCGGTTTCACCAACGAACAGTGACAGCGATGTATGGCTGATTTCCGCTTGGACTGAAGCCGGTAGCCCGGAAAGGGAAGCCACCAAAGAAACGTTTCCTGTACCGGTATTGGTCACGGTCAAGACGGTGCTGCTTGTGGAACCTGGCTGCATCAAAATTCGACCATCAAGGGGCCCTGCCAACTCAATTTGAGACGTTGGCATGACTTCAACTACCACAGATGTGGTTGAGGTTTGATCTCCACGGGTGACCTCGAAGAATTGAATGAAATCGCCCACAGTGCCTTCATCTGCTTGAGTTTCAACCATCCATAGGCCAGTTTCACCGGCGGCTACATCAATCGTAAGAGCCGAAGCAACAACGGTTTCCAAACCTGTCACCTGAACAACCTCTAGGCTGAAAGCGCGTGTTTCGCTTCCGTTGTTGTACAGACGTACATCATACATGGATGCAGTACCTTGTTCCACTTCAACGACCGAATCAATAGCAACCACTTCGAAATCAACATATTCATCGACAGCAATCGTGAATGTGTCGCTTCCTGCAACCATCATCGAACTCCCATAAGGCGTGGTTCCGGAAAGGCTGAATGTGCATGAATCGGCAATGGTTGCAGAAGCGGGCACATCGACCTGAACGGCAACGTTGACTGCTTGGTCTGGTGAAACGGCGAGCGCAGAAGCGACAGGAAGGGCGAATGCGCAAGGACCTGCTACGGATTCAATCGACCAATCGAAATCAGCCTCAGCGTTTCCGGTGTTGGTCACAACAACGCTTGTGTTCTGGGTTTTCCCGGGAATGAAATCTGCGTCCTGGTCAAGGAATGCCATGCTTAGGTTATGTTGTTCGTCCACATGAACAACAACAATGGTCGAACTCGAGACATTGCCCTGGGTGGAGGCTGCGTAGAGCCTGAATCCGTAGAAATCTGGCGTCACATCTGCAGGTACGCTGATTTGCAAGGTCACTTGACGGGTTTCCCCTGCACTCATGTTGTCCAGTTGATCGTCGACCCATTGGACATTCCATCCAGCAGGAACACCACCGCCAAGACCACGGGTGCTGATTGTTGTGGTTGTGGTCGAACTTTCCCAAGGATAGTCGAGGTGCGATGTTTCGTTGAAGACGGTTGCCGCAGCTGCCTGCTGAAGTTGGAGTTTTATGTTGGCGTTGAGAGAGACGGTATCGTTCGAGCCAACGGGGGATGTTCCAGTCATTGTGGCATAAAGCACACACGCTGCAAGGTAACTTCCAGCAAGGGATGGGTGGCTTCCGTCTGAAGAATAAAGGTCGTAAAACAGATTTCCACTCACGCTTGCGTTGACGCCACCCGCAACCACGTTATCATGAATGTGCTTGAACGCAAGACCAACTGGTGCGATCCAAACCGTTGAACCCGCAGCAGTCATGTTGTCCCTGTAGTCGATGTAGCCCTCTTCTAGGCGGTCTTGCATGACTGTGAAATTTGAATAGAGGGTTGGGTTCATCGCATCTCCATTTCGTCGACCCCATGTCATCAACAAAATTGATTCAGAGCCTTCGTCATCGACGGCTTGGCTCAATGCAACCGCTCCATCTTTACTCGCGATCCAAGAGGAGGTTGTTCGATAGAACCCTGGGACTTGACTTTGATCTTGAAGCACAACGTAGTCCCAATCAATCGCTGGGTCCCTCAAGGTGGTGTTAGAGGCATGGGCAGAGGTGTTGACATCGCTCCAGTGTTGATCT
>CALKDX010000027.1 GCA_938084455.1 Candidatus Poseidoniaceae archaeon
TCAGGGTTTTCATGGAAGTGCTTCGAAATCTTTCGGTATTCAGGATCTCGAATCATGGCCATGTCAGCCGTGGTCATCATTGTTGGAACCTTGATGGATGCATCTTCGGCATCAGGTGCGAGGTCTTCTGGGTCTGGGTTAGCAGGTGTCCATTGGTTTGCGCCAGCAGGGCTCTTGACGAGTGTCCAAGAATCCTCGTGCTTGAAAAGCAGGTCGAAGTAACCGTTGTCCCATTGGGTCGGGTTTGAAGTCCATGCTCCTTCGATACCGCTGGTGATGGTGTCACGGCCCTTTCCAGATCCGTGGGTGTTTGCCCAGCCAAAGCCTTGCTCTTCAATCGATGAACCCTCAGGTTCTGAGCCAACTTGAGCAGCATCGCCGGCTCCGTGTGCCTTTCCGAAGGTGTGCCCACCTGCAGTGAGTGCCACAGTTTCAGCGTCATCCATAGCCATGCGTGCGAAGGTCTCTCGAATGTCTTGAGCGCTCAACAATGGGTCAGGGTTTGAATTTGGTCCTTCAGGGTTGACGTAAATCAATCCCATTTGAACAGCAGCGAGCGGGTTGTCGAGGTCTTGGCGGGTGTCGCCATATCGGTTGTCCCCAAGCCATTCATCTTCTGCGCCCCAGTAAATGTCTTCCTCAGGGTGCCAAATGTCAGGTCGGCCACCGCCGAAACCAAACACTGGTCCGCCCATTGATTCAATAGCCACAATACCGGTCAAAACCAAGAGGTCAGCCCAACTGATTTTGTTTCCGTACTTTTGCTTGATCGGCCAAAGCAAGCGCCGTGCTTTGTCGAGGTTGCCGTTGTCTGGCCAGCTGTTGAGGGGTGCAAATCGTTGTGCACCCGTACCTGCTCCACCGCGACCATCGCCGATTCGGTAGGTTCCAGCTGCGTGCCAGGTCATTCGAATGAAAAACGGACCATAGTGCCCATAATCAGCAGGCCACCAGTCTTGGCTGTCGGTCATCAATGCGTGAAGATCCTTCTTCATTGCCGCATAATCCATGCTGTTGAATGCGTCTTTGTAGACAAAGTTTTGACCCATTGGGTTCGATTTCTTGTCATGTTGATGCAGGATGGCTAAATTCAATTGATTTGGCCACCAATCATTGTTCTTCATTCCAGTGCTTGGTGCGCTGATTGCTCCATGCATAACTGGACACTTAGCGTCCGAATTTTCTTCTCCCATTCCTTTCATGTTACGGCCTCGATTTTTGGAAACCTTCATGACATATCAAACTGTAGTTTCAGCGTTCCTACAATTTCGAGGCTGAGGCGTACACCGGTGGTAGGGTTGATGTGCTCGCTCTCCTGCCCAAACACATGTGCAGGGGGTTCAATTGATGGTCGAAATTGAGCGCCTTACTTCACACACTTGGAAGAACTTCCTCAATGCTGCCGCTGTTTTGTTGATTCTTGGGAAAGAAGATTGCGAGCCTTGCGCAGCATGGACGCAAACGCTCACCATTGATCAGAATCAGAGCATGGCTGCTCATGAGATCCGCATAGGATACATCTCCCTTGATGCTCCGGGTTTTGCCCAATTCAAAATCGACCACCCTTGGGTTTCCCTTGTGGATGTGCTTCCCTTTAACGCCCTGTTCATCAACGGTGAACGTGGTGCGGAATGGGCTGGCGGAAGCATTGAGCGATTGATCAAGGAACTGAAAGGGCGTGTGTGATTTTGCTTGCTTCCTCTGTTCTTCTCTCCGCCTTCTTGGCGGGTTTGGTCGCAACAGGAGTGACCCTTGCCATTGAGCGTTGGGGGGGCCTTGTCGGTGGTGTGCTTGGCACCGTCCCATCCACAATTGTTCCAGCGGCTGCAGGAATGCACCTCTCAGGCAGTGAAGATGAGTTGCTGCAAAGCATGGCCATCGTCCCATTGGGGATGCTTCTCAATGCCCTGTTCCTCGGCGTGTGGGTCACGTTGCCTTCTCGCTTGGGCGAGCGTCGCCCATTGTTGATCACCACCCTCGTTTCGTTGATCGTTTGGGCCTGTGCCGGCGTGATTCTTCTGGTGATCATCAGCAAAGTCACGAGCCTGGGTGCCTCGCACTGGACCATTGGCTTGGGAGGCTTGGTTCTCCTCATCGCACTGGCTGTTCGGTTCAACCTCGAGGCCCGACCTGCTCCAAAGGGCACTCATCGGGTGCATTGGCCGGTGCTTGTAGGCAGAGGAAGCGCTGCAGCGGTTGCCATTGGCTGTGCAGTTTGGCTTTCAAGCCAAGGCCTTCCCCTGCTTGCTGGTTTAGCGGCTGTGTTCCCAGCGATTTTCCTGACAAGCATGGTAGCATTATGGCTGGCTCAAGGTGAAACCGTTCCACAAGGTGCCGCAGGTCCGATGATGCTCGGTGGCGTGAGCGTGGCCGTGTATGCGCTTGTGATCATGTGGTCCCTGCCGACATTGGGGCCGGTCTTTGGCTCACTTGTTGCGTGGCTTGCTGCCGTTGGCGGGTGGTCTTGTCCGGTCTACTTGATTTTACGCAGAAGGGACCTCATCCATTCACTTCGCGAGTCCAGCGCTCTGCAGCCGGAACCCCTTCAATCGTGATTTCAACGCCACTCACGCCTTTGAGGCTTGAAACTTTACGATGTAACTCTCGGAGATCCAACAGGCAGCAAGGGCAATGCGGGCGATGCGGCGTGATGGACATCTCAATGATGCCCGTCTTGCCAATCTCAATGCTTTGCATGGCTTTGGTTTTGGTGTAAGGAAGATCAGTGTGCGGGTCCTTCCATCCATTCAACAAGCGAATCACCCGGAGGCTCAGGGCTTTGTGATGTCGAGGTTTCATGTCAACTGACTCCTGTCTTCAATCTGAGGCCTGTGCATCCTGTGCTTGAAACTCGTGTTCAAGGTCTTCCAATCGAAGTTCGTTCAAACGGCCTTCAGCTGACATCAATTCTTGTTGACAAATTTTGAGCAAAGCCGCTCCTTCTTCGTAAAGTTTCAATGTTTCATCAAGCCCCATGCCGCCGCGCTCAAGGGCGGCTACTATGGCTTCCAATCGCTGTGCTGCTTCGTTATAGGTTGGTTCGTTTTCAGACATCTTCATTCCTCAGTGGTGTGAATCTCAGTCACCGTTGTTTGGGCGGTACCATCGACAAAGTGAAGGCTGTAGTGCTGGCCAACTTCAAGCATATTGACGTTGGTCACGACATCGCCTTGTTCGGTTTGCGTCATTGCATATCCCCGTTCAAGAACGCGTTGGGGGTGAATGGATTCGAGCGCCGCTTCTAAACCGGCAATACGGGTTCGTTCACGAGCAAATGTGGCCTCAACTGCCCGGTCAAGCCTCGAATTGATCGTCAACATCGACCGTTTTCCGGCGTTTATGCCTGCAAGCGGTGCCACTTTCAATCTGGCATGTAAATTGACCAATCGACGTCTTGCGTCACCAAAAGTTCTGATCATGGCGTGGTTTAACCGTTCATTCAATTCATCCTGCCATTGTTCCAGTTCTGCTTTGACGGGCACACACCGTTCAATCGCGTTTGAAGGGGTTGATGCTCTTACATCTGCAACCAAATCTGAAACAAGCAAATCCGATTCATGGCCTACTGCGGATACAACTGGGATTGGACTGGCGAGGATTGCCCGTACGACCGGCTCGAGGTTGAAGGCCCAGAGGTCTTCAGGAGCGCCGCCACCCCTTCCCACAATGACGAGGTCGACGGGGGGTTCCCCTCGTTGTGCTGCACATTCAGGTGTTGCCAACCTTCGAGATAACGCAAGACCCCGAACAATTTCCTCGGTCGCCCGTTCGCCTTGAACCAACACTTCAATGACGGTTCTTCGTAGCCCTGGCCAACGGTTTTCGATCAAGCGATGCATATCTGCAAGTGCAGCGGAACCCGCTCCAGTGATGATGAGGATGTGCTTTGGCGTAAACGGAGGGCGTTTGCGAGGCCGGTCGAGTTCACCCTCAAGACGAAGCCGTTCAACCAATTGACGACGAGCTTCCTCCATGGCGCCAAGAGTGTTGGCCGGTTCAATGCGCTCAACATTGAGTTGGATGTTGCCTCTTTTGACATACACATCTAAGCTTGCCGTGACCACGACTACGCTTCCTTCTTTGATGCTCGGGTGGATGGTGCAGCGCCCTTTCCAGATGACCGCACTGATTTGTCCATCGTGATCGCGGAGGGTGAAGTAGGTGTGTCCGGAAGGGTACTGTTTCCACTGAGACACTTCGCCTTTGATGGTTTGGCGTTGGAACAGCGGCTCCTGAACAAGCGTTCGCTTGATCATTGAAACGAACTGCCCAACGGCTAGGGGGCCGGTTGTGACTTCACCTCGCCCCGTCATGATTGTTGAGGGGCGTCTACGGTTCTTGAACCATCTGCGTGCGAAGTGCCGTCTTGTGCGAGGTCAATCTTCATGAGGGCCCTTTGTGTCTTCAGCGCGCTTTCTTCGTTGAATAAGATGATGACGTTGCCTCGCCTCAACTTCATCCAATTTGTGTTGAATGCGCTTTTTTAGAAATCGATAGACAATGTACAACGCAAGGACATCAACGGCAAGAATCAGCCATTCGATTTGCCCCCATTCTTCAAACATGCCGAACCTTCCTCATAGCGGTGGACGAATGTCAATATCAACATCGCCTGTTGGTCGTCCAATGCATCCAAGCCTTGCTCCTTCCTCAACAAGGAAATCATCCAAGCCAGGTGGAAGTGGATCCGGCAACGGGACTTCGCCAAGCATCAATGTCACCATGCATGCACCACAGGTACCTGATGTGCAATTTGTAGGGATTTCAACGCCTGCTTCAAACGCATGTTCAACCAGTGTCTTTCCTGCGACAAAGGGTGTTTGGCCGAGCAAATGAGGGCCTTGCAAAAATCGAACAACGGGACGCGTGTCGTCGTTTGTTGGTGAAATCTCGAGGATCGCTTCAACCGCGTTTGCGGACATAAAGGTCACCTCATCGCATGTCTTTGTGCCGAGTCCAGCGTCCAGTTTGCTTGTTGAAATACAATCCAGCCTTCTTCATCCACTTGTTGAACTTGGTTGCTCCAGCACCCGTTCGGAGGATGAAATCCTCTCGATCTTCTTGGGCTTGGATGTATTCCTTGGCAGCCAAGGTCTGGTCGATCCAATCATTGATGTCCATCAGTCCACCGGTGAGTCCACCTTCTTCGACAACCTTGGTCATCTCGTCGGCAGTGGCTCCGGTTTCTTCGAGGTCCTTGCGGATCAATTCGTTGACGCTGCTGTAATCCATCGATGCTGGCTTTGGAGGCACAGGGTTTCGAGGTGGCTTGTCTTCATCGATGACAATGCGAGTGCCGTTGGCCATGCGCCCTTCGACGAGGTCAGCAAGTCCGGATGTGAAACTGGTTTCACACTCCCAGCACATGAAGGCCCAATCCTCTGGTCGGTCTTGATCTCGTGCTTGACGTGGATCCATTTCATCGCCGCAGTGAGGGCACGCATGGAAGATAAGAGCAGGGACATGCTTTCTTCGGAAATCAACAATGTCTTGAGGCGTTCCTTCGAGTTCGAGCATTTCATGGTCACGAGCTGCTTCAAGGCCACGTGTCTCAAGTTGGTCACGGATTTTGACCTTCTGATCGTCCTTTCCTTCATCGTGGAGGTTGTTTTCAAGTTTCACGATGAGTTCGACAGTTTTCCCGAGGCGGTTCATGACGAGTTTCTGGGCACGGAATGCTTCGACCTTTGCAATCTTGAGGCGTTCCTTTTGCTCAGCAAGTTCGGTGAGAACGTCCTTTTGCTTACGCTGGAATTTGATTTCTTCAATCTTTGATTCTTGCTTTTTCTCAGGTGCGAGGACCTTCGACAAATAGCGCTCTTTTCCGTGGCTTTGTGGGCCAGCAGCGATGATTGAGATGACACCATCAGCGATGTCAGCCTTGAGGCCGTAATTTTCGATCAACATGTCCTTGTCGATTTTCTTCAAATCGCCAATTTTCAGGCCAGAATCGGCCAACTGCTGAGCGGTGGTATCGTCGATTCCTCGACGTAGTAAAGCGAGATAGGTGTCCTTCTTTGCCATAGCATTCCCTCCGACAATCCCATGCGAGGAGGCACCACTAAGAAAAGGCTCTCCCGAATACGCGTCTTGTAAATACAGATTTCGACGGTATTTAACTCATGATTCAACTGAAATTTTAGTGAATGATTCTGCGAGGGAAATCCAGTCGTCTAACTCCATTTCTTCAGGCCGAGCCTCAAGACGTTCGTCTTCAGCATGGGCGGCGTAGGCATTCTTCCATCGAGCATGATGCCATTGTGCGACTCGATTGATTCGCTTCGGTGAACGCTTGAGGGTGGTTCGGAGTTTTTTCCGACGCTCTGCGAAGGCCTGATGGATCATTTGACGCACCAACCGTACATCACAAGGCCACTCTTCGTGATGAGCCTCCATGGTCACATATCGAGAATTTACTTTTGGATTCGGACTGAAATGATGCGGCGCGACTTTGTCTTCAAGTTCGCAATCCCAATCCAAGGCTGCAGTCATGCCAAGCGAGCCGACATCGCTTTCGTACTCCATCACCAAGCGTTCACCAAACTCTTCTTGAACGAGCAATACGGCTCGTTCGATGTTTTCTGTTCGAGGGTTGCGCAGGTATCGCGTCAAATGTTCAACAAGCGGTGATGAGATTTGGTACGGTATATTGGCCACAGCTTTGGTCAGGTCAGTCGGCCATGCTACATTGAGTGCATCGCCTTCGAGAAGGTTCAGCCGCCCCTCTTCGATCTCCGGAGCAAAAGCCCCACGGAGGTGTTCACAAGCGATTGGATCGATTTCAATCGCCGTCACGTTGCAACCAACTTCGAGCAAAGCCTCAGTGAGTACGCCGGGCCCTGGACCAATTTCTAAAACATGGTCGTCTGGTTGCACTTCACCCAAAGCAACAGCGCGTTCAACAATGCTGTCACTTACAAGAAAATGTTGGCCGAGTGATTTGTCAAAAGGCAATTTTGCCCTTAGGCTATCGACCAACCAACGGGCGCCCCTCATGCCTTCACCGGAAGGAGCAGGTCAATCAACCGTGGTTGGATATTTCGGTCATCCAGTTCCGTATGGAACCGTTTTGCCAGCAAGTCAGCAGCATCAATGCCGCATGCCTCATTGAGAGCAGCGAGGTGTTCGAACCCGCTTGAACTGCGTGCTTCGACCATTTGCATGGCTTTCTTGTTTCCCACGCCGGGGAGGAGTTCGAACGCGTGTTGCTTCAATGAGAGGTTCCCCGCTCGATTGAAGAACATGTCAATGAAATGCTTCTGATTCTCTTCGATGAAAATTTGAATCACAAGCGGCAAATCTGCTTTCACATGGTTCGCCACTCGGCTAAGGTTGGTCATGCCGAGGACACGGCCAATGTGCGTTCGTTGGGCAGCATCGGTGCCGATGTAGACTCGGGATGTAGTGAGGAGAGGATCAATCCCAGGTTTGGGTTCCAAACGGCAGAGCAGCATTTTTTCCTCACTGATTGCGACGATGACGTTGTCGATGACATCGTGGTCGATGACACGCGCCCATTCCTCTTCCATCAGGGGCGACTTTTGTTGTGGCCGACCGCTGCGTTGTCCACCCTGACGACCGCCTTGACGACCACCTTGACGGTTGGCGTTTCGACGTTGTCCGTCCCGTTGTCGATTGTTGCTTTGACGGGGTTGAGATTGTGGCTTTTTTGCCTGAGGTCGCGGCACTTCCTTTCGTCCTTCTGCAGGTCGAGAGGGGCGATGATCTGCACCAGTGCCACGCTCATTTTTGGTGCCACGGGTTGGCACCTTGATGTTACGGTCACGACGGACATCAGTCACTGCGAATCACCTTACTGTGAGGGGTTTTCACTCAACGCCAACGTGTTGACGAACGATGTCAAGGATTTCTTGAATTTCGCTGTCTTCAATTCCAAGACGACGGGAAGCGAGAACGGCCTTCACATCATCAGGGTACAATGGCATCAACTCAGCAAGTTTTGCTGCAAGTTGTGGGTGAGAGGATAATTTTTCTGTTGCGGTCAACGCATCACGGAGGGAATCAAACACTTCAGGAAGCGTCTGATATCCATTGCGCATTTTACTTGCAGCCCACTCTGCGTGTTGCAGAGCAGCCTTCTGTTCGTAGGTGAGGTTGTTGCGGCGTCCTTGTGCGTTGAGCAACATCTCTCGAACGGTGGCAAAATCAACGAATCGCTCTTCTTCTGACATTTGGCATTCCTCATTGGAGTGGTCGCAAGTGCTCTGGTCGAGCAATCACTGTTTTTGGCATGTTTCCGTCCTTGACAGAAACAACCCATGCGACGCCTTGGCGCTTCTGGATGAATCCAGTGCGGCCTTGGAATCGGCGGTGGGGCATACCCATTTGTTGCCCTCCGTCGAGGACGATAGCGACTCGGTCGCCTTCTTGATAGTCATGCATAACTCGGCTGATGTTCACTCGACTGCGTTCGTTCTTGCGGCGTCGTAGCACGCTTCGTGTTCCGACTCGCAGCCCCTTGGATCGCTTCATGTTTTTCGCCTCCTATGCGCCCGGATTAGCAGATGTACATCTTCCAAGCACTTCGGCGACCTGCCTTCCCCATATAAGCACCGCGACGGATGAGAGAGGTGACTCAACTCGAGAATTGACGAATCAACGCCATCGAATCCACTCAAATTCATCAATCTGCATGGATGTCTCCGACATCGAGCCAAAGGACATCGCACTTGGCTTTGATGAGGGACGAGAGGCTTGGTTGAGTTCGCCCGCCGTCACCATGAACCGTTTCCTTGACGTAGGTTCCAGATTCACAACGCAAGGTGAATTCGACTTCCATGACCCCGTCATCCATCACTTCGATAACGGGTTCAGAGGTTTCAAACACCGTACGCCGGCGAATCAAATCTGCCCGTCGGTGAGCAACACGCTCGGGTGTGCGTTGGGCCAACTTGACACCTGCGAGTTTTGTTATGGTCTCTTCAATCAATTCTTTTGTTGGCAGGTCAAAGGTGACCGGAGCGGGCGGACCAGCGCTCATGATCCGCTCAATGAGATCGCCTTTTGTTCCCGATTTTGCCAAGCCCATGGAAACTGCTTTTTCGACCAGATCCGGCTTTTTGAGAGCTTTCAACTCGTCTTCAGTTGGTCCTTCGACCACTTCGATGACGGCTGGCAACGGCTTCTTGTGGTCGTTTTTGCGGTCCCCTCTTCGGTTCCTGCGCTTTGGATTCTTACGCCCTTTGGAACCACGGTCTTGGACATCAACATGGGTGAGATCGACAGGGGCTGTGAGGACCGCATGTTCGGCTTCACTCAACGGCATCACACGGAAGCGAATGGTGTAGGATTTCTCCGCTGGCGTGTCTTTAACTCGTACAACTTCACTTCGGTTTGAATCCCTCAAACCTGTGATGTTGATGCTTCCTTCAGCTGTTTCGTTGATTGCTGCCATGGCCGCTTGGAGGTCGACTGTACGGGTTTTCGGTTCTTTCATCTCGATGACGAACGGACGTCCTTGGCCCATGCAACGCACATCGATGTCTTCACGACCCATACCGTGGAAGGCATGCTCTTCGGCTTCGAAGAGGCCCAAAAGTGGATTGCCAATCAGGTCTTGGACGCTCTTTTTGTATTGCAGCCCGGTGCCATCACATTTCTCACATCCGCGCCCCTTACAGGCCCGACAAGGCCATCGTGTCTGAGGAATACCTCGCTCCAACTTCTGATAGCGTCCATAGAGGTAATGAGCCCGAATATCCAATTCGACAGTGAGGGTCAGCACATCGATGAGTGCCAAGATTTGTGGCTTATCATTGACCAGTTTCTTCCCTTCCATTCGATCGTTAAGGTTCCGAGCAATTTCAGTGACAAGGCCAGACTTCAATGCATCCGAACCACCAGCACCGAGGCGCTTTCGCAGTTCCTCTTCACCCTCGATTTGATCCTTCGGGATACGAGCACCAAGTTGTAAGCGATTGGCTTGGTAAGGCTGGATTGCATCATGGATAATGTCGGCTAACAAATTCGCCTCTTCGTACAAGTTTTCACAAAATGGGCACAGTGGAATTTCGGTTCGAGCCGTTTCCAAATGCGAATCTCTTCGCACGACACTCGAGCGGATTTCAGCGCCTGATTCAGCGATTGTTTGTTCGTAACGCTTCTTCCCCCCAAGCCGTCCTAGACACGGATCACACGTCCCAATTCGAACCAGGTGCTTGTGACCAGCCGGTGATGGAGCGCGAGGGATTTCTTCCATGTGGGTGCCGAGTTGATTGGGAGCCGCATTGAGGTCGAAATCTGGTTCTTCTTCCGCCGTAGTTTCCTCTTCTGCGGGCTGTTCATCCCAAAGCGAATAATCGGTTTCACCAAAGCCTGCGTTGGCGTATTTCATCCAATCTTCATCGTCGCCGTCGTCCGGTTGTTCGGTTGCTTTTTCGGTCATTACAATCACCACTTTCTCGGGGCCAACCCCAAAGACAGCAACCTAACCGGAGGCTCACCCGTTGAAGAACGCACCGGTCCTTGTGGCTCGAGAAACCTGTTTGGTTTTGGCTGATCTACTGGTGCCGAATCATCATCGTAACGGCCTTTTCTGATTGCTCAAACACACCAACTTGATGAAATCCATGCCTGGCATGAAACCGCATCGAACCAGGGTTTGGAGGTCGAAGGCTCACCTCAGCTGTCACTGGACAAGCCAAGTGTTCAGCATGGGCAATAACTTGGCCGTACAGTGTTGATCCAATGCCGTTGTCTCTTGCGTCATCAGCAACAGCGATTCGATCGACGTAGAGGAATTCGTCATAGCGTTCGTTGAACCATTTGTAGTTCAAACTCCCGTACCTCGTCTTTGGCAAGAGGCAGAGGACGAATCCAGCAAGGTCATCTTGGACGTCGATTCCAATCGCCAATTCACTCAGGCTCAACAAATCATCCATTTCGTCTTGGGTGACCTTCCCCGTACCGGGTAAACCCTGTTCATTGATTTCCACCATTCGCGGGATATCTCGAGGAATTAAAGGGCGTACTGGGTGCATTAAGCCTCCTCCAATGGAGGAGCTGGGTCTGGATCAAGCGAAGCGATGAGGCCAAGCGCGGCAGTGGTCAGCACAAGGCTAGCGATGAGGGACAAGGCAATCATTGCTGCGGAGAAAAGACCGAAGTTGCTGAACAATCCCATCGGTGAAAGGGCAATCATCGAGAAACCAGCAATGTCAGAAGCAGCACTACCAACCAGGGCGAGACCACATGCACCACCTACACCGATGAGAGCTTGGTGATGGGTTTCCCCGTTTTCCCGACCTTCCCTATACCGTTCAGTCACGTGGATGCAGTAGTCGATACCGACACCAAGAGAGATGGTGGCAATGGTTACAGTGACAATGTTGAGCGAAGAACCTGCCACATACATTAGGCCGTAAAGCCACACCACAACCAGAAGGATTGGAACGAGCGTAACGCTGGCTTGTTTGAAGGAACGGAATCCGACTGACAGGGTACCAAAGACGAACAGTGAACCTAAGATGAGGGACGATTGCATCTCTTCTTGCATGGTGGTAGAGGCGACAAATCGAGTCACTGGACGCCCAGTTGGCATGACCCAAGTCAACGGCTTATCGTCCTCATCAGGTCCAGCTTCCAACCGATCGCCTGTTGACAGATTGGTGAATGAAGACAGGTCCCGCCAGACTTCTTCCATGCCGCCGGCCATGCCGGGGAAATCTTCAGGCGAGGTCATGCCGAAGCGGATGAGCATGTGTGTGTATTCTGCATCATCGCCGTTCACATCAAGCCAAGGTTTGACCGGGTTCAACTCGACTTCAGGTGCAATGTAGAGGCTGACAATGCTGGATGGAATGTTCGGAATTGGACCGACACCCGGTACCCCGTTGAGCGACAAGAACCCATAGAAGAATGAAAGGCAGTTCCGGTTGGTGAGGTCCATCAAGAGCCCACCACTGTCCTCAGTACAATTCATTCCATGGCCCGTTTCGTTGACAATCCAGCCTGCTTCTTCGAACGGTTCTGGGTTGAGCAGCAGTGAGCCCTGAGCAGCGAAGACCATCTCATCGAGGGCGAGAATATCGATTGTTCCGTCAGGTTGGCGGGTGATTTTGTCCGGCACGCCCTCTGGCAACACATCCATGTCCTGCCTGAACACATCAATGGCGGCAAAGACCTCCGGATCAAGCACATCCCCGACGATGAGAAGGTTTGCAGGCTCACCTTCATCGGCAAAGCGTTTCGAAATCTCATCAACCCCAATGGCAAAATCAGAGGATTCATCGAGGAAATCTTCCACGGCGAAATCACCTTCGAGTTGCGCCATCCCATAGGCTGCAGGTAGGGTAATTAACACGGCAACAGCGGTGATGATGAGGGCGTTTTTCCATGTTCCAGAACCGGTTGAAACCCGCTTGAGGAAATCTTCAGAAATCAAATGTGTTGCATCGTGCTTAGGCTCTGTTGAACGTCCCCTGGATTCGAGCCAATGATCGACAGAAAGGCGGATCAATGGGACCCAAAGACCAGTGAGAATAAACGCCGCGAGTATGCCGAGGGCAGCTTCAATTCCAAACGATCTCAAGGCAGCAATATCGCTGAACAGATTGGCTGCGAACGCAGCCATGGTGGTGATTGAGGTCAGCATGATGGCCCGTCCAACTCGAGACAGGGTGACCTCTGCAGATGCTTCAGGAGTTTGCTTGTTCGAACGCTCTTCTTTGTAACGGTGAAGCGCATGCAGTGAATCATCGATGCCTAAGGCAAGCACAAGAATGGGCAGTAAGTTTGAGAATTGGGACCTCGCAATCAAACTAAATCCAAACATGGAAGTGAGGCTTGAGAAATGCCCAATCATACCTTGCATCCACAACAAGGCTGAGCCCAGCGCAAACATCACAATCAGCACATCAGACACCCTGCGAAGGCTGACATAGAGCAGAACAACGATTGCAAGGCCCATCAGCAGAATGAGGCCGGCGCTGGCTTGGAGTTCTCGGTTGACTTCGACGTTCACACCTTGACCTACTAGGAGGGTGATGGTGGTTCGGTCATGCGTGCGCAGTTGCCCCTCAAGGTCCATATAAGACCATTCAGTCGAACATCCACCAGTTTCTTTGAGCAATTCCAAACACATAGTTTCGTTGTACTGAGGGGGGTGCAAGACAAGGGAATTGTCGGCAATTCGATAACCACCGATTTTTGTACCGTCTTCGGAAAACACAACCCGTTTCTCAGGGTGAGCATCCTTCCAAATCACTTCCCAGCCCATCGATTCGAGGGTGGCGCGGTCAAACTGCACGAGCAACCATGTCGATGAAGCAGACCATCGTCCCTTACCGGTGAACCCACCTTCCCATGAACCATCGGTGGCAAGGGTGCCACCTATGGGCCCGTCTTGCAGGGCGTTCATGTCGGCAACGAACCCTCGGTCGAGTGAAAGCCAGCGAAGGAAATTGTTGTCCGATGCTTCTGCCATTCGAGCGGCAGCCAGGTCAATGTGCTCTTGTGTTACGTTAGCGTCATCGAATTCTAAGCATTCCAACACACCACAGTCGTACCAGTTGGTCGGTGGATCTGTGACGACCCCTTGAGCGGTAAGTCCCGGTTGGGTGAGGACAGAGGTGTTGTTCATGAACCCCCTAAAGTGATCCGAGAGCGAGATTGCACCAGGGGCTTGGGAACCCGTGACGTCGTTGACCAGTGGTTTCATCGCAGGAGCGAGTGGATGGTTCTGAATCATGTTGATTTTCCCATCAATTTCTTGCAGCAGTGTGAGGTTGAGGATGCCCCCGGTTGGGGCGTAGATTCCACCCCATGGCTCGCCTGAGGGGACCATCTCGTTGACGCTTGGTAGGTTCGCATAATCGGGAGCACCATCGCTCATGAGCGGCACAGGCTCCCATTCCTCGAGGGATGGAACATAGGTTGGGTCGCGGGCAGAAACGAGGAATCCAAGAATAATTTCAGAATTCGCAAACTCATCATCAATGATGGCCTGTGCAGTGAGTTCTGGAGATTCCATCTCATAGGATTCCATATCGATTGGTTGCAGTGCCGTCATCGCACCCGGAATCATCAGCAACGAGAGGAAAAAGATGGCCACGTGGACCTTGTTTCGATGAGGAATGAGCCATCGCGCAAACGAAGCAAATGACCTTCCCATACCCCTTGCTTCTTCCTTCTGCTTTTCAAGTGATGTTTTCTGAGACACGCCCCGAACGCTTCGTCGGCGGATTCAAACGCTGGCTGTGAGTGGGGGGGGTATGGCGATTTTACTGATTTTAAATCAACAACCTTACGATGGAACTGACGTGACTTGGAACGCCCTTCGTTTGGCAAAGCGGTTGCATGAAGACGGCGCAGAAGTAAGAATTTTTTTGATGAATGACAGCGTTGATCTAGCCCGAGATGGGATCGAGCCGCCGGCAGGGGTTGAAGACATGGCAGCCATGCTGAAGGCCCTCATTTTCAACGGCATTCCAGTCAAAGTGTGCGGCACATGTCAGAACAGGTGTGGTGTGCTCAAGGGTGAGCCGTACTATGAAGGCGCCCAATTCTCAACCATGGGCGAATGCTCCGAATGGGTCATGACGAGTGAAAAAGTGCTCACATTCTGATTTTAATCTTGATAACACCTCGCTGGAATGAGCGTCATGAACGAAATTGATCTGCACGGAATGGGCCTCTTTGACGCTAAATTGAAGATTATCGAAAGCACAACTCGGGCGTACAATTCCGATTGGAACGGGCTTGTTTTCATTCACGGCTATCATGGTGGAACTGCAATAAGGGATTACATTCGCTCCAAACACTTCGCTCAAGATTTGGCGTCAGAAGGACTCAATGTCCACATGAAACTCGACACTTCGAAACCAGGCACAACATCGATTACTTTTCCTTAGAGACCAAGTTCAGTAGCAAGCGCTTCTGCAAGATAGTGGTACTCATCCTCGTGATTGTACAGTTGGGCTGAAATACGGAAGTACCTGCCTTTGGGAGAATCCCAAGACCAAACGGGCACCTGAATTCCATACTTTTCCTGCAGCACGCTGTGCAACGGGTCTGGCTCATGCAGCGGAATGCCACCAAGTTCTCCGGGGGGAAGCATCATGGTTGCAATGCAAGAAATCATCGACTCTGGACAAGGGGCCTCTATGCCAAGCCGGTCACACAAGATCTCTCGGCCCTTCATGGCCAAATCGTGGTTGTGTTGCATGATGGCGGGCCAACCTCCATCGATCATTTCAGCCATGCAATCGATGGTGGCTGGGATTGAGCACCAAGCAGAAATGTCCCTCGTACCAGTCCAGTCAAATTCATGCCGGAAGCGGGTTGTATCGCCGAGTGGAAAGGTCATGCCATGGCTGATGGTTAAGGGATGGATTTTTTCTTGGTGGTCTTTTCTTACATGCAAAAACGCAGAACCCTTAGGCGCACAAAGCCACTTGTGGCAGTTGCTTGTGGTGTATGACGCCCCCATTTCATCAAGGTGAAGCGGAATCATTCCAATGCCGTGAGCTGCGTCGAGCAAGACAGAAACTCCCTTTCCTTCCAGCAATTCGACTAGGCGTTCAAACGGCATGAGCAAGCCAGTTGGGCTTGTGACCGTATCGATCATTGCTAAGACCGTTCGTTCACTCACACCCGCCATGATGAGGTCAATCACCGTGCTTGGCTCATCGATTGGAAAGGGTATGTTGACCGTCACCACAACTGCGCCCCAGCGTTCAGCAACAAAATCGATGGCGTTTCTACAGGCTTGATAGGCATGGTCGGGAACGAGAATTTCATCGCCTTCGTTGAACGTCAGTGAACGTAGAATGGTGTTGACTCCTGTTGTCGCATTTTCAACCAAAGCTAAATCATCGGGATCACAATGGACAAAACCGGCTAATGCAGAGCGTGTGGCCTCCATGAAACCCATCGCTAAATCTTCGTAGAAACGCACCGGTTCATGTTCCAACTTTTGCTGCCAGGTTCGCTGTTCTTTTTGGATTTCAACGGGTGTTGCCCCGAACGAACCATGATTCAGAAAAACGCAGTTTTCATCGAGACTCCAATGGTGAGCTAATCCACTTCGCGTTGGATGCTGCATGAAATGGCCTAATGCAGGCACTTCATGAATGTTTGAATTCGACGACCTATCTTTTGAGAACAACCCCCCTACAAAGGGAAGACTCCCAAGAAACTCTGTTCGTTGGACTGCTTGCAACGGCTTCAAGAGGTTAATGCTCTAACCCTCGTGTTGTTAGGTGGTGTTTTATTGATTCAAGATTCGGTTATGGAAATTCATTCCACGTCATAGAATCCATGGTTTTGCAGATCATACCATGGATTAAGGCCAATCATTGACGAGCCGTCATAGTGAGCCGTCGCTTCAACGAAATAGTATGGTATATCCGATTTGGAACCTAATCCATACCAACCATCACCTGAATGGTCAGGGATGAAAATGACTGCCCACGCATGACCGCCCCATTCTTCATCGGAACTTGATTTCACTTCACCAATCATTAGCGCTGCATCGTAACCAATACTTTCAGTCAGGCTGATGTAGAGAAGTGCTGCATCCTCACAATCACCATTTTGTTCCCAAAGCATTTCAATCGGGAATTTAGGGTATTCTTGATCTCCATAATCGATTGAATCAAGTTGATACTGTATGTCTCCAACAAAGGCATAAATGAATTCCGCGATTTCTAGTTCAGATGAATATCCATTTTGGATGGCCATGTTTCTGAGTTCGGTTGCGAGTTCGGTGACATAGGCTTGGTCTGTTACAGCAAAAGCAGCGTATTGATCAACAACATCCGCAAGCGTGGATGCCCCGCTCCAATCGATATAGTGTGATAATGCTCGACTCTGAGCGTATGTCGAATAATCAAGACTCCACAACAATGAATATTCACTGTTATCATAATCCCAGGTAAATTCATGGCCTCGATAATCCCGGTTATCAAAAGGTTCCATTGAGTACTCCAAGACACCATCCCAACCCGTGGTATCAAGCGTTCCATCTGCGATGTATGTTTCACCAGAAAGACTTGCTACGCTGTCATAAACAAATAGATGAGAACTCCAGTCGGGATCAGAACTGATATCGATTAAGTCATCCCCCCAAGCATCCGAATCCCACGCATAAATCTCAATAGAGTGGAATCGAACTGATTCGTTCAAATCAAGGAAATACGAAGTATCCAACGAATATGTCGTCCCGGTTTCAAGACTCCAATATGTGGATTGGTCGGGGATACATCCCTGTTCTAAGGTGTTCACATAGACGCACAAATACACCTCTGCATAATTGTCAAAGTAATCCATGTATTCATACACAGTAAAGAGAGAGAAGTTCAAGAAAACAGCTGCATCTCGATTGGGGTTCAAGTCATCAGCATCGGGTACGAGATCATTGTCATCGTCAATATCTGCGTTGTCGCCAATACCATCACCGTCTGTATCTGCCCATTCATTTGGATTTTGGGGAAAGAGGTCGGGATTGTTTCCCAACACATTGTCCCCGTAACCATCTCCATCTGTGTCCTCCCATTGAGTCGTATCTGTTGGAAAGGCATCGCCTCCATCGTCAACAGTCCAATCCGACTGCGGATCGGAAAAACCATCTGAATCAGAGTCTAAGCAACCTGAGCGATCCAAAAACGAAGTGCCGGCAAAGTTCGGGCAGGCATCTAAATTGTCTCCAAATCCATCACCGTCAATATCAGACCATTCAGATGGATCGTTTGGGAATTCATCTGATGAATCTGAAATCCCATCGCCATCACCATCTATGCAACCGATTTTATCCAACTCAGATGTTCCTGCAGTATCTGGACAATCATCTTGATTATCTCCAAAACCGTCTTTGTCCAAATCTAAGGTTTCATTAGAGTCATTAGGGAACGCATCGGCATTATCGCCTACGCCATCATTATCCTGATCGGCCCATTCACTGGAATTGAATTTGAACGCATCGTCGCTATCGGGGAATCCGTCACCGTCAGTATCGTGGATGGAAGAAACCGGCGAATAATCAGGTGATAGCAGCCAAAAAGATGTCGTGGCAACAAGCATGATCACAACCACGCTAACCATGATTTTTTTCGACCCTCTTTTTTCTGTGGATTTGATCAAAGGGACGTATGGGCTCGAGGGGGGGTTTTGATATGCAGAAGCAGCCAATTCCAATTCATATCGGTCTAAACTCTTGTCATTGTTTATGTCAAAATTTGGTGCCATTTCTGTTAGTGTTTCAACGGGTACATCGGTTGACTTAGCAACTTGTTGAATTGTTGACTGTGCAGATTGGACTACGGTAGAGTCTGCCACAGGAGGCGCTGGAATCCATTCAGCACCATTCCACATCCATTTGCCATCAGGCGAGAAGGTTGTTGACATATCCTATGCTTCTCGTGCCTTCTCTTAAATTGAACTATTTTGGAGGGCAAATTCATCCAGCCCCTTCTCCACGCGAGCGACCACAACGGTACGCTTGCAACCGTTGTGGCATTGATGCAGATCTCCTGATTCTCGAAAATCATGCTCTAATCGACG
Source organism: Candidatus Poseidoniaceae archaeon (assembly GCA_938084455.1). GTDB lineage: Archaea > Thermoplasmatota > Poseidoniia > Poseidoniales > Poseidoniaceae > MGIIa-L1. Next base: position 18,520 of record CALKDX010000027.1, read on the forward strand.
TTCACAGGCACAGAGGAATGGTGCAAATGAATGCGCAGTTTCCCTTCCGTGTCCTGAATGTAGCAAAACGAGAACTCCACCTTGGCTTCTGTGCCGTCAGGCC
>CALKDX010000028.1 GCA_938084455.1 Candidatus Poseidoniaceae archaeon
GCGTTCACTGCAGAAACACCGACGCCGTGAAGCCCACCGGAGACCTTGTATGAACTGTTGTCGAATTTACCACCTGCGTGCAATTTCGTCATGATCACTTCTGCAGCAGAAATGCCGTACTCTTCGTGAATTCCAACCGGAATGCCCCGCCCGTAATCACGAACGCTGACGGAATGATCTGGGTTCAAGACGATGTCGATTTGTGCCGTGTGGCCTGCCAGATGCTCGTCGACAGAGTTGTCGACAACTTCCCAAATGCAGTGGTGAAGGGCTGTTCCATCGTGGGGGTCGCCCAAATACATTCCTGGCCTTTTACGGACCGCTTCTAAACCTTCCAAAACTTGAATGCTTGAAGCACCATAATCATCGCTCATATTTTATTCCTCCAAGGGGGGTGTTTTGGGTCGGTTTTTTGGGGTCGATTCCATGCCTTTTTCGCCGTGCTCTTTGTGGCAATTTTTGCGGCGCAGTCGTCGATTTTTTACCCCTCACTTCCCCTTACAATAATACCCTATGACGAGGGGGTATAAAGGTAGTGCAATAATCACATCATTCCGTCGAATTTATACCTCAAAAAAACACCTCGCAGAGGCGTGAAATTGAGGGTTTGAAGTGGAGGCTGAAAGCACTTCAAAATGAGGTAGATTTTGCCCCCCGGAAAGAGCCATTCCATGCGAGAGCGTTAAGAAGCGGGCCTAAGTCGGGAAGTCATGGCTGACCCCTTGGTTTGTGTGTCCCTTGAAGGAACAACTGTGAAAGAAATGCTCGATGAAGCAGCTCGAGCAGGTATTGCAGGTGCTGACCTCATCGAAGTTCGCTTCGATCGACTTTACCTGAGCAAACCTCAACCAACCGTCACAGAAAACGAAGAAGGCGAAGTCACCAAAACCATGCCACCTGCCAGCGAGTGGCCGGTTCGTGACTTTGCAGACATCGACATTGAAGAATCCATTACAGCCCTCAAGGAAGGGATTGCGCTGCCGGTCATCTTTGCCGCACGTCCCGTCAGAGAGGGCGGTCACTTCTCTGGCGATGAAGCGCAACGCATCAGCGCCCTCGAGGCAGGTATTGCATCAGGAGCGACTTGGGTTGACCTCGAAGTGTCCATTGAGGACTCCATTCGAACAAAACTCATGAAGGCTGCAAAGGCGTCTTCCTGCAAGGTTGTTGCATCGATCCATGATACTGACAGCACCCCCAGCTCCGAAGAAATTCAAGGACTGATCAAGGACAACGCTGACAAAGGCGATTTAATCAAATTCTGCGGAACGGTCAATGACCATCAAGATGCTTTGCAGATTGTTGAAGCCACGCACGCCATGAGCAACGAGAAAATCGATTTCGCTGCTATGGCTCTAGGTAACGGCGGCGACTGGGCACGACTGCACGCACCAGTGCTCAACCAAACAATGGTCTATGCCACCATGCGCAATGAGTTCCGACTCTCAGACAAAGGACTCGTTAACGTTCGTGATCTCAAAGAGGCTTGGAATCTTCTCGAGTACTGAGCCCCGTCAAACATCGAACGGATCAGTGTCGTAGGTCTTCTGCGGCTCAAGTGATTCGCTTTGCACCACAGGCGCTACCATTGATGATTCCTGAGCAATTGCTGCCGTAGGCGGCGGAGGGTGAGCGGAAGGGAAAGGAGGCATTGCAGGCTGGGGTGGAGGTAATTCTGGCGCATTCTCAAGCGATGGTACGAGAACTTCATTGGCATGCTTAGGCGCCATTCCTGCCTTCATGTACTTGGCATTGGCAATGAATGGAGCAACCAGTGCCCCAAGAATCAGACCCATGAAGGCAAGAGCGACCGTCCATGGCGGGAGGACAAGCGAACGACTTGTCGTCACAATGGTCACATCAGCTGCAATGGTAACGCCAGGGGCGTCCGCATCGTTATCGTGGATGTTGTCCCATGCATCGACAATAATGTAGAAATCCTGCCAATTTGAATCGCCCCAAAGGGAGGTGTAAACTTCGGGACCATCCAAATTCAACGCGAAGTTCACTGAATTCACGTTTTCATATTCGTGGGCATCACGGTATGACTTCCAGCCCAAAGGATTCCAACTCCTCCACTCCGGCGGTATGTCGCTCAGTGCTTCCTCAACATCCCCTTCGCCCCAACAGTACCACGATTGCGTATGGGCGCATTCATAGGACGTGACATACGATTCATACTCTGAAGTGGTCAAAAGGTAAACATCCCCTTCAACTGGGTTTGAGTTGAGGTCTTGGAGCGTGATGCAGACGGTCGTTCTGTGACTCGCAGAAAGGTTCACCCTCAACGCACCAACACTGTCATTGCCGATCAGCATGGTGGTGTAATGGCTGGTTTCCAACGGGTCAAGAGGGGGTAAATTCCAATCATTTTGTTGATACATCCATGGTTCTTCTGGACCATCAACAACCTCCTGTTCGACTTCATTTTGCCCAAAATTATCATCTTCGTAATACATGTCGTCATCGTAATACGGGTAATAGGATCCAGACCAATGAGGAACTTCAGCCGTACGTTGCATGGTTTGATTCCACTGAATAGCCTCAGTATCCCCCTCGCATGCCTCCGCTGCTTGAACAGGTTGCACCAACGGACTCCCGATGAATGCTGCAAAAATCGGAACCATCAGCAGGACGGTAAGCGAGGATACACCGAGTAAACGCATACGCATGGTCTCACCTGCTCTTCCCTAGAGTTGGAGGTTGAAGGTACTAGCGGTCAGCCTCGCCTACGCAGAGGACGAACATAGCCGCTGTCATCGCTACGACGTTCATCCTTTGACAGAATCCCGGGGGCGGGCGGCGGTGTGTGATGATCCATACCCAATAAGCCGCCTTGACTCTCGACCATTTCAACATCGGAATAGGACTCTGCGGCTTGCTTTGCTTCGTCTTCAAGGTCCGACGGTTCACGCATGACAAGCCAGCCTAGAATAAGAGCAACAGAAATCAATGCCACAAAGGTTGCCAAATCCGATCCAGCCTCGGTCAACCAACTCTTCCAATCTTCAACGCTGAAGTCTGAAAGGGATGGGGGTTCGGTTGGTGGCGGACTGACTTCGATGTCTTGGACGGTCACTGTGCACATGCCCAAACCATCGCAGACTTCGACAAGCAGTGTGTACACGCCTGGCTGTTCATAGTTGGCTGAAACTCGAGTGGTTGAACCCGATAACGGGTCGACCCAATCGTCTGCTGGGTTCCCATTTGCATCTTCATCGACCTCAACATCAAGATCCCAACGAACCACGAGGTCAGGGTTCAGAGATTCATCGCGGTCTGAGATTGATCCGTCATTGACATTGGTGTCCCGATACAAAGCAACACCAAGATCGACTTCAAGGTCAGAAATGTTGGCTCCAAAGGAGTTCGAATCGCCAGAAAAGAGTTCATCTGGAATCAACAGGTTATGGATCACCGGAGGGTGGTCGACAATCACTGTGAACGTAGCACGGCTAACATCGCCAGTTCCAAAGGCGTCCCGCACGGTCAAGGAGACCGTGTATTCACCCGGCAATGTGTAAGCATGCCATGGCGAAGGGGTGTTGTCAATTGGTGTGCCGTCGCCGAAATCCCAAGAATACTGGACCAGTCCGTTCCAATCAGGCGATTCTGCTTCGAGTGGAATGTACTTGCCCTCGAACATACGGTCACCATCTCGGGTTCCATCTGAATCGAAGTACAGCAGTGTGTTCGGTGCAGCGTATGTCTGACCTTCTTCGTTGAACGTTCTTGACCACATATCGGGCATCGAATTTTGATCAAAGGTCGTGGAATCAGTGATGATTTCTCCATTCAACCAAGCGTCCAAGATCCGAACTGAAATGATTGGCAATGGATTCGCCATTTCGATGGTCATGGTCCTTGGTGCGCTTGATTCACCGGCTTCATCAAACACAATCAGAGTCACACTGTGCGTCCCTGGTTCGGTGAACGAATGAGTGACCTGTGGCCTGTCGCCAAAGGTGCCGTCCGAGAATGTCCAATTGAAGGTCAAGTCTGATGAATCACCCACGGTGCCATCGGGATCGAATGAATCACGGCCATCAAAGGTGTAGGGCGTGTCGACTTGTCCGTCTTCAACCCTGAAATCTATGGTCGAAGAACCGCTTGTGGCCGTGGTTCGTACAATGAAATCACCAACTGGAAGCTGGTTGTGAACCATTACGCTGAGCGTCGTGTTGACTGAACTCCCGTCATCATCCGTCACCGTCAACTGTACCGTTTTCAATCCAGGAGAATCCCATGCGGGCATTGGATTGGCACTGTTAGAGGTGGTTTGAGTGAAATCATCAGTTCTGTCGCTCACGCCACCATCGAGGTTCACTCCGCTTGGGAACGACCAAGCATAAGCGATGATGCTCCCATCGTCATCGGTGAACACATCAGGCATGACGAGAGCGGTGTAGGTGTACGTCGAAAGATTGTCTGAAAAAATCTGAATTGGTATGCGATTGTTGACGTTGACAATAATTTCTTTGATGCCCGTGTTCACTCCGTCAAAGACGGTCAATGTGAGGTTATAACTCACCAATGTGCCTGAAATGTCGCCCCATTCGTGGGCGTATTCATAGCCACCAACAGCAGAGTCAGAGAAACCATCGCCCCAATCCCAAGAAAATTCGAGTTGGTTCGATGGCACATTGTCCACGGTACGGGCCGCAGAAAAGAGGATCAGTTGGTTGGTCAGAATGTTGATTTCATTCTCGATGACAACATTGTTCACTGTGATGATTGGAATTGGCGGCGAGGTGTCGCTGACGTTGATCTGCAAGATCGAAGTGTCCGACCATGTGTTGCCTTGGTCCATGACCCTGAGGGTCACATTGTAGACTCCTGTTGATTCATACGCCCTCAAAGGTGATTTGAGGCCTGAAGTTGAGTTGTCCCCGAAATCCCACGCATACGCCACTGGTGCGTCGAGGTAAGGGAGGGTGTTGTTGTCTAACGACAACCCCCATGCATCGAAGCCATCACCAGTAAATTGAACGTTTTCCCATGTTTGAGATGCGTTCGGATCGAGGGTTCCATTCGCTGTCGGACGCATGTTGTTCAACACATGAGGTGAGGTCGTGAGGCTGTCAACTGCGGTACCAATCATATCCACCATGTCAAGTTGGAAGGTGTATTGGCCGTTGAGTGGGGCAGTGAACCAAAACGATTCCTCAGTGGCGACGCCACCACCTGCAGCAATTCGTTTTGTCAGCCTGTCCACTTCGACTCCTGACGCATCGAGCACTTTCATTGTGACATCGAGGTCTTCGAAGAAGGCGTTTGAAAAGACCTCGTAGTTGACTTGCGCAGTGTCTGGAGAACCATCGCCATCACGGTCGATTGTAGCATCGGTCGTGTTGAGCGTGAGGCTGGCCGGTGCAGTGATTCGAGCCGCCTCAATGTCAACTGTGCCTTGAGGATAAGAAGAGCCACACGATGTGTAATCACAATCGGCGACCGTGCTCGCATACCAAGTGATCGCCCAGACTTCGTCGGTCAAATTGCCAAACCCTGGAATAAGGGCTGTGGCCACGTTGTTTTGGAAGTTCAAATCGCTCGCAGTCCACAAACCATCGGCTGTTGACTTGCTGACAACGACGCCGTCGAATTGACTTACATCGGCGGTCAACCGCATGGTGAGTGGTGCGGGTGCTGCCCCTCCTGGCGTGAACTTGAAGGCGCGAATGCCCCAACCTTCAACGGAATGCCCCGTGGACGACCAAGGACCGCTCCAATCGCTGTTTGTGTCTGCAGGTTGCACCCTGCAGAAGGAGCCGGCGGAACACGTCGGGGTCAAATCCAGATTGGAAAAGCCATAGATGCCTTGATCTGAATCAAGCACTGCTGCAATCGAGAAATTGGCAAAGATCTCACCCATGGTTCGGCCAAGCATACCACTTTGACCGCTGACTGGCGATAAGGCGAGGTTTTCTACGCCGAGCCCACCTGTTGCTGAATCTTGTACAAGTTGTCGGACTGCTGGGCCGCCACCAAGATGATCTGCGAGGTACATGGTGAAGATGAAGCCCGCTCCGTAATCTGCAAACCTCTGATTCCACCATCGAACCGAGAGTTCTGAGGAGGCAGTCCATTGGTTGAGGTGCGACACGAGCGTGGAGTCAGCTCCGAAGCATAGGTAGATTGCAACGTCTGCATTGCCCTCATCAATCCACAGGTTCTCATACGGATCTTGGGCGTTGTGGAGCAAATGCTCCATTTCGTGGGCGAGAATTGACTTGCCCCAAGAGAGGGTGATGTCAGCATAATCGACATACACGGCTTCCCGAGCGTTGGCGAGCGACGGTGCGAAATATCCACCAATGTTGTAGGCTCCATCGATGTCATAAATGACAATTTGAACTTGACAATTGTTGTCCACGTCGGGCGGGGCAAGACCTCGACCATCGGAGTAATCCTTGCCGTAGTAAGTGGTCATTGTTGGGTAAATGGTGCTGTCCCAAGAGGATGCAAGGTTGTTCAAAACTGTTGAGGAGAGGGTGCGGCCGCTTTGAACTAAGAAAGCCACCGTGTTGGTTGTCTTTGCCACGTAGACATTGATTGAACCGCCTGAAGTCGGGACGGACAATTGGTCGTTCACAACATGGGGGTTACAAGCACGACCTGCAGTTCTGGCCGATGTCTGGGGTTCGATAATCATCGATTCAACTCCGGGCCGACCTTCATCGATCCAGGCGTTTTTGAGGAAGGAAAAGGCAGAAACGACCGGTACCTCCTCTTCGATCATAATGTATTCACGCCCTTGGCTGGGGTCGAAGTCAGCAATATCGCCGATCACGACACCTCCTGCATTGTATGCCTCAGGCTCTGCTTCATCGCTTGACGCAGCGGCTGCCGGGGCAAGGACTGGGGCAAAGGCTGCAGCAAATAGAATTGCCACAAGGAAGAAGGCTGAGTTGGAGCGCGGTTCCGACATAAATGACACCTCAGGTATTCGCATTACTGCTTAACAACTGCACGACTTGAAATGAGGTATTTAAGAGTGGGTCTATGAGGCTTCACATATGCTCACGCACCACGAGGCGATTCTTCCTACCGGAAACCACCCCCTTTGGGCTGTTTTAGCGGCTTTTATGCTGCTTCTCCTTGTTCCACCTCAAGCAGGGGCCCAGGCCGTCGATGCACCCTATGCCCCCGTCGACGCTTGCGCGAGCATCGGCCAACTAGAATTCAACGGAACCTCCGCGAATCAATCAATCACGGAACAGGTCGAACTGGGCCCTCGTACCACTGGCTCAAATGGCTCCGCCGCTTTGCGTGCCATGATCCACGAACAACTTCCTTCGTGGGACGTCGTGAACCATACTTACACCGAAGAAAACTTTACATTCACAAATGTCGTTGCAACTTATTCCTCTGTGGCCGTCAACCCTTTGACTCCGAGAGTGGTCCTCGTGGCTCATTATGATTCTAGAGATATCGCCGAACGAGATCCTGATGCCAACCGCACTGGCGACCCGATTCCCGGAGCGAATGACGGGGCGAGTGGGGTTGCGGTGTTGCTTGAACTCGGACGCCTCATCCCAATGATGAACCTGACGTATGAAGTGGAAATTTTGTTTACTGATGCTGAAGACCAATCGCATTCAAGCGAAAACCAACGGTTGTATGGAGCGGAAGCCTGGGTCGACAAACAAACTGAAGAAGACCTCAATCGCACAACAGCTTACATCGTTGTCGACATGGTAGGCGATGCCTACCTGCAACTGACGCATGTTTATCCCGGTGATCTTACCTTGTGGTCAACTATTTCACCCCTAGCATCTGCATTGGGATTAATGGAGAACCAGCAAGATTGCAACGGCGACTTCGGACGTGACATTGTGAATTTGAGCATCAGCACTGGTGTCATTGACGACCATGTCCCTGCGCTCAATCGTGGCATCCGTGCAATTGACCTGATCGACATACGGTTCGGACCGGATGCTGAACCCTTCGAAGGGTACTGGCACACGCATGAAGACACACCTGACAAAGTGAGCGCTCAATCGTTAGCAGATGTCGGCCTATTGGTCGAATTGGGTTTGCGCTCCAACGCATGGATCTACGACCTGCCTTTGCAGGAGGAGACCCAAGACGAAGGTCAAGAAGACAGCGTGCCTCTGAAGGAAGACGAACCGGCGGCAAATGTTGAGGTGTATGTTGGACTCGGCATTGCTGCATTGATTGGGTTGTTAGCAACCATCACCCTGCTGGTTGTTCTTGGCCGATCTGTAAATCTCCATCCACCTCGATAAGGCGCGGACAGGAAGGGAAAGGCGTATTATCCGCGCACATGCCCACTTCGACTAAGCGGGGGTGATGTGATGGCCGATGATTCAGAAATCGAAGCGCGACGCCAAGCCCTCAAAGAACGAGTGCAGGCTCAGATTCAAGCCTCCCGTGAAGCAAAAGAAGAGCGAGAATTGACCGCCGCATCAGAACTTGTGGTTGATGAATCAGATCTTAACGCTGCAATCGAAGAAGCCAACCAAGATTTCAACGAACATATGGCTTCTTTGAACAAAGCTAACGCATCCCAGTTGAGGACTCTTGCAGCATCCCTAATCCTCGTAGGAAGCATCCTTGGCATGGCGTCTGGAGGTTTGATTTTACAGGGAAACCCGGCGGAGTTGATGAACAGTTTTAGCCTCCTTGGCGACGATGAAACGGTCGATGTTTCAGGGATTGCCCTTGAGACAGACGGGGCTGCAATATCCGGAGTGGAAGTGGAACTGATGAGCTATGAAGGTCAAGACATCATTGGCGTCACGACGACGGATGAGAATGGCTATTTCTGGTTCAAAACGATTGATATTACTGAATTACAACTTACCTTTACTTTGGATGGGCACAAAACAGTTGAGCGTATATTCATCCCTGATGGAGCCCAAATCCGACCAGTGACCATGCATCTGGGCAATGAAACGGTGGTTGAAAATGAGATTCGATCAAGCGATGGATGGAACTCCGAAGATGCAGTCGCCCTTTCAACGGCAGTTGGTGTCCTCACTGTCCTCACCGGATTGGTCGGGGTCCAGGCTGCAGTCGGAGCACGGCGAGCGAAACGCTATCGCCGCACACAATACCTCGCCGGTGTGGCCCTGTTCAGCCGTGGCCTGATCATCTTCGGACCAGCAATGATCCTCGCTGGCATGGTCATGTTGATGATTTCAAAAGACCAATTCGAAGATGTAGGCGGTGAGTGATTGTACCTCATCAGCGTCGAGGGCGGCGATGGTTCAGGCAAAGGTGAAGCGGCCAGAATCCTTCTTGAATTAGCGGCTGAATTTCCCTTTCCACAAATCCATGCAACACACGAGCCGAGGCGTCACAGTGAACTTGGCAAGTTAGCCCTTACTTCTGTAAAACTCGGCGATAAAACCCCTCTTGAAGAAGCTGGGCTTTTTGCTGCGGACCGTCTTGACCATTCCCACACGTGGATTCGTCCATTGCTCGAAAAGGGGCACATCGTGATTTCAGATCGAAACATCCATTCGTCGTTAATCTATCAGGGTGTGGTTGGTAATTTAGGCGTTTCACAGGTTGCCAAAATGAATGCTGCGGCTATGATCCCTGACCTGGTCCTCTGGATTGATTGTGACCCCGATAAGGCCATCAAACGAATTCGAACAGGTACATTGCGAATGACGAGCCAGAAGCAAGAATACTTCGAAACACCAGAAATTCAACGAACAATTCGACAAGGATTCAATGATTTACTCTCCGGCAGCATCGAGGTTCCACCTCCATTTGACCGATGCTGTGTCATTGGACCAATCCTTAACGAAGGAGGTCTTGACGATCTTCGGAAAAAGTTGAGAGAGGTGCTCAGGGCCTTCTTCAACCGAAAACCGACACCCCTCAATGTCGATGCAGATGAAGTGGACCGCTACTTACTGAGCACACTCGTCAAGGACGTGCAAAAGCAAAGACGACTCCCTGGAGCTCCTCAAGAGCGAACTGCAATCCACATTGGATGGCTTTCCGGCCGCTCTCCGGCCCAGTGGATGCAAGAGGCAGAAGACCAATGGCCGCACGAGAGTGCAAAAGCCTACGATGTACCCGCATCCCCTCACTCCCAATCGTGTTGGTCGGTTCTTGGCACTCTTTCTCTCATTGTTGGGTCAAGTGAAGTTCCAAGGTTGCACCGTGCATTTGGGCCGCACAGAATGGTCACACAACGCCACACTCAACGGTTGGTCAAATGGTTGGAAGAAGAACGGTGGATTCACAAACAACAATCGCATGTTCCATTCGCAGAAGCCCAAGTCTTCAAACTGCGTGATGAACGCTTAGGTTACGGGCGCCTAGCCCTCGCCATGTGGCCACTGCGACCTCAGTTAGCCTCGTGGCGAAGAGCAAATCCAAAGGGCAACTGGTCGGATGCATTGCCCGCTATTGCTGCACCAGCTGATGGCAAAACACCACCACCAGCCGTCCGCAAGGGTTTGGAAGACATCATGAAACGATTGGAGATGTTGAGCAGTGGGCATGAACAATGCCCTGTTCCAGAAACTGTGGAACAGTTGCTGGCATGGTGGCAATTGCCACCACCGTAATCACTCCTCGCCATCGACTTCGCTTTGCAACTGGAATTTGGCATTTCCGGGCAGCACCACTGAAGCGGCTGAAGCGAATTTTTCCGCACGGGCTGCGAAGGTTGAACCGATCAAGATTGCAATGCCAAAACCAAAGGGTGCGCCTGTGAGCGGGCGAGTGAAGTTGTTCGACTCATACGACGTGAGCAGTTGAGTGAACCCGTCGATCATGAGGGGGACGCAAAGGAGGACACCACAAGCAAGCCAAGCGATGGTGCGTCGGTTTTTCACATACACATCGACAAGCCATGGATCTGGTAGCATGGAAAGGCAAGTGTCACGAACTGTCCATCGGTTGTGCGCTCTCCGGGAAAACGCCAGTCCACCAACCATGAACCCAAAGAAAATCCCAACGTCCCGGGTGCAGACCGGCATTTGATTGCCTCCAATGACCCAAGAGCGCTCATGGTTTTGATGGCAATTCAAATCCCCAAACGCATAGATGAAACCAGAATAAGGATCCAGTTCCGTCCACGCAAATGTCTCGTGCTGGTGCAGGGTTCCGTCAGCGTGTTGATGCAGGCTGCCGCTTTGTGAGTTCCCGTAGGACATCGAACCATCAGCAGTGGCGAAATCGAATGCATTCGCTCGACCGTTAAGTTCGACCACGGTGCCTTCAGGAAGCATCAGGGGGGCAAGGAAAAACGAGAAGAAAAAAAATCCACTGATTGAAGCAATCCATAATCCGATTTTCCGCTCCCTTAGACGGTCTTCAAGACCGTTTTTCTCCATGTGTTGCGCAACCGTGCTGAATCAATAGAGTTTCGCACTCGCTAATGCGAGCCTTGATGAGTCCCACCCCGACTTGCGGAGCATGAACCTTGAGGAGGGCGAACCTGTTGGATTGTCCACCGGCCTCCAAGCAGGTGCCTTTTTGGGCCTTTATCTCGGATTCAGTCTAGCGGTCATTTCCGTGTTGACAGACCCCACAAAACTTCAACGCCTAGCGGGGTTAATGTGCACTCCACCTCTGTTTGGCGCCATCCTTCTTGGGCCTTTTTTGGCCAGAAGACGTAAACCTGTGGACCTCGGAAGAAAACCACTTGCTCACGCACGTGAACTGCTGGAACCATTCAACGAAGGGCGAGGGAAGTGGCGGGTGTTAAGCCATGTCAAGAGCGATGGCATGTCGATTCGCATTGATATGCATGATTTGTCAAACTTATCCGGCGTGGTGGATGCTGCCCTTCCGCTTGCTGATTTATGTTCCTTGAAGTTCATTGTTGGACGAGGAATACCAAATTCCCGTCAACCTGAATTAAGGAAAGTGGTCCTCGACCTCGTGGAAGAAAGGGTCAGGATCACTCGACGAAGGCGAACTGCAAAATCAATTGAAATATCCCCCGTACCAACGGTGAAATATGTCAATCAGCAACAAAAAATTAATCGCGCTCTTATGATTTTATTACCGGTATTCTCTTTCTTAGCCTGGCTAGAAATGCGTCACTGAGAAGCCTCATAGGAGTACTTAAGTCCAGAGGGTCGATGTGACAACTATGCGGGAGGTCACCTTTTTCTGGAAACGGGCTCACGCTGGCAATCTGGTCAACGGGCCGCTGACAGATGTTTTTCAGAGCATACATTTCATTTCCTACGCACGTCGAATACCGAAAGATATTCGCTGTATTTTCAAGGTTCATTTTCAAGCAGGAAAAGGACCAAAAGACATTGATGGTTTGGAAATTCTTGACCTCTTGGAAGTGTTGATGGAACCTGAAGCGGATTCCGACAGCACCATCATTTTAGCCCGACTCAACCATCCTGCTGCGAACCTCAGTGCTCGATCAAATGGCACTTCTGCGGTCCCTGGTGCTTGCTTCCTCGACGGTGAGGGCATTACCTATACCATTCAGGGACCACCCCTCAAACTCAGACTTTTCAGTGGTTTTTTGAGGATGTTTGCAAAGCCTGACAGAACCAGTGCGAGAACCGTGAAGTTCGTATCAGATGATAATGGCCCTTTATCTCAAAAGCAAGTCAAGCTCGCCAAATTCGCCTACGACCGGGGCTATTTCGACACCCCAAAACGCATTCGTATTGCTGAGTTGGCACAAGAACTTGGGTTGGCTCGTGCAACGATTTCCGAGCACATGGCACGAATTGAATCCGCTATTATGGATGATATGTTTTCTTCGTTTTCAGAAGTCTATGTTGCCCCAGAGACATTGCGAGAATTGTTGCAAATGATTTCCGATGACCACGACGATTTGGATGGTGCGCACACCGACGGTTTCCGAGCGCTGATGATGCAGATGAGAACATCGATTGGAAACGAGGTCGCAAGCCTTGAACTTCATGGAATGGAAAGCGATGTTGATATTGAGGCCTTGATACAAGAATCCATGTCGAAGCACCAAGGCAACATCAGTTTCATCGATGATAAGTTGGACAACATAAACGATAATTTCAATCAACATTGAGCCGATGCTTTACATGGGCCGGCGCTCAACAGTTACATGTGTCGGACATCGCAGCCCTCCTCCGCCGACTGGAAAAGGGCGGCATTCCCATTTCGAAATCAATTCGAGAGGCCATGATTGATGTCGATGTGGAAGATTTCACAGACTATGACACGGACGCCTTTTACTCCGACCGCCCAGTCCCGTTTATGGAAACTGACCAAGGGGCAATCAAGACCATTTCAGCACCTCACATGGTTGCTACACTGCTGCACCATATGGAATTGAACTCCGGTGAAGAAATCGTAATCTTGGGAGCAAAGGGCGGTTACATTGCCGCCTTGACCGCTAAAATCGTTGGCGAACATGGGTCTGTGCGAGTGTTGGACCCATCAGAAGACGCAATTCATCATTTGCGATCTCGCCTAACCCACTGGCCAACGGTTGAGGCACGGGTTCTTGAATCGGTGGACGTAGCTCCCGTTGCTTTCCCAGGTGAATTCGATCGCGTCCTCGTGACTGGGCAACTAAGCAGCCTCCCTGCTTGGATGACAGAACGCCTTGTTGATGGCGGGTTTATTTTGGCCCCCCTCGGCCCCAAAACAAGCCAACAACTGGTAAAGGTCGAACGGCAAGGCCACGAGATGTTTCCGACTGAACTCGGGCCTGTTGCGTTCGGTCCAGTTGATCTAAAGCATGCAGAACAAGGCCCAATGGACGCCAATGAACTTGCTGACCTCATCGAACTCGCCATTCAAACCTGCGAAGACCTCGAATTGTTCGAAGACGGTGAGCGCCATGCAATGGAAGACTTGGTGGTCAACCTTCGAACTCTACCCGATGACCTACCACCGCCCGGAGATGGGTCATTGCCAATAGAAGAACACCCCATGATTCAATTAATGTGGCAAGCAGCACCGTCTTTTTTCAGACTATGGCCAATGCTACAAACCATGATACAACCGAACCTTGCTCAACCTGGAGCAACTGAATGGGACGAAGAAGACGGGTTCGATGATTTTGGATTGTAACTGACGTCCAGATAGGAACATCCACAGGGCTATGAAGCGGGGATGCTTCGTCCTTCCATGGCAGGTGGCATTGATGGGGAGATCTCCAAGTTACGCCACCGGGACGTGCGAGAACGGCGTAGAGCAGTACGTGTTCTGTTTGACACCGACATACCTCGTGCTCTGAAGGGCTTCGTGCCCCTCTTGAATGATAAAGATCCATGGTTCCGAACAAAGGCGCTGGACGCTCACCGACGCTGGGCTGTTGCCATGGGCCCAGAGGCCCTTGAATCATTAGCGAAGCATCGCTCTATAGAGGCAAGGCGATGTGCCGCAAACCTGTTGGCCGACTACGAAGAAGATGTCTCTAGAATCGCATTAATGTTGGTCGAAGATGAAGATTTGACTTGTAAACGTCAGAGCGCTGCAGCACTGCTTGCGAGTGAAGGTGCCTCTGAGCATGTAAGCAAGTTTCTGAATGATGAAGACCCATACCTTCGCCGCTTGGCCGTCGCAAGTCACGGGGCAAGTGAATCAAATCGCCGTGAAGGTCTGCTCGATCAAAACGCGTCGGTCTGCGAGGCTGCAGTTCACGCACTGACAAGAAACGGCGAGGCATTGGGTGAGGCGTCGATTTTACGATTGCTTAAATTGAACATCGAGGGAACTGCATTGATTGATGCTGCTATCGAGCTTGACGGTCCCGCATTGATTGAACTGGCAAAGCACGCAAAGGGTCCGGCCCTGAAGCACCTCGTCAAGGCATTAAGAGCGACGTGCACCTCAATTGAGGACAGTCAAATCAAAACCCTACTCAAGGCTGAGCAGTATGTTGTCCTCGGGCGTTGGCTCCAAGGCCAGCGCAGCGAAGAGATGGATCAACTCCGCTGGCGCCTCTTACGCGAGTCAAGCGTTGATTCGATTGAGCGAAGCCGTTGGCTTGAACGCCTTCTTGGACGATGTTCGGAGGAAAAATTGGTCACGGAAGCACGGGTTTTTGCGACTGAAGATCACCCAAGTTTGCTGCTGGACGCAGCACATAACCTTTCAACCGCCTTCGATAAACTTGAATCATGAGCGGCATGCAATCCGGTATTCGATTTCAAATTGATGCGACCGAAGGGTCCAGCCGACGCCTCCATGTCGGCTTAGAAATCGAGGGACCATTTACGGCATCAACAGTGATGCTTCACTTCCCAAGATGGGTCCCAGGATCGTATTTCCTGAGAGAGCCAATCCAGCACATGACGGAATTCAGCGCCAACGATCAAGCAGGCCAGCCGCTCAAATTCAACCGCGTGAACGTCGACGCTATGCGAATTGTTGTGCCGGAAGGGGCAAGCAAAATTCACATCCATTACCGATTGCTAGCCAATGATCTCTCTGTACGCTCAAACCACCTTGATGAGAGCCACCTCCACATGATGCCACCGTTCACTTGGTTCCTGCCAACCAGCGGAGTGGATGCTGAGCGAATGAATACAAACCACACCATCGAAGTTCATGCTCCAAGTTCATGGATACCCGCAACCCAATACGAACTTGTGTCGAGCAGCACGGGTGTGGGGACCTTGACAGGCAACAAGGGGAAAACCCATGTGTTCACCGCACCTGATCGAGATGAACTGCTTGACGGTATCATCGAAATCAACCCAAATGAAAACCAAACCTGGGTTGTCGAAGGACGCACACACCACCTCAAATTATGGGACAGTGGTGGCCATCCAGTCGATGAGGAGATGCTTGAACGATTCAAGCAAGACATGGATCGCGTCGTGAAGGAGCATCATGCCCTTTTTGGAATTCCAAAATGGGACAATTACGTCACGGTCATCCAACTCACGGAAAAAGCAAGAGGAGGTTTGGAGCATCTAAACTCACAAACATCGATGCTTCCCCGACAATGCCTTATCCCCGGCCATGAAGATGAATACAGAGATCTGATCAGTTTGTACAGCCATGAGTACCTCCATCAGTGGAACGTCAAGCGTTTACGTCCCCGTAGCTTCCTCGATTATGACCTCCAAAAAGAAGGCCATTCAGACCTCTTATGGTGGTTTGAAGGTGGTACTTCTTGGCTCGGAGACATGCTCTGTGTCCGTTCAGGCGCTTGGACAGAAGAGGATTGGAGAAAGGATTTCACAAGGAAAATGAAGCGTCACACCACCAGACACGGCATGGCGTACGAATCCCTTACCGAGTCAAGTCATGATGCATGGATTCATCTTTATCGAGGTCACGCATTTTCAAGAGAAAGCCAAATCTCATACTACCTCGAAGGCGAATTGACAATCATGGAACTTGATATGGAACTGCGAAAACGTTCCAAGGGACTTCATGGTGTATGCGACCTGATGGCCCTTTTGTGCCAAACGCACGCGCTTGAATGTGACCCGAGTGGCCGGTTGGGGGTAACCCACAAGGACATTCGAAAGGCACTTGTTTCAATGAAAGGCGGAGGGCGTCTAGGCGTCATGCTTGACGAGTTGGTGAACCGCAAAGCCGCGCCTGACATGGAGCAAGTCATGGCGTACTTCGGATTAAAAATGGAACCAGAACATCAACCGAAGGAGGGACAACCACAACCCGCATGGCTTGGACTCAACCTTTCACATAAGGCAGGTCGGGTGATGGTCAGCACACACATGGCAGCCAGTCCACTTCGCTTGGAGATCATGCCGGGTGACGAGATTGTGGCCATCGATGGTCTGCGTACTTCAAACATCAAAAGCCTCGAAACTGCATTGAAAGGCAAGGCCGGGCAAGCCGTTGCGATCACCTATGCCCACGAAGGAATCATCCGAGAACACACGCTTTCTTTGCCTTCACCACCTCACCACAACGTCAAGTTGGTTGGCAAAGGAAACAACAAATGGCGAGCATACATTGCAACACGTCAGACCAACCAATGACGCACAGTCAATTGAGGCCCTGACGCCTCATTGAATGGAGGCGTGCTGAGAGAGGACCTCAAGCGGGACATGAATTGGGGGTAAATGATCCGCAATCCGATGCCTACTTGTTTTTGGCGGGAACACTTCGCCTGAAAGGCTCATCGCAATCACTTCTTCTTTGGTCAAGGAGTCAACCCCTGCAGAAGGCCAAACATCAACCTCAATGGTCTCATCGAGAAGGTAATCAACAGCGATCACTGGAAGTTGAGCAAGGTTAAGTTCGAGCGCAATGGAGTACCGATGGTGTCCATCAAGAATAGCCCCCGTGACTCGGTCCACAATCAGCGGTTTGGTGTAGCCGCCCCATCGCTTGGTCATCTCAAGAAGCTTGTCGCGATTCCGTGGTTTGATCTCCTCGTGAGGTTTCAACCACTCCACAGGGACCAATTGAACATCCTCTTCATCCCACATTGTCCCTCGCGAATGGCTTACCTGCGATAATGCTATTCATTCAGCGACCGTGGTATGGCTTGGTAGGGAGCCCATGTCATCGAACCAGACATCTGCTCCCGACCCAATCATTGGCGATACGCCTGGCACCCCTCTACCGCCCCTGCTTGAGCAATGGGTCGAACAATTGCCGACAGAATTGGATTCAATCATCACAACAATCGCCCAAGCAAAAGGAGGCGTATGGGTTGTGGGGGGTGCAGTCAGAGACGCCCTTCTTGGGGTTGAAACTGAAGACATCGACCTTGCCGTCTCATTGGAGCCGTCACGCATGCTCGAACTGTTCCCAAATGCCATTTCAACAGGAATTCAATACGGTACGTTGACCCTAAGAGGAGTTGATGGTGGATTCTACGAAGCAACAACCCTTCGTACGGAAAGCATGTATGAGGATGGTCGGCGACCAGAAATCGTGGATTTTGGAACGTCTCTTCGCGGGGATTTAGAGCGACGTGATTTCACCTTCAACGCCATGGCGGTCGATGTTCGACGGCGGTTGCTTCATGACCCTTACAATGGACTACGTGACTTAAAGCAAGGCCGAGTCAAAGCCGTCGGGCAAGCCTACCAAAGGTTGGCTGAAGATGGATTACGCATCTTACGTGCTTACCGTTTCCTTGACCGTGGCGAGGCAGGAGTTTGGCAATTCGATCATGAACTGGCAGAGGCACTGAAGCAACATAGAACGATGTTATCTGGTGTCACCAATGAACGAATATGGATGGAATGGAAGAAGATCCTCAATGGCCAACATGCTGCAGAAGTGGTTGAGCGCATGGCCCGCGATGAGGTCTTGGATCGATTCTTGCCGGGCCAATGGCGGGCGCAAACACATCGCTTCTTCGCCCAAAGGCACCCGCTGGCGGTTGGCATTACTGGCGCAGAGCGATTCGCATTATTGCTTTCTGAAAACTCTTCTATAGAGGTCGCAAACACCCTTAAAAACTTAAAACTCTCGAAAAAAGAACGTCAGGAAATTGAATTGATTCATCGACGCTTCGGAAGGGTTCCAGGCCATACAAAGGCAGACTTGCGTGTCTTCAGAGCAGTCATGCAAGAACGCTCTGCATCTCATCTTAACCTCGAGACCGTTCTCCGAGAGTCTGGCTTGAAGACTGGAAAAATGGATGATGTATCGGCGCAATACCTCGAAAAAACGCTCCAAGAACTGATTCATCTTGCTCCGCTGAGAGCCGGCGATGAACCACTCGTTGATGGCCACTGGATTATGCAACGAACCGGACTGGCAAAGGGAATTGCGCTTGGTCGCCTGAAATCATGGCTGCATCGTTTACAGATTGAGCGCGATTTGGGCACTGAGGAAGAAGTTGAAGACGTTCTTTGTTCATTGATTTGGAACCAAGACGACCATGCGAATTGGCCAAAGGTAGAATTCTAACATCAACGGCATCATCTTGATGAAAGAGAACAGTTTCTTCTCAGATAAGGGGAACCTCATGTCCGACCTTATTATGCAACAAATCGAAACCAGAATGGCCCAGAAGGGAATCGATCTCAATCTTCTAAGCGATCAAGAATTATCCTTAGTTGCAGAGCGATTTTTGGGCGATGCACCGCCCGGTCACCTTCCACGAGAAACCGTGATTTCAACCCTCCAAAGCCAAGAACCAATTCAGCAATGGGCTATGGGCATCAAGTCGAGGGTAGCCGCTGCCGCTGCTGAAAAAATGACCGACACCACTCGAACGGCTGTAACTCAAGCAAGGTCAGCATACGAGGCTCGCCGAGACAAAGACCCTCGATTGGCCATGATTGCCGACAAATTTGGCGAATGGCTCAATGAATCAAATTACAACTCTGCAGAATTGACCGCAATGGCTGATGCAAATCAAGATGGCATCATCAGCAATGACGAAATTCTCAACCTGATACGCACCATGTCAAATGCCGAACCCCCATCTTGGGTGGTCGACCTTGTTGTGCAGCACATTGATGCTGACGGCAACGGATCAATCACGCTTCCAGAATGGTGGGCCTTCCTCGAGTCGATTGGTTTTGAGGGTGCCAGCCCAGTCTTGGACCCCATCGTCCCAGAACCAACCGCTGCGCCAACTCCGAAACCAATCGCTGCGCCAACTCCGGAACCAATTATTGCGCCAACTCCTGCACCCGAACAAGATGCCCTTGCTGGCATAGCTTCGACGACCGCAGCCCCAGCAGCGGTTGCGGTCGCAGCAACTGCAGCAGCAGTTGCCCCCCAAGCAGTTGCAAAGCCTACGCCTGAACCAGTTGCACAACCAACCCCCGTCGTAGAGGCCGTTCCTGCTGCTCCCGCATCAAGCGTCGACCCAATGAGTCACGAAGGCATCATTGAGGCACTCTCTGGAGCAAGACTGTTGTCTGAATTCAACTCTATTGTTGCCCAATCAACCTCGCAAACATGCACGGTCAAAGTTCAGAGTACTGAGCGATCGCTCATGGCAAGCGGAGAATACCGCGGTGGTCAAACCATCACGGGTGCCCTCAACGGAAGCGATCATGTTGTGGCCATTCGATTCCCAGTGGCCGAAACTGAATTCATTGAAGGACTCAAAACTGGCCAAATTGTAACCTCAGAGGCAGTCATTTACCGATGGTCCGGCGCACTTAAGCAGGCCAACCTAGAAGCCACTGGCGCTCGAATTGCTTGATCACTTCAAGGCACGTGCAATCACAATGCGTTGGACTTCTTGAGTTCCTTCGTAAATTTGAGTGATCTTGGCGTCCCTGAAGAACCGCTCAACCGGGAATTCCTTGGTGTAGCCGTAGCCGCCGAGGACTTGGATTGCTCGTTCAGTCACCCACATTGCGGTGTCGCCAGCAAAGAGTTTCGCCATACTGGCTTCTTTGGAGTGTCGGGGGCCACCGTGTTCGTAATGCTGTTGCTTGACCCATGACGCTTGGTAAATGAGCAAACGTGATGCCTCAATTTTTGTTGCCATGTCGGCAAGGTAAGCCATAATCATTTGATGGTGAGCGATTGGTTTTCCGAAGGCTTCTCGCTCGTGAGCGTACTTCAACGCAGCCTCGTATGCACCCTGAGCGATGCCTAGAGCCTGGGCGGCAATACCAATTCGACTGTTGTCGAGGGCGTTCATGGCGATTGGGAACCCTTTACCAACGCCTTTCAGGACGTTCTTGACTGGGACCTTGCAGTTGTTGAGGACAAGCGTGCAGGTGTCCGATGAGCGGATACCAAGTTTGTCTTCCTTCTTTCCAACGGAGAATCCTTCGAAGCTTGAGTCGACGATAAATGCCGTCGAGCCACCGTGCTTCTTGACGCCGTAATCAGGATGATCGACATCTTTTGCAAAGAGAACAATGATTTTTGCTTGGGCACCGTTGGTGACCCACATCTTCTCACCATTGAGGATGAAATGTTCACCATCGTCTGAGAGTTTTGCTTTACAGGTCATTGCTGCTGCATCAGTACCAGCTCCCGCCTCAGAAAGTGAGTATGCCCCTACATCACCTGCTGCGAGCCGGGTGAGGTACTCTTGCTTTTGTTCTTCATTCCCATGTAGGGCAATTGTTTTCGAGCAAAGACCAACATGAACACAGTACATGACGGCAAAAGAAGGATCCACACGAGCGAGTTCTTCGACGATGATTGACTCAGAAATGTCATCGACAGGTGAACCGCCGTATGCTTCTGGAATCGTCACGCCTTGCAGGCCGTATTCTAGGAATTCTTCCCATTCCTTGCTTGGGGGGATTTGTTGTTGGTCGCGATGCTCTACGGTTTGCGAAAGAACGCTCTCTGCGAAGTCTCGAACCATCTCTCGAATCATTTGCTGTTCTTCGGTTTCTCCGTAGTTCATGTTCGTCCCCATGGTGCGGAAAACGCCAACTCACTTAACCCGTTTGACGAAATTCGACGGCGTGCTTATTTGCCTCAAATTGATATACAATGGTGATTGGGGCGTTTTGTGGGAGTGCCCCTATGGATGAAGAAGTTGTAGAATTCAGCGTTGCGCACAACAGGAAATATTCGAGAGACCACCTTTGGTATCAAGAAAAAGACGACCGTTTGATGATTGGAGTCAGCGAATTCCTCGCTGTCGAAATCGGCGAAGTCCTTCGGGTGATTTTGCCTCAAGCGGAGAATGAAATCGATGAAGGGCGAGACATGTTCTCCATTTGGACCGCTGATGAAAAGGTCGCTTTCCCATCAATGTTTTCTGGAATCATTGCCGAAGTGAACGGCGAAGTTGAGATCAACCCCGACCTCGTCAATGACTCAGCCTACGACCATGGATGGATCATCATCATCGAACCTCACGAACTCGACCTCGAGAACCTTCTGGAACCCGACGAGTACGTCGAGTTCATCGCCGAACTTTGAGCAAAGGTCTTACCCCGCCACGCGGGCCAATTCAGCATGAGCAATGCCTTGCAGCGACTCCGAGCCAGCCTCGCTGATGCACCAGTGATTTGGAAAGGAGATTATCCTTACTTCATCCACCCCATTACCGATGGCGTCCCAAGGCTCGACCCGGAAGTCCTTGCTGCCGTAACTGAATTGTGCCAACAGGCCATTGAGTGGTCAACCATCGATTTGATCCTCGGCATCGAAGCGATGGGGTTGCCGTTGACAGCACCCCTAAGCATCCGCACAGGCATCCCTCTTGTCGTTGGCCGCAAGCGTTCCTATGGTCTGGAAGGTGAAGTTGTCATCGACCAAGCCACAGGGTATTCGAAGCAACCCATGTACCTCAACGACATCGCCCCCGGTGAACGCATTGCCATCGTTGACGATGTCCTTTCGACTGGAGGCACACTGAGGGCAGTGATTGAAGGCGTAAAGGCCACAGGGGCAACCATTGCGCATATTCTTGTTGTGGTCGAAAAAGGCCCGGGATTGAAGCAACTTCAAGCTGATTACCCTGGCATCACAATCCAATCATTGGTGCGCTTGGAAATGAACGGCGCTGATGTGGTTCTCTTGGACGATTGATGCCGATTTGTCAAAGGGTGGATTGATGAGGGGGTGGCGAGCCCCTGCAACAGGGACGACTATGGATTTGGACCGCCACGATTTCCAGCTTGACAAATTGATGGAACGCATTCAAGCGAATGACAATCGCTTGATTGCGCTTCAGATCCCAGAGGGTTTGAAGATGCAAGCCCTCGAAATGATGGACACCATCGAAACCGAAACAAGCGCAAAGGTGGTCCTTGCTGCTGACCCTTGTTATGGTGCATGCGATCTTGTCCATGATAAAATGAAACTCATGGGCGTGGAATTGGTCGCTCACATGGGGCATTCCCAGATGAACATCGATTCAGGCATGCCAACTCAGTTCATCGACGTCACCTACGATGGAGACCCAGAACTCACGCCTGTGTTGCCGTTTTTGGACACACATCGCGCCATGGCAAAGCAACGCATGGCAGACCAAGGCACAACCGAAGGCATGACAGAAGAGGAAGCACAAGACAGATTCCTCGACGCAGTGGGCCGTATGGCGCCACTCACCGGAACCAAACTCGGCCTCGTAGGCTCGATTCAGCACCTTCACCTGCTACCAGAGTTCCACGACCGATTGGAAAAGGCTGGTTACGACGTGACCATCCCTATTGGTGGCGCTCGACTTTCGTTCCCAGGCCAGGTGCTTGGCTGCAATTACTCAGGTGATGACGACTCCATTGGCCACTATCTGTTCCTCGGCTCGGGGGATTTCCACCCGATTGGACTTGTCCTCCACACTGGCAAACCATTGGCCATGCTCGACCCTTACACTGGAGACGCTGAAGAAATGTCCCTTGAGCGAATCGAGCGGATCCTTCGCCAGCGCTCCGGGTTAATCATGGCATGCGGTGACGCAGAACGCTTTGGAATTTTGATTGGCGAGAAGCCTGGACAGATGCGCCGAACCCTCGCCTTGCGAATGAAGCGCATGCTCGAAAAGCATGGCAAGAAAGGATACTTACTGGCCCTAGAGCACATCGGTCCTGATTTGATTGACTTCTACCCTGTTGACGCATTTGTCAACACAGCATGCCCGCGCATCGCCATCGATGATGCTGTCCGGTACAGCAAACCCCTCATCACACCTTTTGAACTCGAAGTGGCTCTTGGTGAGAAGAAATGGGAAACAGGATATCAGTTTGATGAAATCCCCTGACCACAGACCTTGCACAATCCGAAACAGGCTTTCTTTGGCCCGAAGGAAACCGTATGTTCAAGAACGGTTGGCGTAAGCCTTCTGTTGTTATGACAAGTTACCTCGACCGAATTGGGGCAGGCGCTGTGCTTGCCAATCCGGAAGTCTTGGACTTCGATTGGACTCCGCCAGAACTTGTGGGGCGTGAGCTGGTTCAACGCGAGTTGGCTGCTAAATTCTCGACACTCAATCACCCAGAGGGGGCAGGTCGGGCGGTGATCACTGGCCCGGTAGGAAGTGGAAAAACCGTGCTGGCAGACACGTTCTGCAGGGACATTCAACGACATCTTGCTGGAAAAAGGAATGTGCGCCATGTCAAAGTCAACTGCCGCAACGCCTCCACGAGCATGCGGGTCGTTCAACGAATCCTCCACTTGCTCGACCCCGGGCATCCGGACAGAGGCTTGTCCATGGGCGAATTGCTCTTGAGCCTGAGGCGGTTATTGCGCAGAGAATCTTCTCACCTGATCGTTGTCCTTGATGAGGTGGACCACATGTTGCGACGAAGTGGAGACGATCTGCTTTACCAACTGCTTCGAATTGATGAAGACCAAGAAGGAAAGGGCACCATGTCATTGATTCTCATCAGCCAAGAGCAAGTCCTTGACATGCTTGAAACAGCTGTCATTTCTCGTATGGGTGCAACAAACCACATTCGAATCCAACCCTATACCGTTGAGGGGCTCGAAGCCATCGCTCTTCAAAGAGCACAACTTGGCCTTGTCCACGGAACATGGACACCAGAGATCATTCGACTTATTGCAGAGAAAGCAGCCCCGAGTGGAGATGCGAGAAAGGCCATTGAGTTGCTCAATGCTGCTGTAGAACGGTGTGAATTCCGCCAGGATGGACATAATGAGCCTCACCTCATCATCGAGGACATTCACGAGCCAGCAAATTCCTCAGCGGTGATTTCAGGAAGCAATCTCGAAGTCATTGACGATTTACCAAGTCACGCCATGTTGGTGCTGCTGGCGATGTGCCGGCGTCTTACCAACCAAGAGTCGATGACCACCGGTGATGTTGAACAATTGTATGCGGTAGTGTCAGAGGAATACGATGTCAAGATGAAGAGCCATACAACCGTTTGGAAATACCTCAAAGAGTTCGAAACAAGGCAACTGACCGTCTCCCGAGTGGCCACAATTGGCGGAGGACGAGGACGTACAACTCACTTGAGCATGCCACATTTCCTTCCAAAGGACCTCTCAAGCCGGCTCGAAATGTTGCTGAAAAAGCGATTCCGCTGACCAAAAACTCGTTTCGTTTCATACGGTGGGGCTAAATACGGGTCGATGGTCGGAAGGTCGTTCTAGAGGTGTAAATATGGCTGTTGGACAACAAGGAGAATTCGTCGCCGTCGTCAATGATACGGACCCTGCCAGCGGTGGCAAGGCCTACTCACTGAAAATCAGTGGAAACAACCACGCCCAACTCTTGGGTAAGAAAATCGGCGACACCGTTGACGGTATCTTCGTCGGAGAAGGCGAGCAAACCCTCTCTGGATACAAACTACAAATCACTGGTGGATCCGACAAAACAGGAACACCCCTCCGAAGAGACCTCGATGGCGGCTCCCGCCAAGCGGTTCTTGTGACCCAATCAACCGGTTTCAAGGGCCACAAACTCGTCTTCAAGACCAAGGGCGGCGAAAAGAAGCGATTCCGATACAAGCCTGACGGTCTGCGCAAGCGCCGAAACTTCCGCGGTAACACCATCAACCAAGACACCCGTCAAATCAACCTCAAGGTCATCGACTCAGGAAACAAATCCTTGGCCGACATTCTCGCACCAGGTAGCGAAGAAGCATCGGATTGAAACCCGAGAGGGCGTTCGAGATAATGGAGTGGTGGAAGCATGGCACGAGCGCTTCCGGCACAACCTCAAGTCAACATTGGCCTTGTCGGTCACGTTGACCACGGTAAAACCACTTTGACGCAGGCATTGTCCGGTGTTTGGACCGATACTCACTCTGAAGAACGCAAGCGTGGAATCTCGATTAAACTCGGCTACGCCGACACTGCGTTCTACAAAACCAAGGATGGGCAATTCTACCCAACTGGACGCCGCCCTGATGGTAAAGAAGATGTCAAAGAAGAACTCCAGCGTGTGGTTTCCTTCGTCGATGCCCCAGGTCACGAAACGCTGATGGCAATCATGATCACTGGTGCATCCATTATGGACGGCGCCATGCTCATGGTGGCTGCAAACGAAACCTGCCCTCAACCCCAAACACGAGAACACCTGATGGCTTTGGAAATTGCTGGCATTGAAAACATCGTGATTGTGCAGAATAAGATTGACCTGGTGACCCGTGAACGAGCGCTCGAATCACACAAGGAAATCTCAGAGTTCCTAAAGGGCACCATTGCTGAAAGCGCACCCATCATACCAGTTTCTGCTCACCACGATGTCAACCTCGACATCCTCATCGACGCCATTGAGCAAACCATTCCAACTCCCGATCGTTCCACCGATAAACGCTCAATCATGCATGTTGCTCGCTCATTCGATATCAATCGACCAGGGACCCGACCAACCAAACTTCGTGGAGGCGTGATTGGTGGCAGCATCGTCGAAGGCACGTTCGAGTTGGGGGATGAAATCATCATCGGGCCAGGTCGAAAAATCGAGCAGGGCAACAAAACCCGTTGGGAACCGATTGAGGCAACCGTTAGCAGCATGCAGGGAGGAGGACTCAGCCTTGACGCAATGCACGCTGGCGGGTTGTGTGGAATGGCTACGATGCTTGATCCTTCAATCACAACCTCTGACAATCTATCCGGACAGGTTGTCGCCCGTAAGGGCGACCTCCCGGAAGTGCGGTCCTCAGTGAACATCGAAGTTAAACTCATGGAAACAATGGTGGCTGGAGAAGGTGAAGCTCCCGAAAAAATTCATCCTCTTCGTAACAATGAGATGTTGATGATCAATGTGGCAACTGCAACCTCAGTCGGCGTTACACGAAGCGCAGAAAAAGGAAGAGCCACGCTTGAACTTCGTCTGCCGATATGCGCAGACCCCGGCCAACGCGTCTCCCTTTCTCGACGAGTCGGCACACGATGGCGTTTGATTGGGTACGGTACGATTGAGTGATCGACATCACGCCTCGTGATTGCATGGAGGTTTCAAAATGCAAAACCTCCTCATCGATGCTTGTGGATGGGCCGCTGTCATTGATTCTGGAATGAATTTTGACATCGAACTTGGGAAAGTCCTCGGAAAACCGGACATCCTCTTGCTGCCAAAGGTCCTCGAAGAATTGGAGACCTTGGACTCACAACGCCCGAGAGCAAAGAAACTCCTCCTTGGGATGTTGAAGGGCAAAGCAACCCAAATCGATGAACATGAAGATTCAGGCGCACATACCGATGATCAAATTCTTGACCTCGCCTGTGCCAACGGATGGGTTGTGCTGACGGTCGACGTTCAATTGAAGCGAAGGTTGTTTGAAGCTGGAAGACCGGTCTTAGAAGTTACTAAAGGGAAACGACTTCATCTCCTAGAAGGTCTATAGAACGACCCTAATGTGTCGAAAATTTACTTTCGAAAAAATGAGCATGATAGGGCCATGCCGGTAGTTAGTTGATATATGATAAAATGCAACTATGCCTTATGAGTGAATCCGAAAGCGTCGATGGGAGCCGAACATCAGCCCAAATCAACTCGGTAAAGAGCCAAGCGTTCGCACTCACTGATGCCCTGATCGACCTTGGAGTCTCAGTAGGAGTTGTCCGAGTCATGATCTGCCTTTATTTGAATGGAGAAACAACAAGCAAGAATCTGCAAGCCAGTTGTGAATTGCGTCAGCCCGAAATAAGCACGGCCATCAAGCAATTGACTGATCTTTCACTTGTCACGACTCGACGTTCGGGGTCCGAAGGACGAGGACGCCCATCTCACCTCTACAACCTATGCATGCCAATCAACAGCTGCGTGGAGATTCTGTTGTCAGATGTCGAAGAGAGAATACAGGCTATGAAAAATGGTGTCCTCAAGGTCGAACGACTGACCCAAGGGCTTTGATCAGGGCAGCGTAAACAGGACATCGTCCCCGTGCCCGTCAAGCAATCCAAGTTTGACACCTGCATCAATCCAGGCATGTGCGTAGTTGATTGCACCAAAAGCACGCACATGATCTCCAATGTTGAGGAAATGCTGAGCGTCTGATGCATAATCATCGGCCATGCGAAGCATGATCGATAATTGCGAGGACTCCGGGGAGCCATCAGCATGAATTGGAGTTGCTTTTTCACGGGCCCTTCGGGTGATATCGAGGTACTTCTCGACCCGTCCAACTGAAACGTGTTCTAGGTCTTCAGTCACTCTCCACCCTCCTTTTGACGCTTGAGCAAGCGACGAACATCTTCCGTTCTGCCTAATGCTCCGTAGAGTTCCACTGCGCGGGACAACCGGCCTTCATCCTCCGCCAGTTGTGCGCGGGTGAAGATCGCCTTGCGTTCTTCCCAATTCTTGGCCAATGCGGCTTCAGCAGCGGCTTCGAACCGCCCTTGCCGCTCTGCTTGTGCCAAGTGAGGGGCCGACCATCTTCGGAGAAGTCCATCGCGAGTGGCGGTCGCCATGGCGTCAGGCGTGAGCGCCACAAGAAGGTCGCCCAAGTCCATGTCATGCCCGAGGACGGTGGTCTCTTCCTCGACACCAGATACGCTTGACAGGTGGTGCAATTGACCTTCAATGCCCAAGACCCACCAACCATCTGCGCTTCTCACACCTTCCATAGGTTCGAGGGAATCGTATTCAACGCGTTCAAGCCCATCCCAGCCAAATGGATGAGGCACACCTTCCCAAAGCCCACCGTCGCTGGCTTGCATCAACAAGCGGCCTTGCATGAGGGGGGTAACCCAACTCCAGACCCTGTCCTCTAAGCATCGCTTTTGGTCGGTCTGAGCAAGTCTTGCGCACCAAAGGCGACCGTCTGAGGCTTGCCACATCATGTGTTCTCGGTCCAGCCAACCTAACAAACGGCGTACTTTTCCACTTTCCAAGCGCCTTAGACCCCGACCTTCGTGCGAGAAAAGATGGAGGTGCCCTTGGCGCCCAGAAAGGATCCAACCGCCACCTGGACGCGCTGAAACATCTGTGAACCCACCTGTTGTTGAACGGCCTTCATGCAGCATGGAACCGTCCATTGTGGAGAGCACATAGAATCCGTGCGCAGCGAGCACCGCAACAACACCGTTGTTCACCTGAAGGGCATGGGCTTTGAATGGCAATTCGATGCGCCAGCGTTGCGTACCATCAACCTCAAGCATGAACAAATCCAGACCGCTGCTGACAATCATTCCGCCTTCTGCTGGAGCGAGCGCTGCAATACGGTTTGGTGCTTGCCACGACCATGTGATTGTCCACATCAGGCTTCACCCCCTTCGATGCCCCAGGCAACAAGCTGGGCTTTTGCCGTCGATGTCATTGTGTAATACCTACTCCGACCGGTGGCTCGCACGTTCAGAACACCACCTTTGAGAAGACGGTTACAAATCTGAGAGAGCCGTGAACGTTTAACACCCAAATCCTCCAGGAGCGCTTTATCAGAGGGTGAGAACTTTCGGTGTTTAGCCACGGCGAGGACCGCCATTTCATTAGCGTTCAAAGCAGAGAGTAAACCGATGTCTAAATGATGCTCCTCATGGTTGATGATTGGCTTGTTTTGCAATGCGGCAAGTGCGTCGATGAAGGCTCGTTGAGAAGTCGCGTTGGTTGGCCCCGCTTCGTTGTTTGAAAGTGCATTGACAAGCGCTTGGACAGCCTTGGTGAGGGCCTGTACCTCCCCGGGTGCAGAGGGGTGAGAAGGAACAGTTTCTTCCTCTGTGTATTGATTGGGCGCCACTGCGTATTCATCGTCGTTGACCTCCGCCTCGTAGAAGCCAATTTCATCATGAATCAATTCGGCAAAGGAAGCGCCTTCCGGTACATCGGGAAACCCATCATCTAGAGCCTCTGGATCAAGAATGGGCACTGGATCCCCGCCCTCGCCAACCCAAAGTTCTGCACCTGTTTCTTCAGGAGGCATTGGTGAATTTTTCACATCCCGTATCCGTCCAACAATACTTGAGAACATACCTCCAATTTGAGGAGGGCCTGAATCGTCGAGGATTGGAACATACTCAGGGGTTTGGGGGAGGGCTTTGAACGGCATTTCAGGAAGTTCTGCATCCGTTGATTTTTCTTCATCAAGCTGTTCTAAATCCAACTCAAACCCATCCATGGAATCCATAATTTTCACATCATCCTGAATGTCCCTCAGTTCTTCACGCTCTGTCCATGGTGCAGAAGCATCAATAAGAGTCCCGAACGGCTTGTTTTCATCAGCCATGACGTCGCCTTGTGCTGAAGCCTCATCTTCCTCCTGCACAATGGTTTTCTGCTCGAACGGGGTAAACTCAACCGGCTTTTCAGGCGCTTGTGGCATTGGTAAGGGCGACCTCAAGATTTGATTGATTCCAGCAAGGGAGGAAGGATTCCTGGCTGCGTCAACTGCGTTTCTGAGAGTTTTTATGATGGCTCCGGGATTTCCGTAGGTCTTTGACAGCAAATGGCGAGCGTCCTCTACTGAGAGTTGAAACTCTTCTTCGGACACACTTTGAATTCGTGTTTCCACGAGCGCTTGGATTTCGTCTATTGTAAACGGTTCAAGGTGATGTTCGCTATCGAACATGTGGAGCAACTTTTCTGGAAATTGAGCCTTTTGTCGTGTTTCAAGAACGACTACAAGTACGCATTGTATGCGATTTAATGAGGAACTAGCAGAGCTGAGCGCTTGTGAAAGCAGATTCATTTCTACGCCTTGGGCATCGATGACAATCAATGGCAGGCTATGCTTGTAGGCTCTTGAGGCATCTACGAGTTTTTCGACAACCTGTGACCACCCGGACGGACCTTCGTCCCCTGTAAGTTGAAAGTACACTTCACGAAGAAGCCCCAATGCGGGGTTTTGGAAAGAAATATGGTCGATATGCACCGATTCAGGCGCATGGTTTGCCAGACACCGCAAGAGTGAAGATCGCCCCGAACCCATTTCCCCAGAAAGCAGAATACGTCGAGAAGACATGAAGCGAATGTACTGCTGCAAGGCAGTTTTCAATTGGACACGGCCCACCAACAGGTGGCTTTGACTGGACTCAAGGGGGAGAGTCGAGAATGGATTCGACGAAAGGGTTGGTAGAACGATCTCTTTGCCTTCAACTTCCATGAGACAAGCAACGGCAGAGGGGTATTTCATCTTTGAGGGAAACCGGGGCTCTTGTGGACCTGTTATGAGGCGTTATTCACGCAACGGGCAGCACCTCCTATGGCCCTTTAACGCAACATTAACGCATTGTTAACGCGTTAGAAAAGCCGTTAAACCCGTTAATCTCGAAGATCATAACCCCACGAGAGGACCCCCAAGTGGCAGCACCAAACCCTTGCCAGTGCGATTGCTTGATGGGCTAAGTGCACGTGGAGTGAACAAGGGGAGCACCATGGCAGTTGAAAACAGTCGTTTGAGCGGTTTTTTCCGCCACTCAGTACCAGAACGCCGTCAAATTGTGGCAGAACTTGCCAACTTAACTCCACAGCAAATCGAGGCACTGAGCGCATGTGGAGAGTTGAAGGAAGACGCTGCTGATCGAATGATTGAAAACGTAATTGGAACGATGTCCCTGCCAGTTGGCGTTGCTACAAATTTCGTGATTGATGATAAGCACTACTTGGTCCCATTCTGCCTTGAGGAATCGAGCGTGGTGGCTGCTGCCTCAAACATGGCCAAAAGATGCCTCAAAAACGGCGGTTTTAGATCCAATAACGACCAACCGCTCATGATTGCCCAGTTGCAAATTATGGACACGAGAGACCCTTCCAAGGCTTCCGAAGCCTTACACGGAGCCAGTCAAGAACTGATGGACCTGTGCAACAGCCTACCTTCGACCATGATCCGACTAGGTGGAGGGTGCAAGCGCATTGAAACTCGGACGCTTGAATCATTAAGTGGTACAATGGTCATTTTGCACATTGTCGTGGATTGCAGGGACGCCATGGGCGCTAACGCAGTCAACACCATGGCAGAGCTTATTGCACCAAGAGTCGAACAACTGACGGGTGGACGAGTCCACCTGAAGATCCTCTCAAACTTGGCAGTCCATCGTCTCGCCCGTATTGAAGCGACATTCACGCCCGAAGAACTCGCAGATGACGGCACAAGAGAGAACGGCCTAGCGGTGATCCAGGGCATCCTAGAAGCACACCATTTTGCGGTCGCAGACCCGTTTCGAGCAGCCACACACAACAAAGGCGTCATGAACGCAATCAGCAGCGTTGGTCTTGCTTGTGGGCAGGACTGGCGTGCAATTGAAGCAGGGTGCCATGCATACGCCGCTTATTCCAATGACACCTACGGCTCAATGACGAAATGGGAGCGTCTCGAAGACGGTAACCTCCTCGGATCGATTGAAACACCGATGGCGGTTGGTACCGTCGGAGGAGCCTCGAAGGTTCATCCAGCGGCCCAAGCAAACTTGGCAATTCTTGGCGTTGAATCTGCGCAGGAATTAGCCGGTGTGATTGCAGCCGCAGGATTGTCCCAAAATTTGGGAGCGTTGAGGGCTCTTGCCACAAAGGGCATTCAGGCAGGTCACATGAAGCTTCATTCACGCAATATGGCGGTCAGCGCTGGTGCTGTCGGTGAAGAGATAGAAATTGTGGCCAAACGATTGCAATCGGTTGATGGACCAAAAACACAGACAGTGGTTGAACAACTGCTGAAAGCGCTCCGCTCAGAATGAAGTCACTCTTCTTCGAGCAACGGAAGCGTTGCTTGCACAAAGCCGTCAACTTCACTTTCTTCCTTGAGGACTGTAGAATCCGTCATGCCATCGAGCATCCCAGAACCTTTGACCTGTTCTCTGAACCACGCTTTGACCTTTTTACGGTCCGTGTATGGGCATCCAAACGCCTCTGAGAAGCGACGAGTGGTGATCAAACGTCGTGTATTACCGTCCTTACGGCGGTCAATCATTCCCAATTGAGCGAGTTCACGAACGTAATCATAGGCTTTCTGACCGAGCAATTCCACAAGCCTCGATTGGGCCATTGGTTGATGATAAGCAATCAAGGCGGCAGCCTTGAGGAGTTTCTGAGGGATTTCGGTCTTGGTCTCCTTCGGCAAATGTCCCGCAATGTCCGGTTTGACCTCAATCGCCCAACGATCACCAACTTCCGCCACTTGCAGGGCCCCTCCTCTTCGACGCTTCAATGTTGAACGAAGTGAATAAAGCGAATCGAGCATCTCATCCTCATCATACCCAAGAGCGACCGAGAGTTCCGCGACGGTCATTGAACGACCTGCACCAAACAGGGTTGCTTCTAGCAATGTGTCAACTGGTACTTCAGACATCATTCTCCCTCATTCAACAAGCCAATCATGTGGCTCAAACGCTTCATCTGGCTCGGCAGAGATCGGTTGCACTTCTGCAACTGACTGGATTTGTGAGGTTTTTTCGGCTTTCTTAGCAGCGGCTTCTTCAGCCTTCTGAGCCTTCTCTGCACGAAGTTGTGCGTGGCGGACTGAGCCGGTGTCTTGAGATTGAATGCGATCTGATTCTTCTTCTTGAGCTCCTTCGACAAGCAGTTTGACTTCCTCGAACGTCTCGATGTTCGGCCAAGCATCCTCCAAACAGATGACTCCATCAGGCACTTGGTCTTGGGTAATTGAGGCGAAGCCACGGTGGGT
Organism: Candidatus Poseidoniaceae archaeon; assembly: GCA_938084455.1. GTDB lineage: Archaea > Thermoplasmatota > Poseidoniia > Poseidoniales > Poseidoniaceae > MGIIa-L1. The sequence goes on from CALKDX010000028.1 coordinate 33,300, forward strand.
GAGGAACAAACCTGCGATGAAGGAAGCAACCTTGGCTTCGTCATCATACCCCTCGGGCAGTTCGCCAAAGGTGCTTTCCAGAACAACAGCTAAGTTGACCATCACATCGGTAACAGGAACCTTTGAGGTGCCAGCTGCTTGGCATGTTTGCCGCATGGCCGTCCAGCACCGTTGAATGTCTCCTTCGAGATCTTCATTGTGCATTCGGCCTCCAACATCGGCTAGATACTCTTGCAGTTCCAATTCATGGGCGATGCGATTTTCTTCGCGCAGTCGCAATGCTTCTGCATCATCCGCAGCATTCTTGAACGCTGAAAGCAATTCACCGAGCGTCACTGGGCGTCCCTCTTCACGACGAACACGTTCATCGAACAAAGTGGGTAAGATTTCGTCTGCTTCGCCTTGTAGAATGGTGTTTGTGAAGTGGAAGGCTTCGTCATCGTAGTCAGCTTCCCAACCGAAATCAAATCCTTCATCCCATTCATCCTCTTCTTCGACGAACTGGACTCGATCAAACAGCACGGCTGCTTGCTGGTGAAGCACTTCCCAGGAGAGACGAATAAGGCGCCCGCATGCAGGCAAATCCAGTGCTGAAGCCTCACTTTTCACCCGTTGAGTGAACACCTTGAGGAAACTCGACAAATCAACGTTCCAAGGATCAAGTTCCTCTTCTCGCACCAATGAAAGCACAAGGGCGACGGAACGGTCAAACGGATCGACAAGAGTTTGGTGCTCCGCTTCCTCAGTTTCTGCGATGGCCAGGATACGGTCAGCAAAGAGAGATGCGTCGGAGGACGCCTCACCAGATGCGAGCAATTGGTCCATTACGTCTTGACGAAGGAACCACTTGTCCAAAACTTCCTGCTGCCCCACCATACGATCGCCTCACTGTAGGGTTTCTTCGTTTTCCTGTTCTTGCTCTATAGAGGAATCCGAATCAGCTTCACGGACTGCCTCAGCAACCTCTTGATATTCTTCGATGTCTTCTGTCAGTTCTGCAGTTCGTTCGGAAAGGCCCGCCAGGCTCTTTTCTGGCTCTTGCTGCGGCTCCATGTGTGAGAGCAGACCGCCCAAACTGGACGGTGCAGACAGTGCCTCGGGGACCTGTGGCATATCATGCGATGCAAGTCTTGCTTCTTCGATGCGTGAGTGATTCTGTTCATTGTCTTTTTGTGCCTCAGCAAGGGCTTTTTCTCCCAAAGCGATGGCACGTTCTCGATCAAAGTCGACGATTCTTCGGCTGCAACCATCCCCACCGTGCGTGATGCCGATGTGATGATCTGCCAAGCGCAAGGACACCTTACGGAGAGTCACCATGATGAATTGAGCCCGCTTACTTCGTTCTCGACACATCATTGCAATCCGTTCAGCATTGTACCCATCGAGGTTTTGGTCAACTTCATCAAAGTAGTAGAATGGACTTGGGTCATAATCTTGGATGGCAAAGATCAGGGCGAGTGCCGCCATTGATTGCTCACCACCCGACAATTGATGGCGGGTCACTTTCGCAGATTTACCTCTTGGTTGGGCCCAGAGTTCGAGTCCGCCCTTGAACGGTTCTTCCGGGTTCTCGAGGAAGAGTTCACCTCGTCCACCATCGCTCAGTGAATTGTAAGCCACCTTGAAGTTCTCATTGACCTTCTCAAGAACATTGAGCAAGCGTTCCTTTCGTTGTGATTCGAGTTTTTCTGTGACATCCAAAAGGTGCTTTCTTCGGTTCTGTAGGGTCTTGAAATCCTCTTTCATTCCATCAAGGCGAGCCTGACAAGCATCGAATTGTTCAATCGCAAGCATGTTCACAGGACCATGTTCATCCAAACGACGTTGAAGCCTTCGCTCCTTTCGCTCAGCATCGCCAAGGCTTGGCAAGATGGCACCTTCTTCCGCCGGTTGGTAACCTTGTTCGCTCATCTCTTGGAGTGTTTCAGCAATGGTGATTTCCTTTTGCTCCAATGCTCTACCGATTTCTCCGCTCAACTGGCGGCGTGATTGGGCTTCCTGCACCTTCTGGTGAAGGTCAGCCTTGAGAGCGCTGCGCTCTTCGATTAAGGCGACACGTTCGTCTTCAAGGCCTTGGTTCTCTTCCAAGAACTCTCGACGCTCGGCTTCCTTTGCCTCTAATGCAATCTTATCCGAGGCGACTTGAGCCTGGAGTTCGTCCATGCGCTCACTTCGAGCAATCGCAGCCTCCTTGATGCCGGTGATTCTAGTTTGGCATTCATCGATTCTCTGTTGAAGCAAGGAACGGTGCCCTGAATCATTGGAGAGTGAGGCTTCTGCTTTGGCTTTGAGGCCTTCAGCTTCCACTCGCTTCACTTCCGTTGCATGAAGGCGGTCTTTGAGGTGGAGCGGGCTTGCATCTTCCAGAGCAGTTTGGGCTGCTTGACGCGCTTGATTGGCGTTGGCCAAGTGTGCCTGTGCGTCGTCAAGGGCCTCGAGTTGTTGTGCACCCTCGAGTTCGAGGTCACGCAGTCGCTTTTCAGCAGCACCTACTGCACCAATGGCAGTTGTGTGATTGGTTTTGGCTTGTTTGTGGGTCGCTTTCCAATCGGAATAGCGTTCTGAATGATCGTTGTTCGAAAGTTCATTGATGCTTGAGCGGATCTCGCCTTGTTGACGCCGGGCCTCAGCCAATGCGCCGTTTACGGTTTCAGCCATCAAGCGGAACCTTTCCACATCACTGCTCAAGGTTTGAACTTCATTTGCTCCTTGGATGTTGCCGCCAAAGGAAGTGGTCATCTTTCGCTTTGCGCCACCAACCATGGCGCCTCCGGCTTCGGTGACATCACCGCGGAGGGTGACAAGACGCACACCGCCCATGTTTGCCCTTGCTGTGGCGAGGCTATCGACAATGAGGGTGTTCCTAAGCACAAAACGAATGGCTACATCGATGCGAGGATCATAATCCAGGAGTTCATTAGCGAATCCAATCACACCAGGTTTTCGAGCGATGATGGTCGCTCTTCCGGCCGGCCGGGTGTTGTTGAGTTTGTTAAGGGGCAGGAATGTCGCACGCCCAGCACGGTTTTGAGAAAGCCATTGGATGGCTTGTGCAGCGACTTCATCGTTGTCGACAACCACGGAAGTCATACCGCCTCCAATTGCGGTTGCAAGAGCATCTGTATGACTTGAATCACGCGGTTGGCACAATTCAGCAACCGTCCCGATGATGCCGCGCAGTTCGCCGCGGTCACGCGCTGCAAGCACCGCAGCCGCCCCACCGGCCATGCCTTTAGCACCGGCACGGTTTTCCATCTCCGCTTTGGCGGCGGAAAGTTTTCGTTCTGTTTCACGAAGACGGGTTTCTACCGCTTGAGATTCCTCGAGGAGTTTTGCCTCTGAACGTTGTGCTGCGTGAAGGCGTTCAGCAAGTTTCGTCCGGTCTTGCTCAGGTGCATTTTCGCTCAGTTGCTCGCCTTCATGCTCGGATTCTGCAAGTGCCAATCTTGCTGATTCAGCTGCTTCTTGGACTTCGCTTAGTTGTTCACCTAACATCTCAGCCTGCGTTGCAACCCTGTTGACTTCAGTTTGAGCGGCAATAAGTGATGCTTGAGCCGCTTCTGCTCCTTCTGTTGCTTTGGAAAGGGCGCGTGTAAGTTCAGCGCTTTCAGAACCTGAGGACTCGAGGGCTTTGCGAACTTCGCCTTCCTCTTTCTTTGCTTCTTCAAGAGACTCAAGAGCTTGTTTGAGATCGATGGTTGCTTCATTGAGGTCCTTTTCGAACGCTTCAAGATCTGCGATGGCTGAGGTGCTTGCTTCCGCCAGATGTTTGAGCTCTTCTGCCTCCTCAGCATCTTTATCGGAGGATTCCTCAAGACGGTCTTGGCTTGTAGCAATCCGAATTTGCAGGTCATTAATGGCTCCCATCAAGCCGTTATTATCGCCTCCGAGAAGGTCCTCAATTTGCTTTTGAAGCGTCCCAATTTGGTCGTCGAGGGTGACCATCACTTTGTCGCCCTGTTGGACTTGAGCCAGCAGGACCTCTGCCTCTTCTTCGATTCGAACGCGTTCCCTGATTTGGTATTGGCGTTCTGCTTGCTGACTTGCATACTTCGCTTGTGCTGAAAGCTGACGAGCAACCTTCAGATCTTCGACCAGGTCAGCGACTTTGAGAGCGAGGTCCTTCTCTTTAGTCAGATCTTTGAGTCGTGCTTTTTGCTCGTCTTCGAGCAGACCAATCCGTTCGATGTAGCCCTCAACCATGCTGCGTTGCTTCTCTGCCTTGCGAATCTCATCATCGTAGGATGTGACACCTGCCACTCCATCGAGGACTTTGCGTCGTTCCTTAGCGGTCATTTTTGCCAATCTTGTTACGTCGCCTTGGAGCACAATGTTGTAGCCATCAGGGCGAGCGTTCGCGGAACTGAGGAGCCTGTGGAATGTTTTCTGGGTGCTTTCTTCATCGTCGAGCAGGTATTCTGTCACGATGTTGTTGCTTTTCGTCAAACGAACAGCGCGTGTCATCCTCACTTCGTCTTGGTCGAGAGGAAGCCTTCGTCTCCCACTTGAAAGAAGTGGATTGGCGAACACGAGGGTGACTTGACAAGCACGAGCTGGCTTGTTGTTCTTCCCGCCGTTGAAGATGAGGTCCTTTGCATTCTGGGCTCGAATCACCTTGTTTGAGCGAGGTCCAAGAACGAATTGAATCGCGTCGCCGCAATTCGATTTCCCTGAGCCATTTGGACCGGTGATTGCAGTGAAACCACGATCCATTGGGATGGTTAATTCTCCCTTGAATGATTTGAAATTCGAAACTTCCAACGCTTTGAGATACATCCCATTCCCTCGTAATCGAGAATTAAATCCCCGACCTCATCCGCGACACCCGTCCCCCACGGGTCTTAAAGAATGCGAGTGATGGAGGCCCAGTCCACCGGTTTTGAAGTGGAGCTTCTCGAAGCCAGAGGGTCAATTAAGTCGACGAAAAATCACACTTCATGAAAAAAGAAACACTGGCTCACAGTGTACCTTTATTGCCGCATTTGGCGCAACCTCCGCCAGAACAGAACGGGCATGTTGCGTAGACTTTGAGTCCTTTTGCGGTTTGCTTTCTCATTTTCAGGTGTGAATCTTTATGTAAAATCTTTGAACGAGTGATTCGTTGATTCGACCCCGCACGAGCATGGAGGGGAAGCGTTTCTGAACCGAATTTAGTCCTGAATTCGTGAGCTATGTTGCGCCTCTTAGAGACGCTTTCAGTCGCCTGAGTGATTGCCTCCGCCTCCCAGTACTTTGGACCCATCATCAGCAAGCAACCCACGGCAGCAATTCCAATTTGCACGCCTAAGGGCGGTAAGTTGAGTGGAATGAGATCCGATAAGCCCTCTGAATTGACTTGGGTTGGAAGGACACCTAAACGATCCATGATGGCGATGGAGAAAATTGCAACCCCTGCCGCAAATGCTCCTTTGTAGAATCGGTCTTTCTTGGTTCCAACACGCGCCATCTTGATCCGGCCCGAGAGCAGAATGAACAATGAAGGCCCCATCACCATGAAATCAACGCCGCTCCATTCACCCGGCGGGGTGAAGCAATTTGTCTCGGACCCTTCTGCGAGCAAGAGTTCCAATCTGTCAAAGGGTGGTGAGCAATCTGGCTCAATCATCTGAGACATGTCGAATTTTTCATTGGGGGCACCCGTGATGACTTCTGGGGCGATGGCGCCAAACTGAGCGTTAGCACTTACAGCGACAACAATAGCGAGAGCTATGGCTTGCCCAATGAAAACACGTAGGTTCGCCATGGCACCCTTAGCGGTGCTCCGGACATAGTGATATCGCTTAGCGATGGGGTGAAATGGTCCGGCCAACTCCCCATGATTCAACGGGTTGGAGTCATGGCGCACATTGTCATCATCGGAAGTGGAATTGCAGGGCTCTTTGCAGCCCTACGATTGGCTGATGCCAACCATACCGTCACCGTTGTCACCAAGCAACGACCAACCGACTCATCGACCAATTGGGCCCAAGGAGGCATTGCAGCTATCCTTGACAAAACCGATGGAGTCGGTTTGGAAGCCCATGTAAAAGACACACTCCAAAGCGGCGATGGATTGTGCGATGAAAGCGTGGTTCGGACCGTCATCACTGAAGCTGCCGAACGAATACAGGATCTTCTTCAAATTGGGGTTCGTTTCGAAACCAATGAAGATGGAGCGTTCAATCTCGTTCGAGAAGGCGGACATTCGGAACGCCGAATTCTTCATGCTAAAGATGCGACTGGAAAGGAAATTGAAAGGGCCCTCTCCGAAGGTGCCGCTCAACACCCAAACATCACCATCAAACCAAACACGCTAGCCATTGATTTGATCCAGCGTGAACACGGCAATCCCAACCAAGGAATAGCGGGTGTTTGGTGCCTTGACCAAGTAAGTCAAGAAGTGCTTACATTGTCAGCAGACATCGTCTTTTTGGCCACTGGAGGCGTTGGTCAACTTTGGTCAACAACAACGAATCCGACCGTCGCAACCGGCGATGGATTGGCAATGGCCTACAGGGCTGGGGCGGCTGTGAAGGACATGGCTTTCATTCAATTCCATCCAACAGCACTTGCTCGCCAAGATGACCGTCCATTCTTGATCACTGAGGCTGTTCGTGGTGAAGGCGGAGTCATTCTCGACAAAGCGGGGCTTCATGCTTGGCAGAAAGCCACAAAGAAGGCCCGAGATGAGGGGCACAATGAGCCTCTTCCGGATGAATTCTCCTTCACTCTTGCACACTCACCTCTTGGCTCCATGGCGACCCGAGACATCGTAGCCAGAAGCATTGACCAAACCATGAAACGAACCGGTTCAGGACACGTGTTCTTGGTGACAAGCCACCTCGACCAAACCCACCTCTTAGCCCACTTCCCGACCATTCAAAAGAGACTTGAACGGCATGGTCTGAAACTTGGAAGGGATCCCTTACCGGTGGCGCCTGCTGCGCATTATGTCGTTGGAGGGCTTGCTGTTGACGGCATTGGGCGACCTCATTCCCGGGACAGCGGAGCCATCATTCCCTCACTGTATGCCATCGGTGAAGTTGCATGCACGGGCATGCATGGGGCCAACCGCCTCGCCTCCAACAGCTTGCTTGAGGCAGTTGTGTATGCGGCCAGGGCAGCAGACCACATCATCGAAACCGATCCGAGTCCGAGCAAACGTTCACTTCCCGATTGGCGAGCAGATGGCCTCACCAACCTCGTCGAACATGCACCTGCAATCAATGACCGTGCATCGCTTCGCACAACCATGTCTCAAGAAGTTGGGATTGTGAAACGGTTTAACCGATTGCATAGGGCGCGGCGCAGACTCGATCTGCTTCACGAAGAAGTGGACATGATTTGGAAGACAGCATTGCCTTCTCGGGAGATTGTGGAATTGCGTAATATGACGCTAGTTGGCAGATTAGTCATTGAAGATTCCTTGCAAAGAAAGGAAAACCGTGGATTGCACTTTAACGCCGATCTTGTTGAGGAGTAAGGGCGTCAATCATGGCGCTGAGCATTTGATTCATCGGGGCTCTCACACCGATGCGTTCGCCACGTTGAACGACTGCTTGGTTGAGGTACTCGATTTCTGTCTTCCTTCCCGCACGCACATCTTGCAACATGCTGCAATGGTTTTCAGCGGTCGCTTTCAGAACGGATTCGAGGTGCATTTCCAATTCTAAATCATCTGGAAGATGGATGCGTTCTTGCCTCGCAATTCGGGCCCCCTCGAGCATCGTTTCGAGCGAAGAAGTAAACAACCCTGGCTCTAATAAGGCCCCATTCGCAACACCACAAAGCGCCGCAATGGGATTGATGGCAATGTTGAGCAGCACCTTCATCCAAACTGCTGCAGGCCCGTTCTGCGTCCATTCCGCGGTAAGGCCAGCTTGTTCAAAGAGATCAAGCAGTGGTTTTGCATCCACCTCTGAAGGGCCACCTTGAATCTGACCGAGGATGACATTTCCTTTTCCTGCAAACTGAACCCGCCCGGGAGTTGGCCTCCAAGCGGCGTAAGTTGTGGTTCCTGCCACCACCCGATGCACACCTACAACCGCACCACAAGCCTCAGCATGGCCGAGGCCATTGCTCAAACAAACAAGGACACCGTCGGGGCGCAACAAACCTCTAGCGAGTGTTGCCAAATCGAAGGTCGCTGCACCTTTGCCCGTGAGAAGAACAGCATCCATCGTACCGTTCAGTGAGGAGGGTATACCAACCTCTTCCAGTGTAAACAGGGCTGCATCTTGTGAAAGATGAAACGTGGCTTCACCTTCGATGTGAAGCCCTTTTGCGACCATCATCGCCCCGTGCTCACCTTTACCATGAATCAAGACCTCAGTAGTTTGGACTTGAGCCAGCATACCAGCAAGGAGGGAGCCAAGTGAACCTGCCCCTAGTACCGCAACCCTCATGCCAACCCCTCAGATGTAACTGCCTAGATGAATGACAATCTGGCCTTCGACATGCTCGAACCACATGGTGGAAAGCGTTGAGTTGCTGGGTGAAAATTCAAAGAAATTATCGCCAGGTTGAAGCGTTGTGGTCGAGTTTATCGTGGTCCACTGTGGCCCATTACCTTCGAAGTTAAGTTGAACTGAGGCAGTTGAGTTGCTTGGATTATAGAAGTTGAAGGTCCCACTGCTTGGATGAAGAAGTGTACCATTTGTTGCAGCGGTCCACGCAGTCGACCACATTCGGTGAACAACATCCGATCGGAGCAAAATGACTTCCGGGCCCTCTTCTACGGTAAAATTGAGCCTTGGTAGAGGCGACAAAGGTTCTGAACACACCAACACAGTCGACCCATCTTGCATGAGGACAGTCAGGTTTTGTGCACCATTGGAGATGGATGGAATGCTTGAAATTTCTCGGATATCAAGGTCCCATACCCATTCACCGCTGGCAGGAGGTAAAGGCGTTGCGAGCGTTGCGTTGAGCGGACATGGCTCTCCCGTGGCGCTCATTACAGTGCCTGCCCCGAGTTCGAACCCCCAACCTGTTGTCGATTCGTTGGTGATGTTCCACCCATGACCCGGGACAACTGCTGTCATCGGGAGGGCTGGCGAGCCAGCATGGTACTGGACCTCTTCAAGTTGAATCACATCGAGCACAGAGCCTTGCAGAACAACCCGATCTTGACCCCGGACACACACTCGGTCTGGTGCTTCTTCGTACGTTGCTGAAAGCCCTTCATAGCCTTCTATCCAATGCAAACGGGCTTCAGTATCAAACGCACCTTGGGCGTTCGGAATTGAGATATTCACGGCTTGCGTACTCATGCCACCAAGGCTCAAGCAGCGTTTGAGTTCACCGTCCTCTTGAGTGAAAAACCAAGGGGAGGCGACAAAGAGGTCAACATCGGGTTCGAGCGTGATGGTTTCAATGCTGAGGCGCTCCTCTGATTGCGTGAGGACGCCAAAACCAATTGAAATTGGTGCATCGCCCTGTCCAGACCAAACCATATTCAAAGTGACAGTGCTTTGGGTGCTGGGTGGCAGAACGCTTCCACAGCCACCCTCTGCAATCGAGCGTGTATCCTCTCCATCGCATTGCCATGTGAGATCCCAAAACGTGAGATCTGGATCATACCGGTCTTCGAGAATCGCCCAGCCTTTGCTAAGAGATGAAGGGTTTTTCACCGTTACAACAACTTCGGCGCTCCAAGTTTCATTGACAAGGACTGCTTTGGCGAAACCATCAATGTCGTATTCCACCTCATCGTTCCAATCCTCATCCACTGCAAATGGAATCTGCTGAGGGAGTGCGAGAAGAACGATGGCAAGGGCTACAAGGCCCATGTTTTTCATCGATGACAATTCCAATCCCTTGGGTTCGTCAAGAACAACTGGGGTTCTGCGATCTGAGCCCATAAACAACAGCAATGGAACCGACATTGAAAGCACAAGAAGCCAGATATTGAACCCATTGAAGGCATCAAACATCCAAGCAAAGGCCAACAAAAGAAGGAAGATGAAAATCTGATTCGAACTGCTTCTAGCCTCACCATGGCCCGCCCTTGCAACCATCAAACGGCCACCAGGGAAGGTTGGAATTGGAAGCATGGAAAGGCAACCGAAGAAAGTGAGAACTGCCCCTGCATGCACGAAGGGGTGCGCCCAAACCAACCTTTGCTGGTATCCATCGGAAAGCGTGAGTTCGCTCAACAACTCCACAGCGAGTGGCGGGTAAGCAATGTTTTGCTGAGAAGTGATGGCCACATAGTCTGGAGTGAGCCACAAACCAACGCCCCAAAGCACCATGCCCAAACTCACAAGAGTTGCAGGGACGCTGACGGCAGACCACCCGAGGGCTTTGCGATCGGGCCATAGGCGGGCATCCATTCGTGGCAAAGATGGGATCAGGAACAGACCAAAGGGCCAGATGAGCATGGATTTTGGCAAGGCACCTAAGCTCCATAACGAGATGGAAGGTTCGGGGACTGGGACAATGTGTCCGACACGAAGCCCAAACCTTGCCGCAACCGCTCGTTGGATATGCGAGGCGATGAATAAACAGCCAAGAACAGGAAGGGTGTAACCAATCACCGCATCAAGGAAGGACGATTCCGTGAACCAACCGCCTTCGGGAGTTGCCCCCTCAGTCCAGTAGGCGCCCGCCAGGGTGAGGGTCAGCGCGCTGATGCCCCACATGATCCATTGGAAACTTTTCATCGGAAATTGCCGCTCTGGGACTGGTAAAATCTGAACAACCCATGGTTCGTCAACCAGAAGTTTACCCATCCACCCAAGTTTGGCAAGATGTTCGTTCAATCGCAACAACTGTTCGTGTGCATCTTCTTCTGCCTTCACTGAAACATTCCAGGCCGGTAAAACAGTACCGCCTATCGAACCATGAACCAAAAAATGGCGTTCAAGAATCGTCTTGAGGAGATCTTGCTGCGACCACACATCCTTGTGCGCCTCCATTGGTTCAAAGGAGGTAGCGTCCGGCTCTGCGTCTTTCATATGTCCCCCTCATCTCAACGGGGGGCAAGCCTCCCCCATCAATGAATCCCTCATGCTTTTCAAACATAGGGGCGGTAATCAACCCAAGTTGACTTCACTTGTTCTTGAATCGCTTGAGCCTGAAGGTCTCTTCACGTTCCATCTCTTCAAGACGGAGTTGAATGAATACGCGTGCTTCTTCGAGTTCTGGGATGACTTTGAACTCGAGAGCGTTGACACGTCGCTTTGTAGCCTCAATTTCTTGGAGCAAGCGCTTGAGTGTAGCTTCCATTTCTGAAGCACGAACGATTTTTTCAATCAAATTCCCAAAGGACTCACCGGCTTCATCGATGTAGGGTGATGATCCAATGTAACCAACACCACGCTCTTGGAACGTCGACTTGAGGTTTGTACCGCTCACGCTTGGCACGACGACACCCATGATGTTTCGGCGTTCAACTTCGACTTCGGGGTGGCCTGTGTTTGCGATTGCTGCTGCCCGAACCGCCAATCCACCTTCGATGGCGTTAGCAAGGTCAATCCGTTGCTTAGCAAGTCGATAGGTTGCTGTCAAGTCTCGCTTTGCTTCGATCATTTCAGCCAAGAGTTGTCGGAATTCGTGGAACAATCCGTCCCGCTTCATCTTCAACAGCTTGTACCCGTTCTTGGTTTGCTTGATGCGCCCCTTGAGTTTAATCAACTCACTTCGGGTTGGCTTGATGTCGAGTGCCATGTTCTTTGCCTCCAAATCTGTTTACCGAGTTCAAGCCTTGTTGTCAGGGTGGTACTTATCGATCCACTTCTGGTCAAGTCGCACGAGGTACTTGGTGTCGATTGAAGACATCAAGGTCCAGCAAAGGTCGAGGGTTTCCTCGATGGAACGGTCTTCGTCACGGGTTTGGCGAAGGAACTTGTCTTCGAACACACCAGAGAAGTCAAGCAGTTGCTTGTCACGCTCGTTGAGTGCGTCTTCACCAACAATGGCAACCAATCCACGGAGTTCACGGCCTTGAGCGTACGCAGCGTACATCTGGTCAGAAACTGATTTGTGGTCTTCACGGGTGGTTTTCTCACCAATACACGAACCCATCAATCGAGAGAGCGACGGAAGAACGTTGATAGGCGGATAGATACCCTGTTGATGCAATTCACGGGAGATAACAATCTGTCCTTCAGTGATGTAACCGGACAAGTCAGGAATCGGGTGAGTGATATCGTCACCGGGCATGGTCAAAATTGGGAATTGAGTGATTGAACCCTTCTTACCCTTGACCAGACCTGCACGTTCGTAGAGCATGGCCAAGTCGGTGTACATGTAACCGGGGTAACCACGTCGTCCTGGAACTTCTTCTCGAGCAGCACCAATTTGTCGCAAAGCGTCACAATAGTTGGTCATGTCAGTGTAGATGACAAGAACGTGGTAGTCTTTCTCGAACGCCAGGTATTCTGCTGCGGTTAAAGCAAGACGAGGTGTGATAATTCGCTCAACAGCAGGGTCGTCCGCTAGGTTGACGAACAACACAGCGTTCTCAAGAGCACCGGTTCGCTCCAAATCGGAACGGAAGAAGTTGTATTCTTCAGCGGTGATGCCCATAGCGCAGAACACAACAATGAATTCTTCATCAGAATCCTTGAGTTTGGCTTGTCGAGCGATCTGCAGAGCGATGTCGTTGTGTGGGAGACCAGATGCCGAAAAGATCGGTAGTTTCTGTCCACGGACGAGGCTCGTACACAAGTCGATTGCAGAAACACCAGTTTGAATGAAATCATTTGGGCTCTGTCGGCTGTACGGGTTAATCGCTGCGCCGATGATGTCTTCCTTCTGGTCTGCGACGATTTCCGGACCGCCGTCACGTGGGCGTCCTGCTCCGTCGAGAATTCGTCCGACGAGGTCGGTGCTCACAGGGAGTTTGAAAACGTCACCCATGAAGGTAACACCAGCTTCTCGGTCGATTTTGGAGGTTCCTTCGAACACTTGAACGATAACGAGGTCATCGGAAGTGTCGAGAACTTGTCCGTTCTTGATGGTTCCATTTGAAAGTCGTAGGGTAACGATTTCACCAAATGCAACAGGCTCAGTCTTGTTCAAAAAGACCAGAGGTCCTTTCACGTCGGTAATGGTTCGGTATTCTTTTCCAGTCATGATATTCCTCTCCTCAGTTGTCCTCCACCGTAGCGGCGATTTCGGCGGTCATGGTATCCACCATTGAATCGATGATGTCGATGTATCCTTTCTCGAAACGACCACGCATAAGGTCGGATCGTGATGGAACGTTGACAACATCGCCGAGTTGTGCACCGCTGGCCATTGCAGACTTTGCAGCGTCTTGGAAGGACAAGATTGCCTTGGCCATTCGGTATTGTAGGTGGATGTCACAGTATGCGTCGACATCGTGGAATCCGTTCTGTTGTAGGAAGAATTCACGAATCATTCGAGCGACTTCAAGCGTCAATTGTTGATCGGTTGGTAGAGCATCAGAACCGACCAGTTGGACGATTTCTTGCAACTCGGACTCAATCTGCAACAAACCGCTGATTTGGGTTCGGACTTCAGGGAAATCTTGAGAGATGTTGTCACGGAACCATTGGTCGAGGCTTTGCGGGTACAACGAGTACGAGTTCAGCCAGTTGATTGCAGGGAAGTGCCGTTGTCGGGCAAGACCAGCATCAAGACCCCAAAACACCTTGACAATTCGCAAGGTACCTTGAGAAACAGGTTCTGAGATGTCACCACCAGGCGGAGACACTGCACCGATGACAGTCACTGATCCGTCATCGCCGTTCAAAGTTTCAACACGTCCAGCTCGCTCGTAGAATTCTGCAATTCGGGACGAGAGGTAAGCAGGGTATCCTTCTTCACCAGGCATTTCTTCAAGACGGGAGGAAATCTCACGCATTGCTTCAGCCCAACGAGAAGTTGAGTCAGCCATCAATGCGACATCGTAACCCATGTCACGGAAGTATTCTGCAATGGTAATACCGGTGTACACCGATGCTTCTCGAGCTGCCACTGGCATGTTCGATGTGTTTGCAATCATGACGGTTCGCTCCATGAGGGGCTTGCCGGTGTTTGGATCGATCAAGTGAGGGAATTCGTCCAACACTTCTGTCATCTCGTTGCCTCGTTCGCCACAGCCAATGTAGACCACAAGTTGTGCGTCAGAGTACTTTGCAAGGGATTGCTGTGTGACCGTCTTTCCAGATCCGAATGGCCCTGGAATACCGGCTGCTCCACCCTTGGCGAGTGGGAACAGGAAATCCAAAATTCGCATACCGGTGACAAGAGGTGTGTCAGGTGCGTACTTTTGTTGGAAAGGTCGTGGGGTTCGGACCGGCCACTTCTGCATCATCTGCATCTCTGTACCGTCTTCAAGGACACAAACAGTTTGTGTGACGTTGAAATCTCCGGATTCAATCGACTTCACAGTACCGCTGGCAGTTGGAGGAACCATGATCTTGTGAATGATTGTGTCTGTTTCTTGGACGTGACCAATAACTTGGCCGCCAACCACTTCATCGCCAACAGCGACTTGAGGTTCGAAGGTCCAGATTTTTTCGAGGTCGAATGCATCTGCATCGACACCACGGGTGATGAACACACCCATTTCCTTCTCCAAGGTTGGGAGAGGGCGTTGGATACCGTCGTAAATTTGGGTCAAAAGTCCAGGTCCGAGTGATACGGACAAGGTTTCTTGGGTGTTCAACACTGGTTCACCAGGTCGAATACCAGATGTGTCTTCGTACACCTGAATAACGGCCTTTTCTCCGTGCAGTTCAATCACTTCGCCCATCAGACCTTCGTGGCCAACACGAACGACGTCATACATAGCTGCGCTCATGCCGGTTGCGGTCACAACAGGACCAGATATCCGGTAAATTACTCCTTCATTGCTCATTTTTATTTCCTCCATTTTGGTTGGAACATTACTTCCAAAGGTCGACTCCTATTGCCTTGCGAATTGTGTCTCGCAAAGCGGTGTCTTCTTCCGTTCCGATGCCAAGCACGGTCGGAGAGACAGATGCCGAGAGTTGGTCACGAAGACGCTCTGGCAGTGCGGCAAGGATTGCGGAGTCAACCACGACAATCCCGACGCTTTTGTTGTTGAGTAGTGATCTGAAAGTGGCAACCATTGCGTCTTCACCTTCAGGGTTGTGCAGATGATCGACACCTGCAAGTTGGAAACCGAGGGTGAATTCCGGCGTACCTACGACTGCGATATCCATTCATCTCACCTCAATTCAGTATGTGTGCTTCGAGCACATCCGTTGGCAAGCCCGCAAGACGGCCTCGCACAATGAGTCGCAAGTCATCCACTTCTTGTACCTTCATGGCGATGTAATGGATGACTGGAAGAGCGGACACTGGATGCAGGAAACTCATTCGAGCCATCATCTTGTGTTCGCGTTCTTTCAGCCAGGTGACCACAGCGTCAAGGCTGCGGGTTTCTGCTGAGGTTGCTAGTGCTTCATCAAAAGAAGCACCATCAAAGCGTGCTGCGTTACGAAGCAGATCGAGTAAGGCGTCCTTTCCACCGGTAGCAATGGCGGAAAAAGCGCGCTTAGGTACGACCCGTCCTCCGGGTATTAGCAGGTCAACGATTTGTTCATTGGACAGTCCAACGGCCCCTGCTTCGAGGACGTTGAGGATGTTCCGGTGATCAATTTCACTTGCGACCAAGTCCTTCAAGAACCGAACATCGGGTCCTTTTCCTGTTAAGGCTTTGAGTGCGTTTGCGAAGTAATGACGGTCAAGTGCATCTTCGTAATCGGAGAGACGGGCATCTTCTGGCACGGCTGCAAGAGCAGAACCGAACGACTTTCGTCTCATCTGAGTCGATGCTGAACGTAGGTCATCAGCGCTTTCGATGATTTTAATCCAAGGCGTATTGATATCGTTTAGTTCTGGCAGAATGGAATGAGTAATTTTCTCCATGTCTACATCGTTAGCCACAGACCGCAACACGACCTTTGCGTTGTGGTATTGGTAACGTGAGGTGTAGATCTCAACCATGGCACGGATTTTTCCGTTGCAAAGGCCGACCATCTTATCCAGTTCGTGTTCGAGGTTGTGAGTGAGGGCTGCTTCTACCAAATCGCCACCGGTCAAGCGACCAGCGTACATGTCCATTTCAGCACGATAACCAATGTCACCAATGGCGACGGTCAACTGATCCGGTGATTGGCTAATGAGCTGGCGCAGACGGGCACGATCCGCGAGTTTCTGCCGACGGGACTTTGCCCGGGCAGCAACGTAGGGTGTGTTTCCTGTCATTACCATTTAGAATCCCTCATTCAAACAAAATTGCTGTGGTTGCGCTCAATTCCTCTTTCCAAGATTTTTCGAGCAAGGTGTCAAAGCGCATGTCGTAGGACACTGAGCCGTCGGTGGCTTCGAGGACGAAGCCTCCCAAACCATCAACTGCATCACCCATGGGTCGCTTTCCAGCGAGTTCTGAGAGCGCCTTTCGATCCATTTCAACAGGGCGGACGCTGTAATCGCTGCCGATTTCGTCAGCCTTGGCCATCAACGATTTGAGCAAACTTGCTCGACCCTTCATTTTCGGGCTGCTGAGTTGGGCTCGTGTCGTTCCAAGGGTCTCATCGAGCACCTTTCGGCGTGCGACCAGAATTTCCTTTTGGTTGGCCTGGCGTGCGCTGGCAACGACCTCACGGGCAAGCTGTGCTGCTTCGCGTTCGGTGCGGCTGGCCGCTTCCGAGCGGATTGTTGCAGCTTTTTCGGTTGCTTCAGCCACAACTGCGTCGGCTTCTTTCTTAGCCTCCGCAATCATAGCATCGGCTTCCGCCTTTGCTGATTTTGAGATGTCTTTTGCGAGTGTTTCAAGCGTCATTGTATTTCCTCCGTAATGGTGATTTCAATTGGTCGAAGATCGACCCTTCAATCGATGGTTCCCTCATAGGAAGAGTGGTAGAGCACCGAGAATGACGATGGATTCAGGCAAAGCAGTGAAAATCAATGCTGGACCGAACTTGCTTCCGTCTTCTGCGAGCATACCGACAGCTGCGCTGCCAATGGCTGCTTGGGACAGACCTGCACCGATTGCGGCCAGGCCGAGTGCGATTCCAGCGCCGATGGCTGTGTATCCGTCACCGTCTGATGCCCCGGTTGGGTCTGCTGCTGCTGCTCCTTGAGCAACCATAGTGATGGCTGCCAAAAGGATCAATGTTCTTAGGCTCGTTTTTAGGGTGTTTGCGTTCATATTTGCTACCTCCGTGTTTTTTTTGTGTCCGTGGACTATGATTGACCCTCGACGTGGAGGGAACGGCCACCGAGCGGTGCGAAAGCACGGCCGGATCCGTCGTAGAATTTGCCCATCCATTCCACAAAGTGGAGACGGGCTGCGTGAATGGTTGGGGAAAGAATACCGAGGGCCAAGGCGAAAACTTGGACGAAGAGGAAGATGACGAGGCAGAGGGCTGCAGTCAAGTATCCAGAGGCGCCTCCTGTTTCAAGGCCGGCTAAGATGTTCTCCCAACCGAGGATGATGGAAACTTCTGCAATCTTGACACCGGCAACGCCGACCGCCATGATGCGGAGGTAGGACAAAGTGTTAGCAAGAAGACCGAATGTTTCGATTGGACCCATGATGATGCCACCAGCCCAACCGAACCCTTCGTAGACAGCAAGACCGACAATAAGGCAGCAAATGCCGCCGATTAGAAGGAGGTTCCAGAGGGGTTGAACTTCAAACAATTCATTGTACCCCATCACGAAGTTACGGCAGACCATGAAGCCTCCAACGAGGATCATCAACCAAGAGCCTTTCTCGAAGAAAGCAGCGCTAAATCCGTGAGCTTTGTTGACATTGAGGAATCCGATGATGAGGCCAACCAAGATGTGGAAGACGCCGAGGTAAACGGCGAGAGAAACATATTGCTCCAACCCGTGGCCTGCACTTGCACGGTGGAACGGCATCATCACGAATGGGTGGTCTGGGTCGCCAAGTCCGAGCAGAACTGCAAGTCCTTCGGGCAGGACAAACACATCGTATGTCCAATCATAGATGCTGGTGAGGAAGGCAATGTCTGGGCCCCATCGGTACCCGTCTTTGAGCGCCCCCGTTGCGTCATACATGCTGCCATCCCACACGAAGCCAAAGCCTTCTGCGAAGATGATGCCCCAAATGATGCACCAAACACCCATCCAGCGGAGGACAGTCATGCCTTTCTGAGCAAGGGGGTCAACGGCGAAGGGCTTAGATCCAAGCCACAAAGAGAGAGCGACAAGAACCGCACCGTAGCCAAAGTCACCTAGAATCATTCCATAGATGAAAGGGAAGGTCATCATAATGAGCATTGATGGCTCAAAGGTACCATACTTTGGGCGACCGACGAGATCGACCAAAAGTTCGAATGGTTGGGTGGTTTTTCCATTTTGGAATTCGATTGGGGGGACGGCGTCTTCATGGTGTTCATCCACTGAAGGCATAGCACGAATCATTGTGAGAGAGATGTCGAGTTCGGGGAGGTTGATTTTCCCATCGCCATCCAGATCCATTGCTTTGACAAGAGGACCAATGTCCCAAGGAGGCAAATCGCCGATGCTCGTAGATTTCAAGGCCTGTTGGAACTCGTAACTATCGATCTTACCAGAATCATCCAAGTCGATTGATTTGAAGAATTCAAACACGGATTGCTTGGTCTTGATGAGGTAATCAGAAAGCATCACCAATTCCTTGGCGACCTCGGGCGAATCATGATGGTCGTCGTGACCGTGGCCGTGGTGTGGGTCAACATAGGCTTCAATCGAAACGTGAGAAGCGATGGCACCGAGTTTATCCTTCACCATATCGCCTTCAGAGGTCGGAACCCAGCCGTCCAAAGCAAACGCTTGGTCGCTGACAGCCACGAGGGTTGGAGAGGTGTAGATTGCGTCTTCACGGGTCAAGTGTTCCTCAAGAGCGACAAGTGAGCGACCGTTTCGATCGACCCAAGCGTCGAGCGCTTCTTGAGAGGAAGCGATAGTGTTCTCGAGTGCGTCGATTTGAGAGAGTACGCTCGAGGCTTTTGAGGCAGGGGAGCCTTCGCCTGCTGGAATTTGAACCGCTTTAGCACCAAGTTCAGCAAGGCAGATTTGCACCTCTGCTGCGTGTTGAGTCTGGCAAGCAACTGCGACGATGCCTGGTGCGGAGTGTAGAAGGATTTCCGTTCCAAGCGCTGAGAAGACAGACTTTGCTTTGCTGGCTCTTGGAGTTTCGCCCACATAGACTTCCAGACCGTCGAACCCGCCCATCAATTCCAGAGGGATGTCCAAAGGAGCAAGGCGTTCGAGGACCTGATGTTGTTCTTTCAAAGAGGAAATTGAGGCTTCACTTTCCCGGATGGTGTCAAGGTAGGAAAGTGCATCATCGATTTTGGATTCGAACCCTTCTACCAATTTCTTGACTTTACCGAGCGACACTGGCCCCTCGATGTTCATCGCCTGAACGGAGGAGGAAACACCGCGAACCTTGGTGAGCAAGGCACTGGTTTTGTTTGCGCCTTCGGTGGAAAGCGCACGTCCAACACCGATTCCATCTTGGAAATGGCCGTATTCTTCAATGTGAACACATGAGAGCGTAGCGCACATTCGCAGAACTTCTTCCATCTTATCGACGGGAGCCGCCACGGTAAGGCGGGACATTTCTGCGGTTGCGAACATGGGAACAACTCACTGAGAATTTACTTTTTCAAGCAAGTGGGCGACTGCCTTGTCCTTGCGATCTGCTGCCGAAGATTCGATGGCGTCAACCACTTTTTGGCCTTCTTTGGCAACACCTTCTGCTTCTTTGTTTGCTTTGGCTCGAGCAGCGTCGAGGGTGGCTTGAGTATCTGAGACTGAACCATCGGTTGCGTCAGCAATGAGTTGGACGGATTGGCGGCGGGCTTCCGCTGCAATTTTTCCGACTTCAGCTTGGGCATCTGCAAGTTGCTTTTCGGCATCTTGTTCTGCTTGCTTGATTTTGCGAAGGACGTCAGCCATACCCAAGATAATCACCAGCAATTCGGCTGAATGGGAGGGGGTTTATGAGGCTAATGGGGAGGTCTCTATGGCCAAACAAGGGGCCTGCGTCGATGTTCATTGCTTTGGCTTCGTTCCACGGAACCGGCTCGCCATGGCAAACGGCCATAATAAACGCCCTTGGACGTCCTGGTATCCGACCTCTTTGATCATGGTCCGGTAGTATCCATTTGTTCCATAATGAGAGTATGTGTTTGCGAGTCCTTTCCAGGGGTGGTCCTTGTCTTTGGTCACGATCCGTGCAAGCAATTGCACGGCAGTGGCCATCCAGATTCGCCCGGCAAGCCCATGCAACCAATTGGCTTTCCCGGCATCACAAATCACCAAGCGACCACCTGGCTTGAGCACCCGATAAATTTCCTCAAGCCCTTTGCGTTTGTCTTGAAAATCTCTGAAGGAAAACAAACAGAACACCATGTCGAAGGTGTCATCTGGAAGAGGAATTGACTCCGCTATTGCTTCGACATAAACTGCGGGTGACTCGCCTCTCGAGGCACGAGATGCATCGACTCTTTTCTTAGCGACTTTCAACATTTCAGGAGAGGGGTCAAGGCACGTGACATCAAGCCCAACCAAATCTTCGGCGAAGGATCCTGGCCCACATCCAACTTCGAGCACCTTCATGCCGGGTGTTGCGTGGTTGCGAACATTTCGCCTCCAGCGTTTGTCTTGACCAAAGGTCATCAGTTTGTTGACCCTGTCGTAATTAGGAATGGTCGCTTCAAGTTGGCCCTCAAGGATGGTCCATGCTTCCAAATCGATACCAGATGGGTCGTAACCCCCGGTTGCTTCACGGCTTCCCATGGTCCCCCCCCATCTGCCGACCCCTTTGGACATGTCGCAGGACGAGGCCGGCGCAGAGCGGGTGGTTTTTGAAAGACCATCAAGCGATACGCTCGACGGTTTCTGGAGTGATTCCTTCTTCTGGAGTCACTCGGAACACAAGAATTTTCAAGTTCTCAGGAGCGTTTCGGAATTTCGAAACAACCATCGAAGTTTCAAAATCTGTACCAATAGTTCGTACATTGAACGAGAGGACCATGTCTGCGATGGTGGACAGTTCTTGCTTGATTGCTGCATCCAACCCGTTGGTTGATACTGAAATTAACAAGAGGCCTCGGTGCAATTGAGCGTGGGCTTGGAGCATTCGAACCATAGCGACAACACGAGCTGGATCTTCACGCTGTAGGAAGAAATCGAGGCTATCGACAACGGCCCTAAAGTAAGGACCAAGGGCCATAATTTCATTGGTGACTTCAGTCAGATAATCCTGATTGTTTTCATCAACAAATCGGGTTTGTGCAAGTCGTTGAATGTCAGCAAGTTGGAAGCCTTCAAGGCGATATCGGCTTGCCAATAGTTCTCGTTCCAAGACGGTTGAGTTGTATTCTTCGCCGATGGTTCGAACGTTGATGTCCATTGGCCAACTGTACTTTTGGAAGATTCTGACGATTTCAGCCTGACCTTCGTTTGTGGAGATGTAGAGGGTGTTTTCAGATTCTTCGGCAGGGGAGGTGAATTGCTTTGCGAACAATTCGCTTCCTGAACCAGTGTCTGTGAACGCAATCAGGGTAAACCCACGCGGGATGCCACCGTGCATTTCATTGTCGAACTTTGGCACGCCAAAGGAACCGACCTTACTGAAGAACTCCTCATCCTCGGGATCGAACTCAAATTTACGTGCCATACTTGTTCACCTCAATGGATTACGACTTGGCCACGGTCAATTAAATCGGTGCAGTACAAGTCAAGGTTGGACAACACCAATGGCGGGGTTTGGTCAGGAACATTGAGCACGACAGAGAGGATTTCACGCTGGCGGAAGGTGTTGATGAAGGTGTGAAGGTATTCAGCGAGAATGCGGTCTTCGTTGTAGATTGCGAGTGCATTGACGCTGTCGAGGAAGACGAAGTTTCTCACAGATGTTGTGGTCCGGAGAATGTAAAGCGTGCGCAACAAAACGGACTCGAGCATGATTGGACTGTCGACGAAATGAATGTTGGAGTAAGGAACATCAGTGCCTCCCAAAATACCAGATGAGACCAAATCGATGAATTGAATGTTGGAAACATCCATTCCAATCGATTCGAAGGCTTGGATGATTTCGACTGCACCTCGGTTTGCGCTGATGTACACCCCACCCATCTCGAACATTTGCATGAGCGGTATGATGGTGCTTGC
This sequence comes from Candidatus Poseidoniaceae archaeon, assembly GCA_938084455.1. GTDB lineage: Archaea > Thermoplasmatota > Poseidoniia > Poseidoniales > Poseidoniaceae > MGIIa-L1. The sequence continues at coordinate 55,416 of CALKDX010000028.1, forward strand.
AGTGACCATGAAGGCGTTCGAGTTTCCGCAACGAACCTGGACGGCACTGTTGAGGGCGACTTCGGTGAGTTGTTCAGCAATGCGTTGATCCAATTCGAACATAATCATGACCCCCAGCGCGACGTTTTATCGCTTTGTGCGCCCCATTTGAGCATCGGCGTGAGCATGACACCCAAAGGCGTGAGTTCGATGGCGTGCTTGGCACGGCTGTGTGCTGTTCCACGCATTTTGACCACTTGTAAAAACCTGAGTAGGTGGCCCATTCGCTCAACGTCACCCATCACAATGATGCCGTCTGCGATTGCTTCTTCCACACCGAAAGAGGACCAGTGGGCGTTTTCTGTTGCTGAAGTAATCTCCGAAATCAAAATGGTTGTGCATCCTAGTGTGGCCAGTTTCTTTCCAAGGGTGAACAGGAAATCACGAATCAATTGCTCGCTCTTAATTTTGTAACAAAGCGTGGTGACTGAATCGATGACGAGGCGGGTCACACCGATGGTGTTGACGATATCGACGATGGCTTTGATCAATGCGTGAACGTCATCAAGTTCGAACGACGCCTTCTCAAGACCAAGCCACGAATACAAAACGTCCATGTCGAAGACGTTGATGAGACCTGAGTCGACCATGTTCATGTCAAAAAAGGCATATTGGCGGATGTTTTCAAGCAACTTCACAGAAGGTTCTGTTGCTGTGAAGTGGGCACAAGCCTCTCCAGCCAGCGCACCACGGACAAGAAATTCCATTCCAAGGGTTGTCTTTCCTGAACCACATGTACCTGCAGCGAGCACGGTAGAACCGTAGGGGATACCACCACGCAAAATCTCATCCAATCCATGAATCCCTGTGACACATCGGTCTCGGGTGTAAACGGCGGCTGGCTGCATGGGTAACAAACCGACCAGTTCGGTCGGGTTCATCAAGCAATCGCCCACAACCCAATGGATGAGAGCATTGCAACGCTTCCAAGCGTTGGTCGTCAAGCATCACCGGGTGTGGGGGTTTCTTCGATGTACCACGACGTGAAGGCCGTTGAAATCCCATCCCACGCCAAGGATTGGCCTGTGACCATGAATAAACCGGTATCACCGCCCCATTCAGCCCGGAACATATCGTAGGGCCTGGCCTCATCAATTTGGGTGTAACGCAATTTCAAAACACCCGATCCATCGCTCATTCCGTTAAACATCCCAACACCCAAGAAACCCTCTACGCCAAGGTCGATCACCTGAGAGGCATTTCCACCGGCCTGGGAACTGGGATCACCTGTGAACAACACGGTGGTTTTTCCAGCAATAACTCCGGATTTAAACAGATGGTCGGAGACGATGGTTGAGGAGGTATGATTCAACGACCAACCTCGCAAAGCAATGGCGAAGTCGTTTGGATTATAGATTTCAATCCACTCCGGACCACCGTCTGATGGCCGGGTCATAACCTCGGTAATTTGCAGGTCGTTATTGAGGCGCCCACCTTTGTGAACTTCAAGCACAACTTGCCACGTTTCACCATCCTGGATAAACTGTCGATTCGCGGTGGATGAAGCGGTTGCAGTCCTGCGCTCGGTTCCGCCATCAAACAGCATTGTTCCAATTCTGCTTGCATTGCTGCTTTCAACGACCTCAATGGTTAGATGAATTGAAAACCCTTCGTCCAATCCTAAGCCGTCGATCATGTCGCCTTCAGTAAGGTTTTGAATGGCATTCACTTTCTGAATGTTGAGAGTTCCATCGCTCACCAATCCCGCCTGAACTCGGCCGTCATCAAGAGACAGGGCGGATTGGAGATGCCAATCGGCCGTTGCGTTGGCGTAATCCATACCGTCAACACCGGCGGGGACAAACCATCCCCCGTCGGATGTCAAGCGGTCTAAACCTTGTACTGCTGAGCGGTCAAGCCGATCCACAGCAGGGTCGTTTGAACCCATTTGGAGTTGAGCGAGTGATAAAAATGCAGTGAGGATCATCAAGAATAAGGCAAAGGCCGAAAGAAACTCGATGACAGCGGTGAGAGCAGTCTCGTCCCTTTCGAGTGAACGAGGCCCCCTGCTGCGCATGATTGTGCGTGGTCTTGGGCGATTCAAGAGGTTGCCGCATGGAGCGGGAGCAGAAAGTGAAATTCACGGTCCTTGCCCCCTTCGGGGGCGATGAGTCTTTGAAGCCCCCATGCGAGGCAGGGGTTAATGTCGAACCGGACGCAAGGGACCAGCGGCCAAAAAACGGGCAGTCTTTCGATGGTGCTGTTGCTCCTCCTAGCGTCCTTTGCGGGGCTGGCAAGCCTCCCCTTGTCCGGTGCTACAGAAAGCGGTGATGTCGCCATTTTGGGAACCGTATCTCCAACCAACGATTCATGGAGTTCATCTTGGGACCCGGTCACATTTGAAATAACGGTGGAAAACCAAGGGCTTGGCACAAGCACAAACCGGGCAACAAAGTGGTATGTTTGTCTGGGAGACATGCTCGGTTCCGTCTGTAAGTCATCCCCAGATGAATCTGGTTCATTTTCCCTATCGAACATTTTTCCCGGAACCACCGTGGACATCACTTCGGACGCTGATTGGAACCCTGCAGGCGACGAAGGAACATTCACCATCGTCTATGCCTTTGATGAAAACGACCAAGACTCAAGCGATGACATGCTGACCTTCAACATCAATTTGACCCGGTCCTATGTTGACCTCGCCGTTGACCCGACCTACAATCCGTTGAACGATGTAGAAAACACCGCCACCTATGACGGCAACATTGTCCTCAATTCCGGTACATCCTATGTGCTCGATTCGAAAGGCCAAGTGACAGCATGTAACACTTGCAATTTTGTGGCCATGCTCGGTTGGCAATTGTGGAGTTTAGATCAAGTCCCCGTGATGATTTCTGAAGCCTACACGAATGTATCCAATCTGCCTTCCTGGGGAGGACAAACCTCGTTCACCCGTGCATTACCTGCCCTGAGCAGCGCCAACGAAGGTCAATTCAACCTCAAGTGGGGATTGTTCAACAGCACTGGCACCCCGTACAGCGATCTTGACCCTTCAAATGATGTTTCGAGTGTCATCGTCACCTTCGATGACACAATCGATCTTCAAGCCACATCGATGGCCCCCTCCCATGATTCCAGTTCTGCGAGTTACTTCTACGGAGAAGACATGGTGACTGCAACGGTATCGAACATCGGAAATAAGACGGTCAATCTTGTATCCGTCGCCTTCCAGGTGTACGATCCGATTGGTGAAGTGGAGTATGAAAGTTCATGCCTCCTCACAACCTTCCTACCGGGTGAAACTCGTACTTGCACCTTCAATGTCACAACCGTGGGCGACGACCGAACCCTGACCATTCAAGTGCCATCAGGCCACGATGAAGGCGATGAAGATAAATTCAGTAACAATGCATTGTCGGAAGTCACAGACCTCGTCGCTGGTGCCATCAATGCCAACATCGATCAAGCCAGCACCACGGGCACCTACACCACCGGTGAAAACATTCAGATGTCTGCTCGTACAAGTTCGACAGCACCAGGGCCTCTGAACTATTCATGGTGGGTATCTGGTATCATCAACCTCGGTTATGGTCCTGAGTTGAACGTCTCTGGTGGCAGCTTAGGCCTAGGCGACCACATCATCACCTTGCGTGTGACCGATGTGTTTGGAGAATTAGAATCGGCCCACAAAGACATCACTGTGTACGATTACATCTCTCTCGACAACGGCGAGTTGTTCACTGGACAAGCTGTTGCCCGGAGTTCAGCCTATTTCCATCATGAGTCATCGCTCCCAATCTTGGGCACCTCCTACGGTATCGGCGACGGAAAGGAGCCTTTGTTGCTGCTCTCCTTCGAAGTGCTTTCGACGGTCGATGATTCCCCGGAGGTCGGTATGGATTGGATGGAAATTCAACTGAATATATCCTCTCTGCTGCCAACAAATATTCCACTTGAAACTGTGGATGTACGTTACCTGCCAACCATGGATGATTACATCTGGACCTACCTTGACGAGTACACGGTCAATGAGGATGACACAATTGATGTGACCCTCACCAGCAACGGTGTAATCCTCATCATAGGGGAATCCCCTCCAGCGAACCTCAGCACAGGGCCAATCACAAGCACACAACTTGAAGGTGGCCAATTGCAACTCAATTGGACCACCACGGGCGACATAAACAACCCCTATGTTGGTGGATGGAACATCTACAAACTCATGCTTGTACAACAAGCAGGCACATTGTTCCCTGACCCCGCCAACGGTGTGAACGAATTCATTTGGAAGGAACTGACTTCCGACACTCTGGCTGCCTCGATTGACCCTTCAAGCATCTCATGGATTGATCCTGAACCACTATCAACAGGTGATTGTGCTTCTTATGCGATTATGCCCGCCAGCAGAGAAGGTGCGCCAGATTTCGAGCACATCAATGTCAGTCTTGATGAAAATGGACAAGCGACTGCCTTCTGTGGTGATGCAATACCCCCTGTTTCAAGCGTCAGTAACTTCCAGCACACATCCTCATTCACCAACGATACGGAGTGCTACAAAGTCGTCAACGATTGGAACATGTGCTATGAACTCAATCTCACATGGATGTGGCCAGAAAACGAACCAAACGGACAGCTGTTCTGGAACCTCTACATGATTGAGCAACAACCAGACGACATCGATTTGCGCTTCCTTACCCCGATTGCAAGCAATCTAGCCTCCGTACCCGGGGAACAAGGCTATTACAACACCTCGGGCCTAGATGACTCCAGCATCCGCCCACTGAGGACGTATTACTTCATTCTCGCACCTGTGGATTCAGTTGGGAATGAACAATTGATTGCCGACTACCCATCCCCGAACGTCGAGCGTGTAACGATTGAGGATGATTGGTGGGACTTCTACCAACACTTGATCCCTGAGCCAGAACCTGAGCCAGAACCACCATTGGGTGTGCCATGGCTTGGAACATTGACAGATTACATGCAAGAGGATGAATTTACCACAACCGGGTTGGCAGCCTTGATCATGCTCGTTATGTCAATCATCACCTTGCCGTTGTTGTTGCAGAGGCGAAAGCGCCTCAAGCGGATCATGGCTGCAAGAAATCGCCGAGCAGGCGTGGAAACCACCGCCGATGAGTTTGACGACTTCTTCGATTGAACTTCGTTATGGCGCGGCAGGGGAGATTTGAACTCCCGAGGTGAGACACCACTGGATTAGCAATCCAGCGCAATGGCCAGGCTATGCGACTGCCGCAGACAAAGCCGCCGACCGATGAAGCAGTCATGAACATGACGGTGCCGACTGAATGAGCCAGGAGCGAGGCGAATGGGTCACTGAAGGCTCATAACGGCCCAAGAGGACCGAGCCAAGATGCTGGTGGAACACACACCAAGACGAGGGCGAGGTGCATCCAACCGAGGTAGTACAACGAGCGGAAGAAGGATTTCGCTGCCTTTGGCATTCGGCCGTTCTCGTCTGTTGGCTCCTTGGGATCGATGTCCCAAACTGATTTTGCGTACCAAATGGTCAAACCACCGGCGAGGAAGGCCCACAACAAAGGCAAGCCCGATTCTGGCCAAAAGCAAGGAACGCTCCCTAGGAGAAGCAAACAAACACAGTACACTTTGGAGAGGAACACCGTGTGCTCTGGACCCCTCACTTCGTTCATCATCGGGACCTTGGCTTTGGCGTATTCGCCAGAGCGATACAACGCTAACGCCCAGAAATGAGGAGGTGTCCAAAAGAAGATGAGCGCAAAGAAAAGCCAAGGCACTGGAGAGCCAAGGGCAAGAGGATTCAGCGTGTCTAGTACGGTATCTCCTGCTGCTGCCGCCCAGCCAATGAGTGGGGGGGTGGAGCCTGCGATTCCCCCGATGACGATGTTTTGAGGCGTTCTGCGTTTAAGCCAGATTGAGTAAATCAGGACGTAAAAAACAACAGAAAAGAAGGACCAGAAGGCTGCTTTCCAACTGACTATCAAGAACAGAGATGAACCAAGAACAGCAATAATGAGGCCGAAAAATAAGGCTCCACGAGGTGAAATATGGCCTTGGGGGACTGGCCGGTTTTTGGTGCGCCTCATCAGCGGGTCGATGTCTGCATCATACCACATGTTGATCGCGTTTGAACCACCTGCAGATAACGTACCACCGACGACTGTGATGCCAATTGTGACCAGTGTATCCATCCACGTTCGGTCAGTTACAGCGATCAAATCATGAACTAAAATAGCGCAAATAGCTGTGACTTGAAGCAAAACGATGACCCTTAATTTCATCAAACGCTGGAACACCACAATCCAGCCAGGGTGTGGTTCCAGTGCCACTTCATCGACGCCGAGATCCACGCTCATTCCTCTCCTTCATGGTGATCTTGGTATGATGCTGAGATGCGAATGGAAAACAACGCAATCGTGGCAACAAGCAATCCGGTGACACCAACAATCAGGTGAAGCAAGGAAACCCATTCAGGGAAACTATCCATTTTCGCAGCGATGATGTATGAACCACCAATCATCACGTTGAGCATCCAGAAACCTGCGGTCATATCGGTGATGCGGCCAAACTTAGGCGTTGCACCGTGCTCACGGGCTTCCGAGCGCACTCGGGCAGACCCCGCAATGAGCACCAAACCAACGACAAGAGCTCCAAAGCGATGGACCATTTGAACAAGAACACCCGGGCCATCAAAGGAAGGTAAAACACTGCCATTGCACGTCGGCCAGCCAGTTGGGAATCCGACAGAGCAACCCTGATTGTATTGACCTCCTGCTGTCGAAGACACCCAAGCACCCAGAATGAGGAGCGTAAACACAGACCCAACCATGGCATCGACCCTCTTCTTGTTGGCGGCGATGAAGGCCTTTGGCAACGTGTACAACGGATGGACTGATCCCTCTTTTGGTCTCATTTCCATGTGCTGATAAATAAAAGCAGAAGAGAACACGCACGCCATTGAAAGGTGGAGCGCAACCGACCAATCGGCATTGTCATAAAACACAGTGACTGCCCCTGCAGCGGCTTGTAAAATCAACATCACGCCCGCGAAAATGGAGAGGTGATAGGCTCGTGTGCCATAGACAGCACGTTTTGAACGGAGAAGAAGGGCATTGAACAGCACTGGTAAGGCAATCACCCCGACCATCGCCCTGTGAATCCATTCAGTGAAAATTTCGAAGGTTGTGTAGCGGTGGTCTTCACCACGCGAATCTATTTCTTCCGGGTTCGCTTCCCAGTAGGCAGTTTGTTCCTCTACGGAGATGTCGAAGCCCCAGGTTCCGAAACATTGCGGCCAATCTGGACATGATTCACCTGCGTCATTAATCCGAATCGTACCACCTGCAAGGATGATAACGAGAGCCATGCCGAGCAAAACAAGAGGCAGGGTTGACGGGCGACGCCACCATACAGCCTCCATGGGTGAAGGTGAGAGGAGACCCCTTTTGAACACATTCATACACCCAACAACCGTTAGGGGGGAAAACATGCGAGGCTTTGCTCTTCTTACTGTGCTGCTCTTCACCTCAAGTTTGTTCTTGAACGGGGCTCACGCCGAGGAAAACTCTGGCCAAGAAGAAGGGACAACGCTCGACATACTCACCTTCACCGATGCGTGCATCAGCGACGCTGAGTGCGGTGGTGATCGGCCACTCCATTTCATTGAATATTTTGGCGCAGATTGGTGTGAACCTTGCAAGGTCCTGGACAATGACTTGGACGACCTCATTAACAATCAGACGTTCGTGATGAGGCATCACCCCTCCCCGCAAGATTTGTCCTATAATTCAGACTCGTACCAACGGTTTAACACGATGTATAGGCTTCTGTTTTTACCAAGTCTGATTCATAATGGTAACGCACTGATGACCGGGACAAGTCAGGCACAAGACCTAGGGGCGGTCATGAGCAACAGCACTGATTCGTTTGAGGGGCTCAATGAAGTGTCCATAGAAAACGGAACCATCGAGTGGAACACCACGGTCAACGGAAGTGTTTCGATATGGCGCCTTGGACAGGTCGCCCATGAGTATGAACCGTACAACCACAGCGATATGGTCATTGGTGCAATGCATTTCAACGCCAGCGCAGGGCAAGGAAACATCAGCGAGTTAATCCAGATGAATGGCACAGGTCTTGTGGTCATGCTCGAAAGCGATGGAGTTAGAAAACTCACTGTTACGTCCCAAAACCCTGCCGTGGGATTTGATCTCAATGAGGATGAAGGGAAAAGCGGATCGCAGGAACCAGTCCAGACCTCGACGACATTCATTGCTGTGGCGACAACGGTCGTATTGTTGTTGTTGTTAGCTCCTGCTCTGCTGATGTGGTACAGCACCGTGACAACCTCAACCACGGCACTCAACGAGCAGGAATAGCCATCGTCTACCTGTGAGTGCCTTGGGTTAGATTCAAGAAGAGTAGGCAAGTCGCCAAGATGCGACACTGTCGCAGGTGCACCCCTATGGTCAAGCCAGCACGACTCCACACACGCTTTGAACGAGCCCGAATTATTGGTGCACGAGCACTCCAAATTGGAATGGGTGCCCCACTCTATGCAAACGAAGAGGTTCTTCGTGATGCGTTTAAGGAAGAACTTGTCTCACTGTATGGTCTTGAAGAAGCAAATGTACGATTCGTTTTGGACCCACTCAAGATTGCGCTCTATGAATACGAGCACGAACTGATTCCAATCGATATTGACCCTCACGAAGACTGAGATCATTCATCCGTTGCAAACCCGTAATACTCGGGTGATGTTACATCCGTAAGTGCGTCACGCTTGACGAGCATTGTTCGAACGGCCCACAAATCGACGAACACTCGGTATTTGGTTGTGGCATCGAGGTAATCAACACCGCTTGATCCTCCAGTCCCCATGCGTCGTCCAATCATACGCTCAACCATTCTTGCGTGGGCTGAACGGAACAACAGCATGCTTTGCTCCAAGCCTACGAAAGCATCAATCAGGCGTCTTGGCCATGAAAGAAGGGGCAGTTCCGGGTAGGATTCAATGAACAGCAAGCCAGCTCTTGAGCGGGAAACGGTACCTTCTGGCTTCAGAAACGATGCTGCTTGAATTGCTGCAGCCTCGATGCGAGGTCGCACTTGTGCTTCTTCACCGTGGCCAATCGAGACAATATGGGCGATGACTTCCTCACCATGATGCTTCATGACTTCGAGGTGCCCTTCAACAAAGGCTGCTGTAATGGCTTCATCGCCCGGTGATTCGGGAAGTGAACCATTGATTGGTGTTCGAGCCAACCAAGCATTGAGAGCATCATTGAGCGAAGGTGCGTTGGAGGTAGCTTCGAAATCTGCGAGCACTTTAGGGCTGACCTTCCCCTCATCAGCGAGTTTTCTCATGTGCATCAATGGGTCCATGCCCCCCATTCTTTGTTCATTCTCTAAGCCCATCAAAACTTCCAGTTCCCTCATTTGCCATGACTCAAAACCAGATGATGTCCCCAACTTGTCGCGAAACGAGAGAAAGTCCTGTGGTGCAAGCGTTTCCATGACCTTCCACTGGTTTGACAACAGGCGGAAAATCTCAGTAACCCGTTCGAGATGGTGGACCAACTTTGGTAATGATTTCTCTTCTACATGGTCGCTGTTCAAGATGGCGTGGGATTCCTTGAGTTCCCTAAGAATCATCTTGAACCACAATTCAAAGGCCTGGTGAGTGATGATGAAATGCTGCTCATCGTTACAAGGGGCAGGTCCATAGCCTTCCGGTCCATCCTGTAATTCGAGCAATTCTTCCAAGCGAAGGTAGCCCCCGTAGGTCATTCGCTGCTCGGGTTTTCTTTCCGCCATGGAGTGACATCCCCAATGAGCCCTTGAACTCTTCACCCTTGTGGAGCGCATTCCCTTTTAGTTCAAGGCGTAGGAGTGGATGCGGAGGCATGCCCTAACAGCGAAACACCAAGCAGATAACAAGCTGCAGTGAGAACCGTTGAAATCAATAAGGCCATCCAAAAGTCGAAACCCCTGATGAGAAGGATTGGCAGGGATATGAAGAGCACGAATGATGGTAAAACAAGCCACATAACTTCTTTGGAAAACACAGCAATTTGCTCTGCATCACCTGTATCATGGTATAACCAAATCAAAGTCATGATCGAGGCCAATGGGAGTGAAATAATGAATGCTCCAAACAAACTGTTTCGCTTGGCAATTTCGCTTGCTGCTACGATCACTCCTCCTGAAAGGAAAATCCTGAGCAAGATATCTTGCCACGGCATGGAAGGATGTGAACGCTGGGGGCTTGTCGTTCTTACGCCAATTCCGGGAGTGGAAAATCACTCTTTTTTTGTGAAATAACAGCGTCTATGTACATAACCCTCATAGAGCAAATACGGAACCCCTCGACATGGTCGTAGATTCCGATACGCTGAAACATTGGCTCGCAGACTACGATTCTAACGACATTACAATCGGTGTTGTTGCTTCTCATTCTTCACTGCAAATCCTCCATGGAGCCCGTATGGAGGGCTTCAAGACACTCGGCATAGCGGTCGGTGAAAACCGACGTCGCTTCTACAAAGCATTCCCTGGTGCCGAGCCTGATGAATGGCTTATGCTCGAACATTACCGAGAAATGTTGGACCATGCAGAATGGTTCAGAGAGCGCAATGTGGTGATTATTCCACACGGGTCCCTTGTCGAGTACCTTGGCTCCTCAAACTTCAGATCTCTTCAAGTGCCAACATTTGGCAACAGAGGCATCCTCCATTGGGAAAGCAGTAGGGCAAGGCAAAGAGAATGGCTTGAAAGCGGAGGTTGCACAATGCCAAGAGTCCTTGAAGACCCTCACGACATCGATGGGCCGGTCATTGTAAAATACGCTGGAGCAAAAGGAGGCCGTGGCTACTTCATTGCCCGAGACTACCGTGACTTCCGACGGAACGTCGATATTGAAGAAGAATTTACCATTCAGGAATATGTGCTTGGCTGCCGTTACTACCTCCACTTCTTCTTTGACCCGACGGCCACCGATGGCTATCAAGTTCAGGGACGAGGCAAACATGCGGGGAAAAATCTTGGTCGCCTTGAATTGATGTCAATGGACCGCCGAGATGAATCCAACGTTGATGAGTTCTACAAACTTGGCTCGTTGCGAGATCTCAGAGAAATGGCTCTTGAGCCATCATTCGTTGTCACTGGCAATCAACCCGTTGTCATTCGTGAATCGCTGCTTCCTCGTGCATTCGAGATGGCGGAGGGAACCGTCGCTGCTTCGTTCGAACTGGAAGAAGACAGCCGAGGAATGCTTGGACCCTTCTGCTTAGAGACCATTGTGACCGACCAATTGGAATTCAAGGTGTTCGAAATCAGTGCACGCATCGTTGCCGGTTCAAACCCATTTGTTGGTGGATCACCTTACTCTGACATCAATGAAACTCGAATGTCAACTGGACGTCGAATCGCACGCTCAATCCGAAAGGCTGCGGACGCCAACCGCCTTCATGACATCCTCTCTTGAAGCAATTGAGCAACGTTCAGTGGTTGGATCAGTAACGGTAGCGCCTCTGCATTTTTGACACGGGTTTGTTCGAATCTGGCCGAACCACACGCCGCTTTGACCGGCGATAGAGAACGAAGCATAGAGCCAGAATGATGGTCCCTAACATGACAAAGAGCAAGTAAAAACTCTCTTGTGGCGTGATCTCTTCTTCATCAGAAATTGGGTTGTCACCAAGAATGCATGTCGGTTGTGCAGGTTTGTCCTGGAATGTTCCGGGCGGACATGGAGTCTGCTCCGTTTGTCCTTCAAGTTCGACGAAGTGATTCTCATCGGCCCAAATGCAATCGTCCCTACTCGTGGAACCTGAGTCTGGGTTGTAGGTCCCCGCCTTGCAAAGAACCACCTGTGATTGGCCGTATGCGTCGACATAGCTACCCGGTATAGCCTCAAGGCATGCTTCAATTGAACTCATACCCAAGCTCGGATTGTAGGTGCCAAGTGGGCAAGGAATACCTTCTGATTGACCGATTTTATCGACATAAGTCCCTCGAAGTGCCAACTGGCAGGCTTGCGATGTGTTCCTCGCTTCGTCTGGGTTGAAAGTTCGAACTGGACATGGAGTTTGTTCGGACTGCCCCAAGTCATCGACATAATGTCCAGAAGATGCATTTTGACATGCTGATGAAGTGTTCGAGCCACTATCTGGATTAAACGATCCAATTTGACAAGGCATCTGCTCGCCCTGACCAGTTAAATTGACAAAATGACCGGGTTCTGCTGCACCACAATCACTCGCATTGATTGAACCAAATTGAGGATTGAACGTCCCAACATCACATGGCGTTTGGTTGGCTTGGGCTTCGAATGTGGCATAATGACCGGGTGTTGCAACCAAACATTCCCATCCTCCGCTGATTCGTTGGAAGGTCCCTGGCTGACATGGGTGTTGCAATGTTTGACCCGTTTGATTGACAAAGTGTCCTGGTTCAGCAAGAGTGCAGAGAGGGATTCCTGTTTGGTTTTGGAAGGTGCCAAGTTCGCATTCACTTTGGTTCCATTCACCATAATTTGCCGCATAATGACCAACATCTGCATCCACACAATCCTCTGAATCTGATGAACCATTCATTGGGTTGTAAGTGCCCGGTGCACAGGGCGTTTGGGCTCCTTGCCCTGTTTGATTGACAAAATGCCCCCTGGTGGAGGGGAGGCACCATGATGAGTTATTTGCACCACGAAGTGGGTTGTAGGTCCCAACAGAACACGGAATTTCAGTGGATTGGCCTGTCAAAAGGACATAATGGCCAAGAGAGGCATTGAAACAAGAGGATTGTCCGGTTTGGTTTTGAAGCGTTCCAATGGTGCATTCAGTCTGGTTATGACGCCCTGTTTCATCGACAAAATGGCCGATTTCGGCAGGAACACAATCGGTTGATAGAACTGAACCATTGTTCGGATTATAGGAGCCGACCAAACAAGGTGTCTGATTCACTTGACCCGTTTCATTTGCATAATGGCCCCATTCAGCAGGTATGCACTCCGTTTGTTCAGTTTGGTTTTGGAAGGTACCAATCGAACATGGGATTTGTACCGATTGGCCTGGTTGATCGACATAGTGGCCCAAGCCAGAAGGGATGCATGCTTCGGACCTTGTGCCTGGTTGATATGTCCCCGTTTCACAAGGCGTTTGCTCACCTTGTCCGATTGATCCGACAAAATGACCAATGTCCGAATCAAGACATTCCGAAGGCCAAATGGCACTTGTGGTTGGATTGTAACGACCGACCGGGCATGGAAACTGTTCTCCCTGCCCAACGAGGTCGACATAATGCCCAATGCCTGCATCAGTTTGGTAAATCGCTGCTTCGTTCGGGACGTATTTGCCTAGGCTTGCGGGCGTGCAAGTATAGCGCCCATACATCGGTACCACGCATCGCACGCTCCGCATGATGTCTTCAGGGTAGGCATCGAGTGGATCTGCAACCCCGTCGCCGTCTTGGTCCCCGTTGTCAATGGCCAGGGACCGCGGTACCACAAGAGGAATGGTGTAGGTGAAATTGACTTGGTTTGAAGTGTCGTTGTTTCCAATTTGGCCTGTGTCACCCCGACCAGTGCAAGCAACAGATTGGTTGTTGTAGAGCACGCACGTCCGATCAGAGCCCGCAACGATATCGACAAC
>CALKDX010000029.1 GCA_938084455.1 Candidatus Poseidoniaceae archaeon
GCAAACATCGCAGATTCAAGCATCATTAACACCGGACAAACCGGTACCGCACTGTGGGTTGAAGCATCCGGCGGAACCATCGAAAACATCATCGTAAAGAACGCTGCAGTTGGTATTCAATCCTACAACGGCGCTCCTCAAGTTGATGGATTCACCGCAACCGACAACACCGTTGGTGTTGACGTGTACGGTGGTATGTCTTTGCCTACCGTTTACCGCAGCACTTTGCTCAGCGGTGAAAGCACTGGTTGGAAGACTTACAAGATCGACTTGTCGACCTACCTCTCGCAGGACTACCTCCAAGTTGGCTGGAACAGTATTTACGGTGGCGGTAACGCTCACCCAACATACAACTACGCTACCGCGAAGTACTACATGATTACTGACCGATACAACATTGAGTTGGAAGACAACAACGGAAACGCCTGGAACGTCACCAAATCCTCTGACCTCGGTTACTACCCATACGGATCAGCAGACCCAGCATCTGGTGTCGGTACAACCGCTACCTACGCTGCTGGTGCTACCGGTGGTGTGCCAAGTTGGTCATGTGACTACTATGGTTACTCATTCGGGCCAAACTACCCGTCTGGCCTTGAAGGCTACTTCTACTACATGTGGCGCTACTGGCCTGGTGGCCCCGGAACCAATCCGGGATACCCTGGCTACTACGAAGCTCCAGATCAGTTCGGCTTCGGGTGGGAAAACATCGATGGCGTGACCCCAACCGGTTCCTACGCCTACTACCCGTACCACTACTGGGCTATGTACTACACCTCATACCACGGTGGAACCAACGGACCATTCACGCCTCCTGAAGGCTATGGTGGCGGATACCCATCGTCATACAACGTCTGTGCAGATCGCGCTTACACGTATTACATGAGTCCAGGACAAGGTGCTCGTTTGACCATGCCTACTGTGGACATCTCGGCTTCGAACATCTCCAAGGTTTCGTTGTACATCGACGTCTTGCACAACCGTGCTGACAACTTCCAAGACCGCATGGAGTTCGTTGCACGAGCAGGTAACAATGCAGCAGACCTCGGCGAGTACGTCCGTGAATCCGGTACGCCTCTGTTCAAGGATGGTTCCATCACTGGAGCAGAAAATGGAATCGAAATTGGTGGCGCATACGCTGCTGGTGCATTCGAGAACATTGCCGTGTCCTCACCTGTTGACTCCGGTGTCGAAATCACCGGACAATCAGCTGCAACGATCGACGGTTTGGAAGTTGACGGTGGAACCTACGGTGTCCTCGTCAGCAGTTCCGCCTCCGGTTCAATTGGATTGGATAACCTTGATTTGGACAGCCAAACCTCGGCTGGTGTATACTACGCTAAGGACATCTCTGGAGATGTCACTGGTACGGTCACGAACAGCGCTGGTGCAGCGTTCAAGTATGGTCAAAACACAGAAAATGGTGTGACCATGGACGGCATGACAATTTCCACAAACGCTGTGGGAATCGAAACAGCAGGTTCCGGTGAGTTCACTTTGACTGACATGACCATGGCTAACTCCAAGGACGTTGTTATCACTGGAAGTTCACAGATTGAATACATCGAAGGTACTGTTGACGTTGACTCCGTCGATGTCACAGGATCCGGTAAGTTCACTCGTATGCGAACTCTGGATGTTACCCTCAGCGCAGACACGAATTCTGTTGTCGGCGCAACCGTGAGCCTCCTCGATGCCAGTGGCGGCGCAGCAGGATCAGCGGTGACCGATGCCAACGGTGTTGCGAGCGACCTCACCTTCACGACCGCAACTGTGGACGCGAACGGTAAGGACGTTCCATCACTCGCTGGTTACACCGCAATGACTGTGGCTGAAGTGTTCTACAACAACACTGTTGCTGACTTCCGACACGCAAACACTGCTGTGTCTCTTGTTGACCAAGCTGGTAACACCGAGTCAATTGCCCTCACGCAGAAGATCAACCATCGTGTGTGCTATGGTTTCACAAGCAGCGCTTACACAACCGTGGCAACATGCTCAGGTTCGTTCTCAACTTCGGGATCCCGAACCCTTGATGACGGATCCGGTGGTACTGTGACCGAATACGGTTACTATGGTGGAATCGCCACCAGCCTGACCAACGAAGTGGTCATGGTGGATACCGGATACATGTACTTCAACGGTGGAACAGATTACAACTTCAACGGAACAACGATGCTCACCACCGGTGCGTACGATTTCGTTGGAGCGTCCCGCTACTACTCCAAGAGCCCTGGTGGCGCTGGATTGTACATGAACGACGGTGGAATCTACGGTGTGGCAGTCGATGAGGACAGCGGTGATTCTTTCGCCATTGAACTCGGGTACTACTTCTACAACTTCGCCCACTTCGTGATGAACAACACAGTGTTGTCGAACATCGCTACGATTGACATTGCAAACGGTTACAACTGGTACAACAATTACAATTGGGAAGTAGAAGACCTCGCATTGACGAACTCAACCATTACCCACTACAAGGGTTACACCTCGCTGAACAACGCGATTCAAGTGACTGACATCTGCATGCAGATTTCTGGTGGCGACGGTGGCGTGATCTCTGGTAACACCTTCAACAACTGTGGTGTCGGTGTGCTGCTCGAGCGAGCAACATACTACAACTACCACAACGGTGTGGTCGGAGCAGACAACATCACCATCTCGGACAACACGTTCAACGATGGTGGAGAAATCGCTGATATCTGGGCATACACCAACGGTGACGCAGACTTCGCAACTATCTCTGGTAACACCTTCAACTCCGGTGATACCAGCAATGGAGCAATTGCGTTCTACCCAGGTAACCACGAAGGTGCAGTCATCACTGACAACACCATCAACACACTCGCAAACGGTGTGTACATGGTGAACGCTCTTGATTTCGAGGTTTCTGACAACACCATCAACGGAAACGGTGATGCATCCCACGCTGGTATCGATATCAACGGTGGATACGGTGATGTCACTGGCAACACTTTGATTGACGCTGATGGAGGTATCGTTCTTGATTCAATGACGAACCCACCAGCGCCAACCTCGTCTTTGTGTACGATTCGATCTTATTCGTACTCGTCCGGACCTACAACCTGTACGGTGACACTTGCTGCTGGCAAGACCATGGCGGTTAACATTCAGACCGATTCGTGGGGCTATGAAGCAAGCATCACCATCGACAAGCCTGACGGTACCCAAGATTCGTGGCCAACCAACACGTTTGCGAGCAACACTGCTTACGAACCATTGGCCACTTACTCCGATGCAGGAAGCTACACCCTGACCCTCCGTGACTCCTACGGTGACGGTGGTACGGATGTCTTCATGGTAGAAGGTGGCGCAGCTGGTGGATACACCGGTCCAAGCATCACTGACAACACCATTGAACTGACGGCAGGACGTGTCTCACCAAACGCAGTCGGTATCTACATGGAAGACTGTGACGGTGTTCAGATGAACACTGGTGGAAACTCCATCACATTGTCTGACGCTGCTATGGTGATCAGCAACTGTGACGTTGTGGACACAGGTTCTTCGCTCCAAGGAGACGGAACTGCATCCACTCACGGAATCAACGCTGACGATGCAAACGGTGACACACTGACCTTGTCAGGAACCACTGTTACCGGATTCGAGAACGGTGTGACAAAGACAAGCGGTGAACTCTACCTCACTGGCGACGCATCCCTCACTGGTACCGCATACGGTGCCTACGTGGATGATGCAACCGTGAGCGCAATCACCGCAAGCGTCGATGGTGGTTCTACAGGAACTGGCCTCTATGTCATCGATTCCGATGATGTTTGGGTCTACCCAATGAACGCATCCGGACTTGTTGGAATGTACGTCGAAAACTCTCCATTCCGCTGGGATGGAGGAACGGTTGATGCAACCACTGCTCTAGAAGTCGTGGAAGCACAAGGATCTGTTGAAAACATGACCTGGACCGCTTCGGACAACCAAATCAACGCTGGTTCTAACGCATACGTGACCTCGATTGGCAACACAATCGATGCTTCGAAGTTGATTGTCGACCCGTCGGCTACCATCGATGAAGCAAACTTGTTCTCGATGACATCGACCCACTTGACTGCTGCACCTACCAAGGAAGTCAGCATGCTCATCCAGTCGACAGACGGAACCCGTGCATCTTACGTGTCCACAAGCTTCCAACCTGAAGTCATGAACATTGACGGTTCGGACGCTGACTGGAACGGTGGAAACGCCCTCAACCCATCTGGCTACGCTATGCCTGGTGTCATGAGCGGTGACGGAACCAACGACATGATGGTGACCTACATCGAAGGAGACGACCTCTACATCGGTTTGACCGGTGAAGACCTCTCCACGAGCGATCTGCTCATCTACCTCAGTGTGGATGGCGCAGGAAGCAGCACAGGTTACAACCTCGGTGGCGCTCACTCCCTGCCATTCCAAGCCAACTACGTGCTTTGGGCAGACAGTGAATCCTCCTACGACTTGTACAGCTACGGGTTCCTCGGATGGGGACCAACCTCACTCAGCAGCGCTGCAGTTGATGTTGACTTCTCCGGCAACTTGGCAGAGATTGCTATTCCATTCTCACGAATGGGTGGCACCCCAGACCAAGTTGACATCGTTGCAATCGTCCAAGGTGAAAACACCGCAGACGTGAGCACCGTTCACCCAACGCAAACCATCGACAGTGCAAACACCTTGCAATCGTTCACCGAATACTTGACCGTCGAGCTCACGCACGGCGATTTAGCCACCGGTGCTATCTCTGACGAAGTGCTTGTGTACCGCTCCTACAAGGGTAGCAACACACCAAGCGTCGCCAAGAACTACGATGTGATGATCAAGACTGAAGCAGATTGTGCCTACGACTGGGCTACAACCAACGATGTTTCGCTTGCAACCAACGTGAACCTGAACATGGACATGGCTCGTGCCTGCCCTGAAATTCAGACTTCGCTGGCTGACATCACCGTTGACGAAGACTCTGGCGCATACACCTTCAGCCTGACCAACATGGCTGACGATGTGCAAGACGAAGAAGCTGATCTAGGATGGGCATCCACCTCCGGAAACATTGTCGCTTTCGACGATGTTCTCGTTGACTGGGCTCAGAATGGACACTCAGTGACCATCACTCCTCTGGACGACCAATTCGGTACTATGTCCTACGAGTTCACGGTCACTGACAGCAACGGATTGACGGACACCAAGAACATCACGTTCGAAGTCCTCAATGTCAACGACGCACCTGTGATCTGCAACGTCTTGGAAACAGACTGCCGCCCGATCATCGCAGCTGACGATACCTTCACCAACATCTTGCCAGAAGGCTTCGGCGTTCACAGCAAGTTCCTTGGTAATGTCTCAAACGCTTCATCGTCCTACATCCGTGACATGGCTAACGAGCAATCGCCTGACCGCCAAATCTACGACTGGGACGCAAGCGTGCCGACCGACTGTATCGCATTCGGTGTTGAAGTGAACGAACTGAACACCCTGGTGATCACCGAGAACACAAACAACGAACTCGGTGGTAGCTGTACGGTGACCCTCACCTTGTCTGACGACGCTGCTGCTAACAGTGAAGCAACTCCATACGAAGTTGACTTCTCCGTCGCTCCAGTGAACGATGCACCTGTCATCCCAACTTGGGACCGACAGAACGGTACGGTCATGGAAGCCGCTAACGGCTCCATCCCTGCAGCACCTTGGCAAATCAGCTTGATGGAAGACGACACGTCCTCTGAGAACTTGACCTATGACCTCAGTTCCGTGATGACCGACGTTGACCACGAACTCACTGACCTCACATGGACTGTTGAATCAACCAACCAGTGCACATACACGAACTACTTCACCACGACCATCGTTGGTGACCAACTCGTGTTCACACTGATTCCAGACGCAACGACCAACGCTAAGGATTGGGAAATCGATTACCTCAACGACAACGGTATCCATCAAATCGGACCATCTGGTTCCGAGTTCTGTAAGATCCGTTTGGTGCTTGAAGATACTGCAACTGCCCCAAGTTACGTGCCTAACTACGACACGACTGTGCTCAACAGCGCATTCGCCGACCAGCTAGCACCGTACACGCAAGGACAAGACGACATCGAAATCGGTGTCCGTGTCGAAAACGTTCGTGAGCAAGTCGCTGACTACTACCTAGACAGCGTCTCCGGCTTCGACTTCAACGGCGTGACCAACATCATGACCGGTACCTACGTGCCAGTTACTGTGAATGTCGGCGCTGGTGGCGACGAAGGACCGTACACCTACGATCACATGCTTGCCGTGACCTTCCACACTGATGGTCACCAAGAGGACGAGCCAACTCGATACTACACTGTCCCATCCTATGGAACAACTGTGGCCTTCGACGAAATGGTCTACATCACCAAAGACACCACCAACGTGTGGGTCGAAATGGATGTTGTGACTTGCTTGAACGACCCATGTGACTTGACTGCAGCAGTTTCGGACCGCTTCCAGACTGACGACCCAGCATCCCACCGTGCCAACAACAACGGCATCCAGGGCGCTGACTGGTCCAAGCCTGGACAGTACGGTAGCAACGCTACCCAGACCTCCGAACGCCGACCACTTCTCGAAGACAGCAACTGGTGTAACAACCGAATGACTTCTCTCGAGATTGGTTCGATCTGTAACCACGCCAACCAACCACCGGGTACCTTCGAGGCCACCGCACAATCGCTCCCAAGCGTCGTGCGAACCATCGGAGCCAGCTCGGTGCCATCGTTCGCACCAAGCCTCGTTGCTGTCAGCCTTACCGGTCTCTTTGTGAGCGCACTCGCCTTCTCCAGCCGCCGTGCTGATGATGAAGAAGAAGTCGCCACCATGACCATGGCTGATGACGACGCTGCAGTGAGCCCAGTGATTGCTACCATCTTGATGGTCGCTATCACCGTCGTGCTCTCTGGTGTGATCTTTGTTTGGGCAAGCAGCCTCGCTGAAACCGACGTCAAGGGTGTCCCACGGGTCACCTTCGATATCGAGGACATCGACGGCTTCGACGCTGAAACTGGCCACTGGCGAATTACAGTGCAATCGTCTGAAACAGACTTGGCAACTCAAGCAGTTGTTCTGCGTGTGATCTACACCGATGCTGATGGAAACACAGCAATCGATGAAGCGAATATGGCAGACACGAATGGTGTGTACGGGTTCAACCCCGCGAACAGTGATGCATTCATCACCTTCGTCGACCAAGTGAACAAGGAAGGAACTGATTCGGTTTCGACCTTCAACACTGGTGACACCATCTTCGTGCGAACCCACGCCCCTGACGGCACTCCTCTCGAGGACGTGACAATCACTCTATCCTACGCTCCAAGCGTTGGACAAGGAGCGCTCTTGCGCACCTGGAGTGGCTTGTCATACGACGTCAAGGCTTGAGTTCAAGTCAAACGTGAAGACAAACAGAAGCATGAGGGAAAGGGGCTTCGGCTCCTTTCCCTCCTGCCTCTCAACATCCCAGTGATGGGATGATCCACCTCACTGGTGGAAAGCCCGCCCGAACGCAGGGGGTTTCCGAAAGGGGCCCCCTGTCTTCGGACCCTCTCTTTCTTTGATTCCTCCAACGGGTCTTGCTCAATCACAATCAGGTTGCGAAGCCTTTCAAGGCAGTCCACCTTCGACGAACCATGCGTCCCACGAATGGTTCCAGTCCGCTTACAAAAACCACCTGCGTGGTCTTTGACTGTGATGGAGTTCTCGTCGATGCAGTTAGCTCTTGGAGAACCCTGCATGATCACTTTGGAACCGACAATTCTGAGAATCTACAACGGTTCATCCGTGGAGAAATAAGCGATGTTGAGTTTATGCGTCTTGATATTGCAAAATGGAAAACCATAGAAAATCCAATCCACCGTGACGATCTCTTCCGGGCATACGCTGGCGTTCAGTTGATGGAAGGAGCAAGAGAGTTGGTGCAACGTTTGCAAGACGCAGGAATTTTTGTGGCCATCGTTAGCGCTGGCGTGGACCTCTTCGTTGCTTCAATTGCAGCCATGCTGAAAGTCGATGACTGGATTGCTAACGGTTTTGAATTCAACGAGGATGATACCCTCAGCGACGAAGGTGTATGCCGACTGCATGCAACCGGAAAAGGTGAAATCATCACCAAACTTCTCAATATGAACAATCTTCAACCTGAGGGTTGCGTAAGTGTTGGCGATTCGGAAATGGATTTGTCCATGAAAATCGATGGTGGTCATTTTATCGGTTTCAATCCAACAAGGGAGTCCTCGATGGAGGCCTTCGAAAAGGCAGGCGTCCCAATTGTCACTGGAAAAAATCTCCTTGACATTGCGCCATACCTTGGTGTATGAGAACGCTCAAGCAAAGGGTATGGCAGTTGTTGCATGGCTCTTAAGATTGACAATTGTCAACATACATGGCTTTGGTTGGAAACCGAGCATTCGCTGGTATGAGGTTTGATCCTGCCACGTGCTTGAACAAATCAATGTCGTTCCTTTGAAATCAATGCAAGCGTGTCCGTGAACGTGTCCGGTGACAAAAATATCTGGAACTTCACGGATAACCAACCCATCTTCAGGTTCAGGGGATAATGGGGTTTTACCCCCCCATTGAGGTGCTAAATGTCGCCTTCTCAACATCTGACGCATTGCCTCGACGGGATCTGCGTAGGTGACCGTGCGAAGTCCTGCTACGAAGTCGTCGATGGATTTGCCATGATAGGAAAGAAGCCGCACACCGTGCAACGAAAAATCACATGGATTCCCAACAAATGTCGTTGTGTTGTAATCTTGCTGAATGTCCTTCTCGAATGTTGGCTGTGGTTCTGCCGGTCGGACTGCGTCATGGTTTCCTGGAAGCATAACGCATTCAACCCAATCGGGTAGCAATTCCAAAAGGCGAGCAAATTCTTGGTACTGGCCAAATAAATCCGGTATGGACAGTTCGCTGTCTTGCCCTGGGTAAATCCCTACGCCATCGACGCAATCCCCTGACAAAATCAGGTACTTGATGGTCTTTGCAAGTGGGTCGGTATGGAACCATCTCACCATTTTGTGCCACTGTGCTTCGAGGAACGTCTTCGAACCAACGTGAATATCAGAAAGAAACGCTACACTGACGCCATGTTCCGAACTTGCCTTGACGTGACGGTCCTTCATGGGGAAATGGAGGTCATCGACGTAAAACATGTCTCCAGTTTGGCTGAAGGTCCCCGAAACTCCTAGCACGTCATCTGGCATGAGTCCAGCTTCGAGGATCTGCTCATGCGCTCGGTCCCTGTCATCGCCTTTTCGCTTCGTCAAAAGGCACGTCAATTCTCCCGTTTCATCCTCGAGGCTCCAAATGAGATGGCCGTTTTTGGTGTACCTTGGCTCATTGACTAGACCAATGGCGACAGCTTTGTTTTCATACCCCTGATAGCGGCTGCTTTCAGCATGAAGGCGAGAAATTTCTGTTGGTGTTCGTGGAAGTCGTGAATTCTGAATGATCATCTTACGGATGCTTTGTAGCCGATCGCTGAAGCAGGATGTAATGTCACTCATTTTGCCCTCAGTGGTGCTGTTTCCTGTAATGTCGTAATGGACGAGAATATCACTTGATGCGTCCGTTGCTTGTTCACTGAAATCGCTTTCCTTCCAATCCGGGAGGTTGTTTCTAAATTGTATATCCAGTGGTTCTGGAGTTTTGATTGGAGCGATTGTTCGGCCCAGATCAGTGGCTGCGGTTGTGTTTGCAGGTGCATTATTTGTGGATCTTTTTGTGGTATCTGTTGGTGATGGTGTTTCTGCTCGCTGCATTCCGCGCCATACGGCAAGCATGTCTTCCAAGATTTCAACAGTTAGGAATCCACGGTCGAAGCCGACTGACTCTGCGCAATTTAACACGCCAACCAAGTCTTCGATCTCGAGGAGCATTTGACGTACGGATGCCGTGGGCACGATGCCTCTTTGGCGAAGAACGGGGAGAATCTCTTCCCACGGCGCACCCATGCCGTGAAGGTGACGCGAGCCCTCCAAAAGCACATCGGTGAGAGCGGCTGTTGAAGATGAAAGTGAGTTCACCATTTGATGTCAGAATCAATGGCATCTTCCTGATTTTTGGATTCTTTTTCGCCATCCCATTCATCGTCTTTCCAAGGTGTCTCTTCGCGTGCTGCCGCTTCGCGTTTGGTTCGCTCAATTTCAAACTGAGCACGCGCTAGAGCTTCATTTTTGAGAGCCTCTTCTTTTTGCCTTCTCGATTCCTCTTCTTCGTCCATAGCGATGTCCCAGCGTCGGATTGCTGTGAGTAAGGCAAAGTGAACAAATGCAATTTTGTTTTCTGCTCGGTTACCACCAATCTGTGTTGATTCTGCATTGGCCCATCTCGGTGAAGCGATCCCAACATAGACCATTCCAACCTTTTTGCTGCTTCCATCGTTGGAGGGTCCGGCTATTCCAGTGATGGATATAGCAATGCTTGCATTGGCACGTTTGAGGGCTCCTTTTGCCATCTCAATCGCTACATAGGGTGAAACTGCCCCTTCCTTTTCCAAGAGTTCAGGGCTGACGCCAAGTTCGGTGGTTTTGGCTTGATTGGAATAGGTGACCCATGATTGGTTGAACCAATGAGATGCGCCAGCAATATCGGTAAAGGCACTAGCGAGCAATCCACCGGTGCACGATTCTGCAACTGTGATGGTGTGGCCACCCTCTTTGAGGCGACGCACGAGGCGGGCAGCGGCCGCTTGGACATCTTCATCCATGCAAATTAAGGGCGCGGCTCATCGCCTTTGAGGTTAACCCTCAGACAATGGCTTCAAGAACTGAGGCTCACACGCCGAGTTGGGTCTGTGGTCTAGTGGTTATGACACCGCCCTTACACGGCGTTGATCGAGGGTTCAAATCCCTCCAGACCCACTACCATAGATGATCACGGATGTCGCCAGTCGATTCCGATATGACCTTGGTGATTCCTGATTCGCGCCGAAAGGTATCGGCGTCAGATTGGCTCCCGTCGATCATGATGCAATGGACCGCACGCTGCCAAAGACCCGGCTGTGGTCGCGATCCACGGTGGTCAACAGCCACCAATATGTCATCAAGTTCAGTGAACATCAGCAGAGTTGTCGAAGTAGGAATCTCACTCGCTGTGAGGATTAACCAACGGGCACCTGCCATTTGCTCTCTTGGAGAATCTCCCAAATCCCGTGCCATGACAACCCGCATCTCGATTCCTCACATCGTGTATCGCAGCAAAGCGACAGCCCCACCTAAGCCAATTAACTGCTGACCAGCATCGTGGTCGGTCGAACATTGCACTAACTCTGCACCAATGTCGCCCAGCCCCTCTGTCCATTTTGCCCATGTTTTACCTTGGATTGTTTCACTCTCATCTCTCAAGAGTTCCGCCGTAATTAGGAATGTTTCGATTGCCCCCTCTGACATGGCACGAATGAGGGATTCTCGTCCATAAGCAACCGCTCCATTGGTTGAGAGACGAGTCCAAGCTTGGTCGAGCAGGTGAGCCTCCTTAGTAATTGCATACTCGTTGAGGAGTTCTCCAGCAAGCCCATCCCGGATCAGTTCGTTTGCCCCTGCTCTTCCAGCCATCGATGTGGCGATTGATTTGATGAATCTTGAATGTCCCTCGGCCTTCAAGTCCTGAAGCAATAGGTCCCTCGCATGGCCAGGGCCACAAAGAATGAGGGGAGTGGAATCGTTGAGCGTGGCGTTGACCGCTTTGATTACATTCGCACGGAATGTTGCAGCAATCCCTGATGATTGTTTGAGATCACCACGCTTCCCTCCTCCTCGCATGGTCCAAGTCGCTCCTTCTTTGAGCCCTCTTGGCGTGATATAGAAGAGAACAATTTCGTCTGTTTCAACGACGGCCAATGCAATGTCAGTTTGAGTTGCTGCTCGCTCCGCTTGACGCAGCAACTCATAATCAGCGGAACAAAAAGGCTGGGAAGAGGACAATTGCACCTCGTCTCGCACCTCAATGTTGTGCGTGTGGTGTAAACCAACGTCAAAATTGGCTTCCTCAATGATGCCATGAACACGGAGGTGTTCGCTGAAGGATTGGTATTCTGTCGAGGTGATGCCGAGTTTGATCCACATTTTCTTACGTTCTGCAGATTTGGCTCTCCCGCCTTCTTCACCAGTGGTTGTTTGGTCACGTCGTTCACCCAACATGCCGAGTTGAATCCCTGGTCGAGCAAGGTGGGAAAGTGTCCACAGATCATCTTCTGTCTCAATGCGTAAACGCCACAACGTGGGTTCTCGCTTGACAATTTTCATTCTGTTCACCCAAAGACACCGGTTAATCGGCCGTTCTCATCCATGTCCATGTCTGCAGCAGCCGGTCGCTTAGGGAGTCCTGGCATGGTCATCATGTTCCCCAGAACAGCAACAATGAATCCCGCACCAGCATTGAGGCGGAACTCTCGAACAGGGATGGTGAACCCAACGGGTGCCCCCAACAGCCCAGCATCATGTGAGAATGAGTACTGCGTCTTCGCCATGCACACAGGAAGATGACCATAACCCCAGGCCTCAATTGCATTGAGTTGTTTCTTGGCCTTTGCTTCGACTTGAACTCCCTCGGCTTTGTAAATACGCTTGGCAATACCATTGACCTTGTCCATAATCGGTGCATCGTTTTGGAATAGTGGCGTAAATGGACGTCCGGCTGCCACATGATCTTGCACGGCTGATACAACTGCTTTCGCTAATGCCTCTCCGCCCTTGCCACCATTTGCGTGCACCTCAGTCAATGTGACTGCGTGTGCTCCACTCGCACGTGCTGCAGCACTCAGCGCTTCCAATTCGCCGTCTGTATCTGCAGTGAATCGATTGATTGAAACAATCACTGGCATACCAAATCCTGCCATGTTTCGAATATGACGATCGAGGTTGCCTTGAGCTCCACGCATCACTGCATCGACGTCTTCTTTGTCCAATTCCTCCTTTGTAGGACGGTAACCACCTCGGCTTCCGAAAGCCCCGCCATGGAGTTTCATTGAACGAACGGTGACGTTCATCACCACGCAATCGGGGGCTTTCCCGGAGTTTGCTGCTTTGATGTGCATGAATTTTTCAGCACCCATATCCGATCCGAACCCTGCTTCTGTCACCACGATATCAGCAGCACCAAGAGCGAGTCGGTCTGCTATGATGCTTGAATTTCCATGGGCGATATTGGCAAATGGACCACCGTGAATGAAGGCTGGATTCCCTTCTAGAGTTTGCACCAAGTTTGGTAGGAATGCGTTTCGCAAGAGAAGCGCCATAGCGCCAGCTGCTTCGATTTCTTCTGCTTTTACCGGTCGGCCATCTGTGGATTGCCCCACCACAATTTCCCCTAGACGGGTTCTCAGATCTGCGTAATCTTTGGCAAGAACGAGGATTGCCATCACTTCACTTGCTGCAGTAATATCGAATCTGTCCTGGCGCGGGTTGCCGTTTGCAGGCCCTCCAAGTCCGATTGTAACCGAGCGCAACGCCCGGTCGTTCATGTCAATCACCCTCGGCCAGAAGATCCTGGTTGGATCCAACTTTGTGCTGTTGCCATGTTTGATGTGATTGTCCACCAACGCAGACAGAAGGTTGTGAGCAGAGGTGACTGCGTGTAAATCACCAGTGAAATGGAGGTTGATGTCTTCCATAGGGAGGACTTGCGATTGTCCACCGCCTGCTGCGCCGCCTTTGATGCCAAACACAGGTCCCATGGATGGTTCGCGAATGACGCAGGTTGCCGACTGGCCGATGGCGCACAACGCCTGAGTCAATCCAATTGTCGTTACCGTTTTTCCTTCACCAAACGGTGTGGGGTTGACTGATGTGACCAAAACGAGGCTTCCTTGTGGGCGAGAAAAACGCTCACTGAGGGCTTCCCAAGTGATTTTAGCCATGCCTCTGCCCATTGGGAGGAGTTCGTGGCTTGAGATACCTAACTTCCATGCAATGGTTTCAATCGGTTCGAGGGTAGCCGCTCGAGCAATTTCTAAATCGCTTGCCATGGACCACTGTCCGTGTCGTTTTGGCTTTCAATCCCTCGGCTCATGTAGAGGCGAAGAAACCGGTTTGCAGACCCTTCATTGAGGGCCGAACACCCTCAATCTTCCTTGACTTTACCGAGGTACTCTGGCAACTCAACGCCTGCCATCTTGGCCACATCGTGGACTGGCGGTAGGCTTTGCATGAGGGAGGAGATGAAGTTGGAGGTTGATCCACCTTCACTTCCGCTTCCTGAATCCCAAACGGTGATCTTGTCAATCTTGAGGTTAGAGATGGCTTCAGTCTGACGTGCGACCAGTTCTTCCATCTTCTCAACCATGAGGAGTGTAGCAGCTGCCTTCGCATCGCCACCAGCGCTTGCAACGAGTTGAGAGTATCCCGCAGCCTTGGCTTCGAGAACGGCTCGTGTACCTTCTGCTTCTGCTTTGTAGCGTGCAAGGGTTGCATCGGCTTGACCTCGTGCAATGCGGCGTTGGCGTTCTGCTTCTGCTTCTGCAGCGATCTCGACGGTTTTCTTAGAAACTTCTTCACGGACAACTTCCAAAGCACGCAATCGCTCGCCTTCAAGTTCGTACTGAGCAGATTCGATTTCCTTCTGTGCGACACGCTGAGCAACTTCTGCACGCTTTCGTGCATCTGCTTGCTTGACCAACAGATCTGCTTCGAAATCAGCAATTTCTGCGGCTGCAACGTTTTCACCTTGCTTACCCATTGCTTCTTGCTGCATGACGAAAATACGTCGGTTGACTTCTGCTTCTTTCTGTCCTTTTTCGGACTCTGCGGAGTTTTGTGCGACACCAACTTCACGCTCTCGGTCTGCCTTTGCACGGCCAAGTTCACCAGTCGAGCGAGCGATTGCAGTCTCGACAAGTGCTTCGTTGACTGCAGTCTCTGCGGCCTTGGTACCAATCGATTCAATGTATTGTCGCTCATCAGTGATGTCAACAACGTTGACGTTGATGAGGTACAAACCAAGCTTGTGCAATTCTGTGTCGACGTTTGTGAACACTATTCGCAAGAACGAATCACGGTCTTGGTTGACTTGCTCAATTGTAAGCGAGGCAACGGTCAATCGGAGTTGACCAAAGATGATGTCTTCTGCGAGTTTCTCGATGTCGTTCTGTGGAAGTCCGAGGAGGCGGGTTGCAGCGTTTTGCATGATCGATGGTTCGGTGGAGATTCCGATGGTGAACGATGAAGGGACGTTGATGCGGATGTTTTGCTTTGACAGAGCGTGCTTCAATGGGATGTTGAGGGTCATTGGGCGCAGTGACAGGTATGCGTAGTGCTGAATCAGAGGCCAGACGATCTTTCCACCACCGTGGATACATTCTGCTGATTGCTTGTCTTTCACGTTACCATAAACAACGAGGATTTGGTCGGATGGTGCAAGTTTGTATCGCTGAGTTGCAACATAGATGGTGCCAAGAAGGACGAAAAGGAAAAGTCCGATTCCGATTACAAAGAGTTCTGCCATGGTGTTGCCATGAGTGCTGTCCTTTATGACCTTTCACCCGACTAAAGAGCGTGCGTCAAGGGGGGTGAGTCAACATAGGAGTGCCTAATTTTCACTCGGACGCTGACTCTTTGAGACTTAATTCTCGAACGATGAGAGTTTCACCGATTGTTCGGATGACTTCAACAAATTTGCCAGTTTCAAGAGTTGCGGTGTCGTCTTCCAACACGGCGGAGCAGGTTCGAAGCGCACTTTGGAATTCGACCTGAACCTGACCGGATTGGCCTGGTAGGATGGTCATGTAGACCTGGCCTTGTGCACCAACCGCTTGGTGGTGCTGAACAGTCGCATCGACCTCGAGGCTCTTCAACATTTGAAACACCTTTCCGATGAGCCACATAGAGATTGTACCCGCAATTGTTCCGGCGAGTATTGCCAGTGTCGGAATCTCTGTTTCCATGTTCACTGCGAGGCCAAAAATACCAAACATCATCAGGAAACTGAGCAATCCTTGAATCGTGAGCATGTTAAACACGCCTTCTGCTCCCATTTCCAGATCGATATCAACGCCAACCGCACCTAATGCTCCGTCGGCAACGCCGCCGATGAGAATCAGTGCAAAATAAATCAAGAACAAAAACGTGCCAACAATAGCCATTGCTGCGAACAAAATATCGATACCGCCGATGTCTCCCAAGCCGATTAGATCTAGGAAATTAGTTAGTAGGCTCATTGTGTCACCGATTTGTTCATACAGGCTTAGAACTTCAATCTTCTCCCAAGTTCCGTCTTCGAAGGGGGCGGATGTAAATGAAATAGTAATGCCCATAAACAATCGGGCCGAGCGAAATGCCCACCAAGATTCCTATGCCCCAGTCTGGTAAGTTCAGAGCAATTGCAAGGACCAACACAATCAGCAATGCAATCAGGATCGAGGCTTTCTCTAAGATGATAAATATAGGGTTCGTACCTTCATTCACGCGTTCCTTCATGAGGAACACGTCCATCAATCCAGCCATTTCATGCACCTTAATTGAAGAGCAGACCTGTTCCTGCAGCTTCGTTCATGACCACCACGAACAGATAAAGCAGGACAATAAACATCACAGGATTGCGGCCTTTTTGCGCTCCAAGTGGGTCTGTGTTCTCATTGAGAAACGATTCATTGAGGTCGTAACTTCCGTTAAGATTAATCTCCTTTTGCTGTTTTTTCGATTGGAAAATGATAAGCATGGTTGTTGTGACAACCACCGCAAGCGGCGCTCCAATAAGGAGGCCGAGCGAATCCTGTAGTTCGACCCACATTGAAGCGGTGAAGTACACACCAAGAAGTCCTGTGAGCAAGGAAATTGTGCCAGACTTTGCACTCTCTACTGTGTTCTGCATGCCTTTTGCTAAACAATCCTCCTTTTTGAAATCTATGCCGGCTGGTCTGTTATGGAAGGGAGAGATTGAAGATGGCGCGGCCTGTGAATCGCCCATGGGTGAGGTTCGTTACGCAATTGCTGGCGACCCCGTTGCCCATTCTCTGTCTCCACTGCTGTTGGGTCTTGTTCATGCTCGGATCTTAGATCTCGTTGGTGCGAAAGAACTCAATTTACAACTAAAAAGCAAGCATCTTGTCGCAACTTCTCACATTGAGGACGCCTTTGCATGGGGTTACGCGGGTTCAGTTCCCGAGGCACCAAACTGGGCTTACACCAATGCTCCGTTCGGAAAATTTCGAACATCAGGCTTGTTAGCGAAAGCGATTGAAGCGGGAATGGCCGTGGAAGACGCAGATGATCGGTTCGCTCCAGTGGGAGAAGGTGCGGTCTCTTTGGCCTCTCAGTCAGTGCGCATTGACAGTAAGATTCGATTGCCTACGGGTTTTCTAAACAAGGAGATTTGGATGAACCTCACATCACCACTCAAGCACCAACTCGCAAGCAACGCAGTTTCAGCGATTGATGATTCAATGGTCCATCAGTCGGTGAATGCCCTGCGCTGGGACGGCCAGGGGTGGTGGTGCGCAGGTTTGGACGGTGCCGGGGTTGTTGCTTTAGCCCAGCATTTTGGCGTTTCCTTTGAATCAAAACCAATCCTTTCTCTGTGCGGTGGCGGGGGGGCCGCCCGCTCAGTTGCGTCGACATGGCTTGCGGCGGGTGGGCGAGTTCACGCTGCAACCTCCCGTAGGCCTCTCCCAGAAGAATTACAATCACAATGCACGGCTTCATCGAAAAACGCAGTGTTCGGAGTGAACTTCGACGCTGAAATCGCCTCTGCGCAAGCTCCGTTCATTCTCAATGCAAACTACAGGCCGTTTGAGGGCGATGTAGAATCAATGCTGTCTTCGATGTGTGTACCTTCGCTGAATGGCAGGTGGATGCTCGTTGCTCAGCATTTGTCTTGCTGGGCAACGTTGTGGGCGCCACACCTCCGAGACATTCTGCCATCAATTGACCTTCTCCTCACTCAACTCATTCATGCAGAAGGTCTCCTCTCCACTTACGCATGACGGAACAAGACTCATATTTGACGGATGCAAGCACCGCACGGGGTTGACTTATGCAGGCCACAAGTTTCCGATGCTTGGCTGTCGTGACCCTCTTTTTGTTGGTGCCCTTCCATTCTGTATTTGCTGAGCACCCAAACGAAACGGTTCCTTTTACTTCCAAGCACGATGGTATCGATTTTCCAGTAGGATGGATCACTGGGCACCAAGGTGAAGGAGAAGAGCACACACACATGCAAGTTCTCTATCCCGCAATGGAAGATGGTTTGGAGGCAGATATGGCTGGAAATGGCCCCTTCACATGGGTTCAATTCATCGGTGATGATGGTGAAGATATGGAGCAGTACATGCTTCTTGCAACATCGCTGGCAAAGCGAGGACACATCGTGGTTGTCCATGCTGGTGTCTCTGACGCAACGGATTTTGATGAACTGCTCTCCCAGATTGAAATTGGTTACGAACTCATGGTCTCTCTCAATTCATCGAACGAGGCTCTTATGGGTTCCTTTGGACAAATCGATCTCGATCATTGGGGCCTAGGTGGTCACGGCCACGGGGCTGCTGCTGCGTACGGAGTCATGCCATTCTGGAACGAGAGGAGTGGGACGCCTGACGCCCACCCGCCACGTGCAGTGTTTGGCCTTGGAACTGATTTCTCGTCGTGGGGGGAAGGAAACCACTGGACAGCCCTTGCACCAGAGGGGTGGGTCATCGATGTTCCTAAACCCTCGACAGGGCTCTTCGTTACGGGAACACTTGATGGCGTCGCAGAATTCAACGATGTCACAACCGTTCTCAACGCAACAGATGAGTTCGGCTGGCATGCAATGCAATTGCTTGGTGCAAACCACTATCAATTTCAAGAAAGCACTTCGTTTTTCGAATCCTTGAGCGACGAAGATGCGGCCATCACCCAAGAGCAGCAAATTGAGCGAACAGCAGCACATGTCGTACCGTACCTCGATCTCACGCTAAGAGGGGACCATGAATCATTCAGAACGGCGTTTAATCGCCCGGATGATGCAAGCACATTGAGTGATGTGCATGCATATTTGCAAGAAAACCTCGCCCCAAGTCATTTTTTGAATGAAATAAGCCAAACGACGGCACCATCAGATTCCTCTAATTTCAGCACCCAAGACACAGTAAATTGGCGGGTAAATTGGACACTGAGAGACGGTACACCCCCCAACAATGTTTCCAGTTCCTGGTTGATTCAGGTCGAATGCCAAGTCCTTGGGATGCCATCCTTCGATGGAAGTCTTACCGATGACAAAGAGGCCGAGTGCCTGTATCCTATGGCCGATGTGCCACCTGGTGAACAGGTGTTTCAACTGCAGATTCGAGTTGAAGGGGCTCCAATGACCTTGCATCAACCGTTTAACCGCACTGATGCCCCCCTTCTCTTTACCACCCCAATTCCATCCATCGACGTTGAACAACGAGGTAGCCTAGCGGTCGAAGCAGCGTCCTTTGCGACCGATCCCGATGGTCAGGATGTGCTGTTTGTTGGAGCAGAGTTGACTGGGGGAGCCATCGGTAACTTCTCTATTTCCATTGATTCAACAGGCGAGAGTTTGACTGTGACCCACACTGCTCCGGGCGAGTATGTCGATGGGGCAGATGTGTTGCTAAAGGTACGAGCAGCTGGCGATGGAGTCATCGATGAGGGTGAAGTCAGCACCATCATTCGAGTCGTTCCAGTGGATGATCCTGTTGTGGTTGATTCCACCGTTCCGATGCAGAACATGGTTGAGGATGGCCCATCAACCTCTATCACGCTCAAGGATTTTGTCACAGACCCCGAAGATGAGGAACTTATCGCCAGCGTTTCAGGTCAGACTCAAGGTCTCTATGGGCCGGTCGAATTTACAATCAGTCAAGGTGTGCTCACCATGACTCCCCGAGAAAACATGCACGGGGCTTCAATTCTCCATTTGTTGGTCAGCGACGGTGTTAACACTCCAGTGGAACTTGATGTGCCTTTGTACATCGAACCGTTGAATGATCCTTTGACGGTGAACAGCAGCTATTGGAGCATTGAATTGCTTGAAGACGGCGCAATCGCACTGAACCTTTCTGAAATGGCATGGGACATTGATGGTGATGTCCTGTTCTGGACCATTTCGGACCAATCTGCAAATGTCGACGTGGTTCGTGCTGCTTCACAAATTTTGATTTCAGGAGCGATGGATTATTCCGGTTTTGACAACAGCGTTTACCTGAATGTGTCTGATGGGGAAATGACTCATTCTGCTCTTCTTAACATCACCGTGCTTCCTCAACCCGATGCACCTTTGGTCACAATAAAGGAACTCAATTCTGTCGATGACAGATCAGGGGGCCTCATGTGGTGGGTGTATGATCCGGATGGAGCCATTCCCTCAGAAGCCAACATCTCCGTGAACGGTACAATGTTAGAGAATTTGAGCCATTCATGTAGTTTTGACAGTTCATCTTCAACCAACCGATGCCTCACATTCATTGAGTACCCTTCCGATGCAAACGGTACAGTGGAGATTCGAGTGGCGGTTGTTGATGGAGATTTAGGCATCGAATCAGTGTCCTACATGAACGTGAATTTGTCTGGAGATTCAACTCCGGCACCGACCACTACACAGGGAGAGTCTGAAGGCAGCACCTATGTCCTTACTGGTGTCGTTTTGATGTTCGGATTTGTGGTCGTAATCGTGTTGCTTGTGGTCTTGGTTTCTCGTCGCAAAGATGCGACAACCATGGCGCAACTGGTTGAGATGGAAGAAGAAGTTCCACACGAAGCGGCGAGCAGTGGTGGCCTGTTGGCTCGGGCACAGAACAAAAAATGAGTTCACAATGGAATGTTTCCGTGTTTTTTAGGTGGGCTCCATTCACGCTTTGAGCGCAAAATATTGAGGGCTCTGCACAATCGAATCCGACTCTCATCAGGTTCGATGACATCGTCCAACCATCCGTTGCGGGCGGCGACGTATGGATCACCGAATTTGGCCTTGTATTCGGCGACCAGTTGTTGGCGCACCCCTTCTTTTTCATCATCAGGTACCGCATTGATTTCCCGTCTGTGGATGATGTTTACCGCTCCATCTGCGCCCATCACCGCAAGTTCTGCCGTTGGCCACGCGACGTTATAATCGCTTTGCAGGTGTTTGCAAGACATCGCCAGGTATGCCCCTCCGTACGCCTTTCGAGTCACGAGGGTCAATTTCGGCACGGTTGCTTCTGCGTAGGCAAATAACAGTTTAGCGCCATGGCGTATGATTCCACCCCACTCTTGGACAACACCCGGTAAGAATCCGGGGACGTCTTCAAATGTGACAAGTGGGATGTTGAAGGCATCGCATGTTCGTATGAAACGGGCGGCTTTGATCGAGGCATCGATGTCTAAACAACCAGCAAGGACCTTCGGTTGGTTGCCTACGACGCCAATTGTCCGTCCTTCGAGGCGCGCAAACCCGATGATGATGTTGTCTGCATAAGCCTCGAATAATTCAACGAAAATTCCATCGTCCACAATTTCTTCAACGACTTTCACCATGTCGTATGGTTTGTTTGGATTGTCGGGGACGAGCGTTTCGAGGATGGTGTTCTTGCGGTCTTTTGGATCCGCAGTTTCTTCCACTGGGGGGTCTGCCATGTTGTGGTCGGGCAGGTAGGAAAGAATCTCCGCTGCAAGCGTGCATGCGTCTTCCTCATCAGATGCAATCATACAGGCAATTCCTGATCGTGAGGCATGGAGGTTCGCACCACCGAGGCCGGCAGCATCCACCTCGCC
Source organism: Candidatus Poseidoniaceae archaeon (assembly GCA_938084455.1). Taxonomy (GTDB): domain Archaea; phylum Thermoplasmatota; class Poseidoniia; order Poseidoniales; family Poseidoniaceae; genus MGIIa-L1. The sequence goes on from CALKDX010000029.1 coordinate 21,714, forward strand.
ATCGATGACCTCAGGTGTTTCCAACGGTGAGGAAAGGAACAATTGCCCGTGTTCTTCACCCAAGATGGTGAAATCAGCAAGGCTTGCTGCAAGCGCTGAGACACCAACAACCGGTCCGAGCACCAACGAGATCATCGGCACACGGCCACTGCACTGAACCAACCGGTCGAGCAACTCGCCGGTGCCTGCGAGCGCAGAGATTCCGTCGTGAGCGCGTTGTCCACCGCCGTCCCAAAGCCCGATGATTGGCGCTTTGACTCGCTCAGCCATTTCAACAACTTTAGCGATTTTTTTAGCGTGCATTTCACCCATGCTTCCACCGTGAACACTGAAATCCTGGGCGAAGCAGTACACGCGACGACCATCGATGGTTCCATGACCCGCTACGACACCATCGCCAAGGGTGTGATGGAGGAACATGCCATTGTCGGTGGTGCGGTGGGTGACAAATGAATCAAGTTCGATGAATGAGTCTTCATCAAGCAACATACGGACTCGGTCTCGAGCAGTTCCGCGGCCACTGGCGCGGATGGCTTCTTGGCGCTTCAGACCCCCACCAAGGCGTGCCTGTTCACGCTTGTATTGGAGGTCTTCGAGACGCTCACTCGAGTTGCCTGCCATGCACCTTCCACTCCGTCACGGTTTTTCATTAGAACGCTCAAGACATGAGGTCATTGCGGTTCTCGCCACACAAGTCTGCAGCAATTGCATCGCCCACGGTCATTGAGGTTGACAAAGCCCAATGAATCTTGACAATCATGGTTTCAGGTGATGCCACACTTCCATGGCCAATCAAGCCCATGTCCATTTGTTTCCTTCCCTTCGAATAGACGTTCATGTCGATCGGACCGTTGACGCACTGCGATGTGACGACGATTGGAATTTCCCTGTTGACGCATCGAGTTAATGTGCGCCAAACTTTTGTGTTTTCAGGTGCGTCCTTGCCCGGATCATCAATTGGGAGATGGCCGAGACCGGTTCCATGAACGACAATGGCTTGAACCCCGCTTTGAACAACAGCTTCTATGTGTTCAGCATGCAACCATGGTCCTGCGGTAAATTGCGCGATTCGAACTCCCGTTTCGTAAGCGTCCGGGCGTTCTGTTGTTAGGCGGTGGGTTTCGCTTGCCAACACATCGCTGTAGCGTGCATTGAGGGTATGAGTCAGGGTGCCATTGTCGATGTGAACTTCACCGAGTTGCTCACAATTCACCGGCTGGAATGCATCCCTCCTCGATGAATGCATCTTTCTTGCCCCGGTGCCGGGTAGGACTGCACATGAACCATCATGTGGGCCCGCATGCATCACCACGACGGTTGAATCTCCGACCGTGCCAGTGGGTTTGGGTGCGTTTGCAGCCCAGTGGACTGCACATAGGAGGTTTTCAGCGGCGTCGGATGAACCCCGATCAGAGGAACGCTGTGATCCCACGAAGGCGATGGTTCCCGGTGATTTCCCTCCCCGACCAGACCAAGCCAAGCCGACAGCGGCTGATGTGATGTGGAGTGTGTCGGTCCCGTGGGTAACCACAACGCCGTCACAGCCGTCATCGAACGCTTTCTTCGAGGCTTGGACGATGGCGTTCCAGTGCTGTGGTCGGATGTCATCGCTGAACATATTGCCCAACTTTACGGCTTCAATTTGTGCGATTTTTGCGAGTTCTGGCAGGCTTGCCACGAGTTCTTCAGGTTCAAACCGAGCGACGACTGCCCCGGTCGCATAGTCCACTTTCGAGGCGATTGTACCGCCTGTGTGAAGGATTCGAATTCGTGGAAGATCGGTTGGTGATTCAACCCCCTCTTGCTGGGTTGCTGGAATGGGATTATGTTCTCCGATCACGGTAATGGAGTGAATTGATTCAAGCGGGTAACTTGCATTATATCCATTCGCCAGTTTGAGTGTGATGTGGGCGCGGGCAGCCGGATGAAGGACAATCCCCTCAAGCACAGTCTTCCCATTGTGAGTTTCAACCTCGAGGTTTACCTTTTGGCCTGGACTTGGAACATCAACCATGAATCTCCCAGCGGCCGAGGGCACATCAAGGGTTCGCAAATCGCCTTTCCACTAAACCGTTTGTCGAGCATGTACGCAAGGTTACAGGATTGTTTTGGTGCCGGGAGCGGGGCTTGAACCCGCGACCTTCGGATGTCTCAGACACCACAAGGGGTTTGCACGTCATACGATTGCCTTGAAGGCTGCCCTATGAGTCCGACGCGCCACCAACTACGCCACCCCGGCTTGGTTCCCCCGTGCCGCCTTCCCCCTTTGAAGCATACGGCCGTTTCTCTATGGTTGTTCGACCGTAGCCTTCATTCACTTCACGCCATAGGACAGGCTATGGTGGACATCAACACTGCAATGGCCGCAGCCTCTGCAGAGCAAAAGCGAAGGTCCTCTGATGGCAATCAGGAGCGTAAAAAAAGACGCACTGGTAAGGACATGGGCATTGAGGCGTTCGATCCGGTGACCTACGTTGCCAAAGAACGAGCGGACACCGCATCCATGTGGCTGGTCTTCACATTCTCAACCGTCGTTACCTTGCTTATGCGGTATGTCTTGATGCCTGTCACGGACCAAGAAAAATCGGATATTTTGTACCTCTTACCACTGGCCCTCATCGTTTTGATTCCACAGGTTCACCGCATGATTATGCCAGCGAGGTTCATGGAACATTACACAAAAGGCACTTGGTTCAAATCTGGTTTCCTTCACATGTTTACCTTCCTCGCGCTTTCGTTCATGCTTGTCAACCCGCCACTGGGCGATGTTGTTGCTCCGCAACTTGCAAGCCAATGGACCATCGTAACCGATGACGGAGAATCCCTCGTCTACGCTGACGACAATGGAAAGGATGGCGTCATCACCTGGACCGTCCCGCGGGATGCTTCGCTGCAAGGCGAAGTCTGGTTGTTGTTCGGCCTTGCAGACAACGTTAATTCAGACGGAGCAACGGTGACGGTTGAGTTGAATAACAACAACGTCGATAACCTCGAACTTCCCTCCAACGATTCATTCTGGGACACAAATGAGGTACGAATTAACGAAGGCCGCACGGCAAATAATCGTTCAGCACCAAACTTGCTCCCTCACGGGGACAGCGATCAACCATTCGCAATCCTTCTTTCTGGGACGGGATTGAACGTAGGTGTGCATGATATCACTGTCCTCATCTCTGAAGATGGAGACCCGTGGGTCAACACACGCGAGTACAAGTGGACCCTACGCATTGTCGAAGAGTTGCCCGAAAGCGACGCTTCATGAAAGTAAATCACCATGCGCTAGCATGATGGTTGACAGCAGCTTTGAGATTCGATGCACGTCGTATTCATCACGGGTCCTCCTTGCAATAGAGTGGCGCCTAATTGCCCGAATGAAGGGTGCAGCAGGCGTCCAACAAAGAGCGTCGAGCAGGTGTGATGTGGTGTTGGCCATGGCCCTGGGTGGGATGCGCCTACCCTGTTCTTTTCATTCACCCATGAACTGAAAGTGAAAGTGAAATCAACGAAGGTGAGTGACAAGCCGTGCAGTCAAAGCATCGAGTTGTATTTGCTCGCCGCCACCTTCGACCAACCTGTATTCAACTTCAGCCATCCATTCAGTGATGTCCAATTTCGCATCTTCGTTGAGAAAATCAGCGGTGTACAACTCACGATGTAATTGATTGACAAAGTCGGTCCCTGCGAGGCCATAACGATCCAAGAGTTCACGCAACCGTCGGCGAGCAGCATGGAATCCGTCGTCCCTGCACGCCATGAGGTATTGGTGGAGCGCTTCAGGTGGAGCGGTTGCAGAAGTTTCGTAGATGAGGTCACGCGTGATGTGCATATTGATTGCAGCTGAGACTTGCAATGCAGTCAGTGCCTTGCGAAGATCGCCTTGTGATATCCGGGTCAATGCATCCCCTGCATCTTCCTCGAGCGTGACGCCTTCAAGTTCTGCAACATGGTGGACTTGAGCGTTGACATCTGCATCTGAGAGAGGTCGAAATCGGAACACTGCGCACCGAGATTGAATCGGTTCGATAATTTTCGACGAATAATTGCACGAGAGAATGAATCTGCATGTCTCTGCGTACTGTTCCATTATTCTTCGCAACGCACCTTGAGCATCGTTGGTGAGGGCATCGGCCTCATCCAAGAAGATAATTTTGAATTGAGCACCGCCGTAGGGCGATGTGCGAGCAAATTGCTTGACTTTGGTTCGAATGCTTTCCAGTTTTCGTTCGTCGGAGGCGTTCATTTCAAGCAAATTTCGCCGGTATTCTTCACCGAACACGTCCTTTGTCAATGCCATGGCGGCTGTTGTCTTGCCAGTTCCTGGTGGGCCGGCGAACAAAAGGTGAGGGAATTCCTTCTTCTCGGAATACACAGTAAGCCTTTCGACGACCGCGTGTTGACCACGAATTTCGCTTACCGCTTGAGGACGGTGACGCTCAACCCAAAGTTCGCTCATGCCCTGCTCTTGACGGCGAGCGCCCTTCAACATTCGCACGCTTTAGAACGGCTTTTGACACCCCAAAAAACGGAGGAATTCCTCTATTTCAGAACGGCCTTAGGATGGCGTTGAAGCGAAAAGACAGTATATGGAGCAGTTAGTCACGGGAGTGAGCCCCATGCCTAGCGCGACCGAACCCCGTCGAACCCCTACCGTCATCATGCTCGTGATGATGTTCCTTATCGCAGATCTGTTCGTTCCTCAAGCCGTACCAGAATGGCGAGAACTTGACGAGCAGCCTGTCGTTTTCAGTGTGACTACTTCCGACGCTCCAACCTATGACACCGTCATTTCTGATACAAATCCAAACACCGTTGGCAACCAATCCGACCAAGGAGGCGTCGGAATTTCTGAGTTCGGACAAGAAAGTCGCCTCCTGTTCACATTCCCGATGAACCTCACTTCCTCCTCATCCATTCAATCGGCTACGCTTGACCTTGAATGCACAACCGATTCAATTTCCGCAACCCAAATTAACATCTACACCGCTCACGCAAGTGCCTGGAACGATTCTGAGGCAACATGGATGCAAAGTGACACCAACTTGCCATGGGATGCACAAGGTGCTGATGGAGCTAGCGATCGGGGTGCATGGGAACCACCGTTCCGTGCTTCTGCAAACGGAACTTTTAGCCTGAATGTCACAGCCCATGCCCAAGAAGCCGCAGCCTCGAACAACAGCGAACTCAACCTGTTAGTCGCTGGAAACGGAGCCCTCTACACGTGTGACCTCCTCGAAAGTCAAGCGGTCAACAACCGTCCATCTCTGACCGTGGTCTCCAGCGCTACAGCAGCGGGAGACGGTGGTTCAATGTCATCCGTCTTTGCTGAAGACGGTCAATCATTGATGACCGACGATTTCATCCTCACCGCTGACCGAGCCCCAACGATTGCCTACACCTCATTGGTTGGTCAAGCGGTCGAATACCAATTTTCCCTCGAACCAAATTTCAAGTCTGAACTCGATCTTGAATGGCATTACTCGTCTCTGTGGAATTCGTTCACCACCACAGGGGCCTCAGGAAGCTATCAAATTCCTTCCGGCGAGCAATTTGACAACGGTTCAGAAGTGCATTACCGGTACAGGAGCATGGACTCGACAGGGACCCTCGGCGCATGGTCTGACGAATCCTTCCTGCTTCCTGCTCACGATGTCACCGACAACGGGGACAACACGGCCAGCCTCAGCGTTGACGTGGATGACCTTGGCCTTCCAATCGACTTCATCGAAGACACCTATGCGAACCAATTGAGCCGGAACACCAAGTACGGTTCCTCGTCAACCATGGTTGCAACCCTCACCTCGACCAAGGAATCAATGATTCACTTCCGCATGGATCTCAGCCTGCTTGGCTTGCCAGCAAACGCTACAATCCTCGACGCAAATGTGGAATTACAACGCCAATCCGCCAGCGGCTCCACCATGCTTTCAATGCACGAAATGGAATCAAACGTCTGGATTGAAGACGAAGTGACTTGGAACCGCGGTTCGAACGCAAACAACTGGGACGACGGCGGCCGTGAATACGCCTCGACCGCAACAGACACAGGTCTCAATGGTTCCCAAACTGCCTCCCGGTTCGAGTTTAGCTTCACCGACAGCCTGCAGCAATGGATCGAATCACCAACAAACGATCCTGCTGATTACGTCATCGTGGCTCGTGGTGACAACGGGGCGTATTCCTCCACAGGTACCGTGTCAACAACATTCCATTCCTCAGAAGCATCTATTGAAGCCGATCAGCCATCCGTAGAGATCACCTATGCTTGGGGCACAGGGACGACCTTACCGAGCGTGAGCCTCACAGCGCCTGCTCAAGGCGAAGCAGTTTGGAACCAATCAGGTCACAACTTCTCAGCCAACACAACGCCTTCAATTGAATGGGACGGCACGGCATCTTCCTCCTACGACATCGCTTTCCAAATGGCAACGGATGAACAGTTCCGAAACCGAGTATGGGATGTGAAAACCTCGTCAAGTTCGGCATTCGCTTCCAGCGACGGCATCATCAACTTCACTGGAACGGATGCACTCGATGTTGGGAACATGTACTTCTGGCGTATGGCGCACCTCGATTCTGACGGACGGTACGGCGGGTGGACCACTTCGAATTTCCTTGTGAGTTCAGCAGAGTCCACTTGGCTTGGCGGCGATCGGTATGAATTCCGCATGAGCAACGGGAATGGCACAGTGGACGGTCTTTACCCTGCATGTATGGACACGTTCATCGACAGCGGAACGCCAAACCAAAATTACGATGATGAATCCAAACTTCTTGTGTCATACAACACCTATCCTTTCGAAACAATGGCGCTCATGAGTTGCGATTTGCAATCCAACCTTCTGCCTGCAGGATATGCCGTTGAATCGGCCAACCTCGAGTTCACTTTGGGGAGCAACCCCTTCAA
>CALKDX010000030.1 GCA_938084455.1 Candidatus Poseidoniaceae archaeon
GGAAAGGTTGTCGCTGCTCTTCAAGACCAAATTGTTGATTCTTCTGGACCTGGTTTGGAAATTATTTGAGGCGAATCAAATGAGTGAAGAAATGCCCAATCTCAGACGATTTGAGCGAAGGGACGTTGACGTTGCGCTCACTTATGATGACGGATCAGAATTTGTCATCACCTACGATGATCTGCGTCATGCCTGTCCGTGTGCAAAATGTTCCCCAATGCGAAATGAGGATGAAGCAAGCAAAACACTCCGCAGGCAAGTTGAGGCCCATCCCAAAGAAAAGCCTCAAGTTCGAACAGTAGGCAATTACGCTTTAGGATTTGAATGGTCCATTGGGTGCTCAAGTGGCATTTACAGATTTGAAAGGATTTGGGATCTTGCAAACCGTCGAGACCCAGACAACGGCCGCCCATACGTCCACGGTGCATGGTGAGTGCGACAACCCCCCTTTCTTGCTTCTCTTCGACGAGGGTTTCATGAAGCCTATGCAACCCCAGCACACTTGGAGGTCACTGATTGGACGGCATTTACCTAACATGGATGGTGAGCGCATTAGCGCTTGGCGTCGTGTTATTGCCGGTCTTCAAGCAACCATGGATGAAAGTCACATTACCGACGTTCATTGATTTTGTTCGGCGGTATTGGATTCACATTCTGATCGTCTTCACCATTTACAATTCGAAGGACGCATTAGACCAACTCGATCGCCTCATCATGGCAAACACTGGCCTCGACATGACACCTTGGATTTTTGCTATTGAGGGCTCGCTTGCTTACGATGTTCAACAGGCTTTCAAGGCGCCTTGGCTAACTGCATTATTGACGCATTTCTATGTGGCCGGTTACATGTTCATCTGCTATGTTTCAATCTTCTATTTTGCGTTCTTTGACGACCGATGGATCGCAGACCGGATGACACTTTCACTGGCTTGGGTCTACCTCATAGCCATCCCGTTCTACCTCTTTTTCAACGTCAGGGTAACAGGTGATTACATTCCTGGTATGGAAACTCTAGCGTATGATTTAACGCCCGAAATTGCCGATTGGTTCAGAAGAATTGACCCGTTCACGAACGGATTCCCTTCCCTCCACATCGGCATACCGTTCGCAGTCTGGCTTTGTTTGACTCGATTCGATGAAGATCGCCGCTGGAATCGCTACAGGCACCTGGTGCTGGTCTACATTGTCGTGACTGCATTCGCTATTATTTACCTCGGCATTCACTGGTTTGTCGACATTATTGGTGGTGTCCTTGTCGCCAGCTTGGCGGTCAGTTTGGCTGGCCGGACCTCTGACCCTTGGTGGAGCATATTCGATGAACGCACCATCAATTCAAGAGTCGTCACCGTGCTGACCAACCCGAAAAAGGCATTTGGGATTGTTGTTGACCGCATTCAGGGCGTAGTCAAGCGATACCGTGAACCATCAAGCAAGGAAACTGGAACAATTGTTTTGGCTATTTTTGTGGTCCTATTTGCTCTATTAACATGGGAATTAAGTCACCAAAGCCTTCCTGCTGGAGGCGTAGAAGCACCACAGGATGTCGCCGCTGCTGACGGTTGGATGGCGACGATTGACAACAAGGGCACAGGCGCAGTGCTCCTAATTCACGATCTAAGCAAGCTTGAACAAGAGCCCTATGAGATCTTGAATGGGAGCATCGATCTTGATTCACCCTTTGATGTTCAGGATGATCATCTTGCCATAGCCAACGAAACAACTCTGATGATTTTTGATTTGGGCGATCAAACATCAACAAATGAATTCGAAATGATCCTCTCAAAGGAAATGGAACGTCCTGAACGCATCCTCATCACCTCATCCCAAACCAGTGCCTATGTGGTCATGCTCTCCAATGGATCGCTTAGTGGAGTGGATTTCATCGGTGCCCAAGTCGACATCAACCTCAGTCAAAGACCAATTCTCCATGTCCAAGCCTCTGATTTAGAACTCGCAGTGGTTTATGAAGACGAACCAACAACAGTCCACTTTGCCCGAATTGGAACAACCGGTTCAATCGCCATCAAAGAGATCAATGCAAGTGCGTCAGCCGAACAAGATGAAATTTTGTCGGGATGGGGCACAGAGGTGAACATGTCCAACGCTACGATTGTTGACATTGTCTTCGATGACGAATTCTTGGCAGCAACGGTCAATGTGACAGCAACGGACCGACTCGTGGTGTACAACCGCAGCAGTGACGCTCAGTGGTTAGCCAGCGATCCGAAGTACCAAGTGAGTGATCCGTCCATGAACAGCGGGATTCTTGCTTGGTCCGCACGCGATCACTTGAATCCAACCAGTCCGCAAACCAAGTACATGGACGGAGAAATTCAGTTCCTCAACTTCACAGAGAATCAAACCATGCTGTTGACATCAGATGAATTGCACCAGTTTGGCCCTCAAGTGCTTCCCGAACACCTTGTGTATTTCGAGGAGGATGAAAACGGCGTGGTTACCGTCCATGTGCACAGCTGGGAACCTGAGTTGACGGTGTATTCCAACATCATTATGCAAATTGGCTTACTTTCAGCGTTCTTGATGGCATTCGTGTATGCCTATCAACGTCAATCAGAGCGAAGTTATTTGCTAACGCAAGAAGAGGAGTAGCCCTCACTTCTTGATTGAAAGCATTCGTTCAAGGGCCCATAGAGATCCTGT
>CALKDX010000031.1 GCA_938084455.1 Candidatus Poseidoniaceae archaeon
CACCCTGACATTGAGTTGCAAGATATCCTTCGAAAAATTCGAAGCCGAATCCGAAAACACATGCGTGGCATGAGGACAGAGGAACTTATCCTCGTATCACGTCACCAATTCACCATGCAGCGCATGTTTGGCCTTCGAGGGAAGTTTGGCATGCTTGTTCATCAATGGCGGTTCATGGACGAAACCTTTGCCCCAATGATTCAGTTTAGAGATGAGTCTCAAGGGTGGGTGCGCAACTATGAGTCGCTGCATCACCACATGATGCTGCCTTACGGTGGCCTTGCTGCGCTTTAAAGTAGACAAAAACCGAGTAAAGTAATTTGATATTTTTTGTATATTTCATGGGCTTCAATAAAATTAACAATTTTATTATTATTCTCTATCTTTGGCACTTTTCAGATTCATGTCTTGGAGGTACAATGGCGCAAAAATCCTTCACGTGGGTACATTCGAGATTGTTGTTTTTCCATTTGATATACTCTGGCTTGATCTTATTCCCCGTACCTCCCCATTGGATTAAGGATAAATCTCTTAATGGCTGCACTGGTTCTTTTATACAAATACCATCGTTGCAACAGTTCCATCTGACGTAAACCAATTGTTTATCATACCCTAAATCTGCAATTCCCAAAGCCTTTGTCCTATCAAACATGTCATGATGGACTCTACAAAGGTGAATTATGTTCATGTGCCTATCTTCGTTATCAGCTTGCTCAACTTCTGAAAATGAAGTGCGGTCCTTTACATGGCATCCATCGATGAACTCTTCGACTTCTTCTCCACACAAATTGCAGAATTTCATCATCGTTCATCTCTTATCTCTTTGTAGTTTTGATTTCCATCCTCGCAGGCTATCATTCTGCCAGATTGAGGTTCAAGTATATGATCAGCCACGTCGGCATTCATCTCCGACATGTAGACTTTAAGAGTTTCAATATCAACTAACTTCACAGGATCTTTTGGGGTATGATCCAAGGCTGGATCCCACTTAATCATTTGATTACTGTAAGCAGAATCGGCTCTGATGAATGCTTTTGCATCGTTAGAAGAACTCATGAATACATTTGCGAGGGCGGACATAGTGGCGTCGAGTTTCAAGTCTACTAACTCTTGTGGCATTCTATACCAACCTATCATGGTAGTCTTTCCGCGATTATTTCTTACTCTAGCAACGTTATCTCTCAGCAATCCAAGTATCATGATCTCAACCGTAACTCCCAAATTTATAACATCAATTTCTTGGTCCAGTAGGCTCTTTCTCGTGTGACCTTCACTTCCTGCACCCATATAGATTTGCCATAAATTTGTCATTCTGAAGTTACTTGGAAATTCACTTGTAAGAATCCTTTCAGCAATATATTCCTTTAAAGAGATGATTTCGATTATCATGGGATACATACTTGATAGTATGGGTCTCTCTCCATTTTCGCATTTTGTGAACCATGGGTCCCAAATCTTGGCTTTAGAACCTGTGGATGCAGGTTTGTGATTAGAATTAGGCGAGGGAAGATAAGAGTGCGCAAACATGTCTGGACTAAGACAAGCCAGATATCGCAATAATTCGGTGACTTGAATTGCGTTATTAACTGCACTACTATCGTTTTCATGCCATGATACTAAGTTTTTATTTTCGCCCATAATCTCTTGCATTTGGTCAAAAAAACCGAGTTGATCTGCCATTGAAAATGGTTTTAATTGTGAATTTGTATTTCTAGCCCTTGAGATCTCTACCGTAGCAAGTCTGATCTCTTCGTCTCCCATTCCTGCGGGATGAACAATTACTTCACAATTAACGTAGAAGTCCTTCTCTGCCTGGATTTCTGCTCTGGATAAAGCAGTTGCTATGGTGAAATAAGTATGACCACCGTTGCAAATGCCTTGATTTCCTCTATCGAATTTCATCATCACTTTATTTTTTTTCATCATCACTTTATTTTCTTCAAATTCGACAGAAGAAGCAAAAATTGTTAATCCATTATTTTTCAAATGAAATGTCTCAGCGGTTTCTTTAAGAGTTAAACGCATACGTGTCACGGCAGTAGAAGAGCCTGGTTCTCTTGGATTAGCCTCCAAGGGAAGATATGTTTTCATTAGGTTTTTTCCATTGAATCTAAAACGAGCAATTTTGTTGTTTAGTGAATCAGTACCTTCATGATAATCCTGGATGTCTTCCAACTCGATAGTTTCCTCATCCCCAGGATTAATTTGTAAGTGTGTAAACTCGTTCTGAGTCGCTTCGTGTTCTGTAAACAGTGGCATAGAAGGTACTTTTACTCCTTAGATATGTAGTTTTCCTTCGGTCAATAAATCCAAATACCTAACCGTTAATTTACCCTTTATGGCCGGAAATGGGAATGCTATGGTCGTGATCTTTGAAGATTTCCTTGTTGGTCTTATTGAGTTAGACGAAGAGCTCAAAAAACCAGAAAATATCGACCCTTACTTCCGAAACATGGAAGGTGCAGGTGGCATCCATTACTGGCAATTGAATCAGTACATTGCAGAACTCGCCTCAGAATTAATTGCTTATGAGACCCAATTTGAGGCTCTTGAAACCGAATGGAAGCAGCACAACGAATTCTGGGGCCGATTCTTGGGGCCAGCCGCAATTCAATATGCCCGTAATTTAATTGCAGATCCACAATATGAAGATGAAGAATTTGCGATGGATTGGGTGATGCCTTCTGAAGAGAATTTAGGAAGTGAATGAATGACTCGATTTTTCGTCAATTACATCGATTATGAAGAAATTTCGGAGTTGAGAAAAACCGAGCATGAACGCCCCATCGGTCGTTACGAGGACGGCGAAGAGATCATGTCGAACCTTGGTACCGTTGTTCAGCAATACGTGGGTTTAGCCTCGACGCCAGAGCAAGATGTTATCGATAATCCACCGGAGGTGATTGGGATCTCAAAAACTGAATCGCGTTGGAACCCTGGTCAAGTAATTTGGCGGATAGCAAGGCCAATCCAACTTTCTTGGATCAAGCTCCGGACTGAACTTGAATTTGAAGTTCCCGGATGCAGCAGGGAATATGTAGGAGGTCAAGACGAAAAGTCCGACTGGTGGTCATTTTATGCAGAATCTCCTTGTTATGCTATTGCTAACTTGAAACTTAACGACGGGAGGTCATTGGGTGAGGTTCCTGATGATGAACTTCAAACCCTTTTTGCAGAGGTCGATTTTGAGAATTTCAAGTTCGATCCTCAAGGTGCAATTGGTTCTCTTGAGAAATCAAGAGCGTTTCATGGAGATGCTCTTGAAGAAGTTGATTATGATGATCTTTGCATTTGCATTAACTGCGAATGCCTAATTCATGTTGATGATAGTTCCAATGGTATATGTGGTGAATGCGGGTGTGGCAACCCCGAACATCCTGCATACGATGACATGCATCAACAAATGGAGTACACCTTTTTTGACGAATTCGAGTAATCAGTTGAGAAACTTCGAGACCCCTTCTTCGAATTCAGGCGTCGTTCCTGCAGCCTCGATCAGGGTTTGTTCATGCTTGAGGTGCGTCTCGAAATCATTCTGTGATTGGACGTGAAGCAGATGCTTTGTGGCTTCTCGGAAATGATTGCCCCATTGACTCCAGTTGGTTGCGATTTCGAGGGATCGCTGGAGCAGCAGATCAGCTTCAACGACTTCATCGATTGCCCCAGCATCTTTTGCTTGTTCGGCCGACCAAATTTGATTCTCAAAGAAGAAGGTACGGCTTCGCTGTTCACCGACGAGTCGAGGCAGCAGCCACGTTGTGCCACCGTCAGGTGAAAGACCAATGCTGGCATAGGATGCTGCAAGCTTTGCCTTTGGTGAAGCAACTCGAACATCGCACGCAAGTGCAAGTCCGAGGCCTCCGCCAGCGGCCGCCCCGTTGATGGCGCCAACCACGATGGTTCCAGATTGGCGCATTCGTACCAAGAGAGGATGAAGGATGTTGGTGAGATCTCGAATCAACTGAGGGGCATCGTTCGCATCAATTGCTTCCTGAAAGGCGTGAATGTCAGCACCTGCAGAGAAGAATTTGCCTTCTCCAGTGATAACCATACCTTTGACTTCAGGATTGTTTAGACCCGCATCGATGGTTTTGGCGATGATTGGCAACGATTCTCTTGAGAACGATTTGCTTGCTGAAGCACCGGTCAATCGGACAATTCGAATGCCGTTTTCCCTGTCTTCAACTTCCACAGTCATGCATTCACCTCAGAGTTTGACATTGACGTTCTTCACCTTGGTGTAGAAGCGCATGGCGTCTTGGCTTTGTTCAACACCAATGCCGGACTGCTTCCAACCGGTGAAGGCAGTTTGTGGGAAGGTGATCGGGTATTCATTGATGGAGACCATACCGCTTTCCAAATCGCGAGCCATCGAGTGAGCCCTGCTGAGGTTGTTGGTCCAGATGCCGTTGAGCAAGCCAAACGGCGAGTCATTGGCCAAAGCAAGCGCTTCTGCATCATCGCTGAACTTGGTGACGGCCAACACAGGTCCAAACAATTCATCATTGAACAGCAGGTTGTCTTTGTCAACACCAATGACAACGGTCGCTTCCATGAAGGCTCCATCGCCTTCAATCGCTTTACCACCACAGACGACAGTTCCACCCATGGCGAGTCCTGCCTCGAGTTTCTCAAGAACTTCTGCTCGATGAGATTCGTGAACAAGGCTACCAATTCGCACGCCTTCTGACATACCAGGCCCGACCTTCCACTTGCCCACTTCAGCCACGACAGCCTCGACCAGTTCGTCATGCACATCTTCGTGGACAATAAGGCGAGATCCCGCCCAGCACATTTGTCCTGCATTCATGAAGATGCCAAAGCAAATTGCTTTTGCAGCGTATCGAAGGTTTGCATCTGGGAAGATGATGTTCGCACCCTTTCCTCCGAGTTCGAGGGTGACGGGTGTGAGGTTCTCGCTTGCTTTTGCCATTACAGCTTGGCCGGTCGGAACGCCACCGGTCAACACAACACCATCAACGCCAGTGTGGCCTGCTAGTGCGTCTCCAATCAGTCCGCCCGATCCGGTGATTACTTGAAGCACACCAGATGGTAGACCGACGTTTGCTTCTTCCATGGCCTTGGCCCAAGCGATGAGCGAGAGCGGGGTCCAAGACGCTGGCTTCGCAATCACCGTGCACCCAGAAGCGAGTGCCGGAGCGATTGAGCGGAGGGCCAACTGCAACGGGAAGTTCCACGGGACGATGTGTGCGGTGACGCCAAGGGGTTGACGAAGCGTGTAATTGAGCCGGTTACCGGGGACAGGGATTGTTGTTCCTTCGATTTTGTCCGACAAACCAGCGAAGTATTCGAGGGTCCAAGCGCCGTAGCGAATTTCAGAGAGTGCTTCTCGGAAAGTCTTGCCGTTGTTGTTGGATTCGATGGCCGCTAGTGCCTTTGCATTCGCATAGGTGGCTTGGGCCATTTTGTTGAGGATCCGTCCACGCTGTGCAGGATCCATTGCCTTCCAGGAGACGTCGTTGAGGGCGGCTCGGGATGCTGCCACACAGCGTTCGACATCGCTCAAGGTTGCCTTTGGGGTTGTGGCCATAACTTCGCCCGTTGCGGGATTAAGAATATCTGCTGTTGCTCCATCTTCTGCGTCACACCATTCACCGGCAATCCACATCTGTTCTGCGCTCATGTTTGACGCCAAGTGCTGTCCCCTCAAAGGTATTCGGTTGTCGTCGAGTCGGGTCAAATCCGTTCATCTTAGCAAACTTGTGCGCAAAGACTCATCAAGGCACCATCCCCACACATCCTCATGGCTCGTAAGGTTGGTTTGGGGCAAGACGCCGCCCGCACGCTGGCCGACAGGGCGCCACGCCTGCTTGTTATTGCGGGAGCAACCGGTACTGGAAAATCGACCGCATCGGTTCAACTTGCTGCTGATTCTGGCTTCGCACGCTTGCTTTCGACGGATGCGATTCGTGAAATCATGCGAGCGTGCGATGAAGACCGGACCCAAGCTAATCTCCATCGTTCCTCGTTCTCTCGCGGGGACTCAGGGGAGCCTGTCATCGACTGGCTTGACACCTGCCAAGCGGTTGAGCGAGGTGTTGTTGCAACCATTGACCGGGCCCGAAGAGAAGGCATTGATTTGTTGATTGAAGGCGTTCACATCAATCCGAGCGAACGATTGCTTCGAAGTTGGCGTGAAGCAGGTGGCATCGCTGTTGGTGTGGTCATGGCGGTCAGTGAAGAAGAGCGTCACAAAGGCATGCTTCGTTCCAGAGACGCTCACTCCTTCCGCAGAGCGGATCGATACCTAGCCGGATTTCAACGTATTCGAGCCATTCAGAACGGCCTCATGGACAGAGCGAAGATTGCATCATGGCCAATCGTGGATCTTTCGATGGTGAGCAGCGACACAGATCGAATCAAGCATCTGATGGATGTGGCTTGGAACGAGCACAAGAAGCGCTAATCATTCGTGCGTGATATCAAAATTGATCAACGTGGTGAGCATTGCATCGCCGTCAGAAACGCCTAATTCTCCAGTGACGTTAATCGTGTTTGAATCCACTTCTGAAATGACGATGTTGATCATTTTGACTTCGATGCCACGCACTTCACCATGGTGCAACATATCGTTGTGCACGCCGTCCATTGCCGTTTCAGCCGCTTCGAGTGGTTCAAGGCCTCCATCAATCCAAAGTTGGGTTCGAGATTCAGAAAGTTCAGGAAGACCATTGGCCACTTCCTGGGCGGTAATGATCACACCGTCCGAGGCGGTGTCGTGTGGCAGGGTAAGTCCAGCAACCTTGACTCCAAAAATAGCCATCGAGAGCAAAGACATGAGCAGCACTACGCCCGTGGCCAACAGCATTTGTGCCGCATCACGGTCGCAGGAGCGGTTAAGTTCACTCGTGCGCATCAAGCAGCACCTCCTCGCGCCCACACATCGAGGGTAACCGTCCATGCATCAGCACCAACAACGACGAGGTGATGAACAGTAACAGTCCCGCCTGCAGGGGTGCCTGTTGGCCCATAGGGCGTTGCAACCCCACTGTTTTGGGTGAGCCAGCAATTGGCTTCTTTGCCGACAGCAAT
Organism: Candidatus Poseidoniaceae archaeon; assembly: GCA_938084455.1. Lineage (GTDB taxonomy): Archaea > Thermoplasmatota > Poseidoniia > Poseidoniales > Poseidoniaceae > MGIIa-L1. The sequence continues at coordinate 7,054 of CALKDX010000031.1, forward strand.
GCTTTCTTGGAGCAGGGTGCATGCAGCGTCGAGTTCTCCGTTTCCGAGCACCTCTTCCAGTCGGTTTTCACCTTCAATGACCGCCTCAAGCCCAAGTGCGTAACGAATCGCATCATCGCCTGCAATCTCCAGTGAAGAATCATGTGCGACCGATGGTGCATCGGGTACGTGAACTCGAATGAGGAAGGTTGCGGACATGAAGAACAACCAAAACAATGTCAGCATCTCAAGGATGTGCACTTGTGCTTCTTCATCGCGCTTCATTCAACCACCGAAATAGAGTCCGGAAGGTACGAAGGCACCTGAGGATGGGTTCAGGCCTGGTACCTCAGTAATTCCAATCAGGTTCGGTGTGAACGCGAGGAAGTTGAAGACCAGCAGGGATACGATGATCATGCGTCCGGAGTGCTTGAATCCGGTTGAGAAACGACCGGTCGACATCAAACCCGCCATGGTTCCATTACCGACCGCTTGCATCGTCACGCCGTAGTAAAACACGGTCAAGAAAAACAGTGGGTCAATGTTACGGATGGTCATGTTTCCAATCGTTTGGCCTCCACTGTCTCCGCCGTCTTCACCACCGGAGTTGGAACCTGCAATCGCAGGGATAAAGACGACAGCGAGCGTGACAATCACGCCGAGGAAAACGAAGTACGAGGTCCAGATGACCGCAATGTAAGACCCAATTGCCCGCCGTCGCTCTCCTTCAAGGAACTTCAATTCTCTCGAGTCATTCGCAGCCGTCACGAGAATATCTGAGATTTTTCCACCCGCTCTGTCGGCTTCTGCAATGAGGGCAATCGCTCGTTGAACCAACGGCGTTCCAACTCGGTCTGCGAATTGTCGAATCACGTCACTGAATTTGATACCCCAACTGAGTTGGTCTGACATTTTCTTGACTTCGTCATTCAGTGCGCCATATTCTGAAGTCGCAAGGGTTTGGACAGCTACCGTCATGGAAAGACCGCCTTTCCAATACTCGGCAAGATCTCGCAAGAAGTCAGGGAACTTTTCTTCCACTTCGTTCTTGGCAAACTCAACCCGTTCCCAATACCAGGACGCAGGATAAAGGAAGAAGAAGAAACTCATGCCGAAGAAGTTGAGGAAGATGAACGGGCGGAAGTCCTTCGGTCCAAGAGAGACTTCAGGGCCAATCCAGTATGATTTGTTGTTCATGTTGGCAGGAATGCCATCAAAGTAGTGAACGGTGACATCGAAGGTCACCTTCGAGAGTTGCTTTCCCTCTTCGTTCGAGAACACGAGGAATTCATACCGAGTGTCGGCTGGAATGTTTTCAACCATCATGTAACAATTGTCGTTGTCGGGGTTGTTGTCATTGTCAGTTGTACCGTTGTGGAAATTGATGATGTCACCGTCTTGCGATCGAATGGCAATCGTGTATTCAGTGGGTATGTCCGCACTCACGCTGCAATTGGCCCACAAAGGCTGAGCGACAGCAACGCCACCGGTCTGCGATGAATCAATTCCGGGCACATCGAAGTTTTTACCTCGTTTTGATACCGAGGTCCATTCTTCATCGACCCACTCAACAACATCAGGTTCGTCTTTGAGGATTGCACAGGATTCATTGGCGGCGTAGGAAGGCTTCTGATTGGTCTGGAATTGAGCCCCCATGCTGTTGCCTTGACTGTCTTTGGCAGTTGCGCCGCAATACACGTTGGTGAACATCGGCTCGCCGTTGGTTGTTGGAATGAATCCAGAATTCGTCGACCAAACAATGGCCGTGCACAATCCAAGAAGAATGGAAACGAACAGGATTGCGTACAACTTTGTGAGCGTTGAATCGTCCTTGGGCAAATCAAGTTCAACAACGATCTTGTTCTTCTTTTTCTTTGCCATGCTCTTTCACCTCCTCACATGTCTTGCTCTTTGCTGCTTGTCCATACCAGAATGGCGTATGAAATGTGAATCATTGGAATGAAACCAAGCACGATTCCGTACAGCATGCCTTCAGACATTTGGGCGCCAGAACCTGAAACCCAGAACATAATGACGAGCATGACAATAAGAAACAGGGGCATAGCGACAGCAACCACAATGTAAGATTCTGCCAGCAGTGCGATCGATTCCAAGAACATCTGAAGCCGTGTTCGGTTTTCACGCATGTAGTGCTCTGCTCGGTTCAGGAAGAAGAGTTTCAATTGACCACCAGCAGTAAGCGTTCCAACCATACCTTGGAAAAACTCGGTTAACCAAACTGAAGCGGCCCGATCGACGCTCATTTTCATCGCTGTAATCAAGTCATAACCGAGCAATGTGACATCACGATAGACCATTGCAGCGTCATCCGCCACATCGCCATAGATGTCTTTGTTCATTGCCAGTGACCTGAAGATTTTGGACGGGGTTGCGTTTGCTGCAGACATAGCGGCTGTGTAGGATGCAGCGTAAGGCAAGTACTTCTCAATCATGGCACCTCGGCGGTCTGCTTCTCGCTTTGCTCCGCCTTTGTTGTATTTGTATGCACCAAATGGAATGATGACGCCGCCGAGAGCCACAATGATTCCTTTGAGCGCAGCAGGGAACACTTGGTATGCGAATTCATCACAACCGTTTCCTGGTTGGGTTGGATCGACAAGGTCTTGATTCCAATATTCCCATTCGAAGCAGTAATCGAGGGTCGCTGGATCTTGAATCGACTCCCAATAGGCGATGATACCAATGTCGGGAATGAAGAACAGTGAGACGAACCCCCAGCAGATGAGTGTGATGGCCATTGTCGTCATAATTGCAGTTGCCAAGTAAACTTCTGGCATCATCTTTATTGAGCCTTTGACGAGGTTTTCAGCCAGTTCTTTGTCGCCCCGAGCACGCTTTTTGACAACGCGACCTAGGACTCTATTGCAAATCCTTTGCCATGCGGTCAAGTCCATTGATGCTCCCTCCTTCTTTTTGGCTTAACGTAATCCGTCAACTCGAGCGAGGATCTCATTTGGCCGTACGTAGTATTCAGTAACGATTTGAGACACTTGGTCTGCTTTTCGAATGTCATTGAGGACCATCCATTCAAGGATTCGCTTTCGTGTTCTCAATTCTCGGCGCATATCGTCTTGTGAGAAGTTAATCTTGACCATGATTTTCTCAAGCACATACGATTTGCCGCTAAAGATGAAATCGTCGGATGTGACGTCCCAGCGGAACACTTCGTTGGTGATGATTTCGAGTGAATTCGGGTCGATTCCAACAATTTCCACGAGTTGTTTGGTTCTCCGGACACGCTTTCCATTGATACGGGTTTGGATCTGAATTGCGCATGCTTCCAATGCAGGCAACAGAACACGCGGGATGTCAATTGGTTTGTTCTCAAGACGGTGAACGAGGGATGCAACTGAGTCTGCGTGGACTGTTGAATACGCACAGTGGCCTGTAGCCATTGCCTGGAACAGAACATACGCTTCTGCACCACGAATCTCACCGACAATGATGTATTCTGGTCGTTCACGAAGAGCAGCCTTGAGCAGCTCGAACTCACCGATGACACCATCCGTTGATTCGCCACCAAACCCTTGCCGCGTCAAACCGGGAACCCAGTTCGGCTGAGGGATGTTGACTTCACGTGTGGATTCGATTGAAACGATTTTCATTTGCCATGGAATAAAGATGCACATGGCGTTGAGGGTGGTGGTTTTGCCCGAAGCCGTACCGCCGACGAACAGCATTGGCACTTCATTCTGGAACGCAATCCAGAGGTAAGCGACCATGAGCGAAGACATGGTCCGGAACGCTACGATGTCTGCAGGAGAGAACGGATCGTCCTTGAACCGTCGAATACAGAACGCTGAACCACGGGTTGAGACTTCACGTCCAAGTTTCATGACGATTCTTGAACCATCCATCAGCGTTGCGTCAAGCAATGGGTCTGCAACCGAAATGTGCTTTCCACATCGCTGTGCCAGTTTGATGACATAGGATTCGAGTTCTTCATCGGTTTTCCAAACGCAGGTTGTTTCAACAGATTCGAACTTTCGGTGATAGGCAAAAATAGGTACATTTGTTCCATCAAGGGAAATATCTTCCACGTTAATGTCGTTCATCAGTACGTCCATTTCACCGTAGCCAATCAGGTCACGGCGGAGGTAGTAGAAAATCTTAGATTTTGATTTCTTATTGATTTTCATTCCATAGGCCTTGATGACCTTGTCCATGGCTGTCCGGATGTAGGCCTCGGGGTTTGCATCGATTTCTTCGATGTTTGCCGTCAAGGATCGGATGAAGATGTCAAGGATTTCGTCGCGCTGCTCTTGCTCTTTTTTGGTCATCGGGGGCTCGATGATTTGGTAAATGATGTTGAGCGTTTGCTTGTCTCGAACGATGCGCGCAAAGGCGTGTGGTGGCAAAACGGGGTACTTGTCCAATTCGTCGTACTGAGCGCGTTGTTGGGCTCGCTGACGCTTGCCCCCACCTTTCTTGTTTTTCCTCGCCATACGCGCACCCCTTGCCGAAGCAATTTCTCACAGGTTGTGGCCGACTATAACACTTGGGTGAACAACCAGCCTAAAACCGCAGTCCTGCGTGGCGAATTGAGGTCGCCAAATCACAGGGTTCACGCCGTGTAATCGAGGTACCATTTCTGACAGTCGTTTCGGAAAGAAATGAGATCCTGATTGTTGTCTATTTTGTAATCGGATTCGGCGATGATGAGGTCTAAGCCCCAGCCAATTTCTCTCGCATCGCGGACCTCGAATGCGGCTCTGTCACCGTCTTCAGTTCGGCCTCTGTGCTGGATCCTTTCAAAACGAACATCTGGTGAGGCATCAACAGCCAGGGATGCAAATGCTTCGCCCCATCGCGCTAAAAACACGGTACGTTCAGCAGTCCCACGCATGCCTTCTATCAGCACAACTGGGTGCTTAGCGAGCAACTCATCCACCGCATCTGCTAGCCGGACGGCCAATACATCTTCACCAAATTGAGCGCGGAGTTGAGCCGCAATCTCTCCAAAAATACCGGGGCTTTCCGCTAATTCTTGGCGCCGCACTTCAGCACGTACCATGTCACCCATCGACAAGACAGGTACGCCTTGCTCAGCGATGACGGCAGCGAATTCGCCTTTGCCCGAGCCTGGCATTCCGCATACGGCGACCACTTGACCCATGGGTGTTGGGCGCTGCCCACCGCTCATCAAGATACCTCAGCAAAAAGCGTGTTCGACTTCAATTCGAGAACTCTGCTTTGCCCCATCGTCGGTCGATTAATTTCCACAGCACTGCAGAGGCGAGCAACAAACCAAACGAAATCAAAAGCATGCCTTTGTAGCCCTGTTCAACCATTGTTTGGTCGTACATTGTGGCCGTCGCTGCCAACCCATCTTGACTTGCACGCTCCCACCAGTTGCCATAGAGTGAGACATCCCCTTGGGTGAACGAAAGCAGGAACAACCCGAGCAAAGGGAGGACCGTTCCAATCCAGAACCATATCATGATCGAGGCGTCAAAGATTGCTTTGTTTGGCCGCAACCCCATGAGGAATGCCGTGAGTGCAACGATGTAAATCGAGTTTGCAAACATGACAATGATGCTGGTTGGCAAGGAGGCCCATTCGTTGAGTTGCCACGCCATAAGAACGATAAAAATCAGCGAAATCCATGACGTTGCCAAAAAATACACAATGACCTTGGCGCGAATCAGTTGAGGGACGCGTAATGGCAATCCGTTCATGAATTCTGGAGAATCAAGAATGGTTAACCATGAGTAAAAGTTGAAACCAAAGAATCCCAAAAATGGGGCATAGGAGAGGAGATTGATTGGAATTGGAGCTTCAGCAAAATCCACCAGCCACGCCATACCAAGCAACACAAGAAGCGGAGCGGCATAGGATACCGTCATTTTTTTGATGGAGCCAGAGCGGAATAAATCTACGAATTCTTTGGCCACAATGAGGCGGATTTCTCCATCGCCAAGGAAGCCCAACCGCTTGTAAATCGGCATGAACATCTCCTTGCGTTGAACCACGGACACATCGAAATCATCGATGATTAAAGCGCTCGCAATCAGTCCGATGAGCACACAACCACCCAATGCCGCAGCAGCCACCTCGATGCTCTGATTGGATTGCACATAAAGTCCCCAAAGGACACCATCGAGGTTGATTTGCCCTATGCCTGCGGCAACGCCAAACAGAACAACGGCCATCGGTCCAATGATGGTGAATGGTCTTCCTCGCATCCACAGCGAAGATCCAAGGAAGGCGACGGCAAGGCCTTGGCCAAGCGTGATGATCATGGCGATCCAAGTCCATGGAAGACTTGCCCATTCGAGTGGCGTGTTGATTCCATTGGCGAATTCCAAAGCGATTCCTAACGCCATTCCGGCGATCACAGGTGTGAGAATAAGCATCACATAGAAACACAAATCTTTGATGAAATACGCAAAGTGTGCCACTGAGTTTGGTAGTGGTTGGAGCGCTGGTGCGGCTAAGAGGTAGTTTTTGGTACCCGCTCTGTGAACAATTGCATCGTGGCCGATGAAGGCGAATGTCCCCATCCCGAGGCTGAACATCAACAAAGGCAAATGCAGTGCAAAACGTAATTCACCCCAAGTGAAGGTCTTTTGATCGATATCGCTGACCTGAGCCGAAGAGTCGCCCACAAGGAATTGCAGCCCGATTGTGGTTAACGCAGTGACCAAGGTGAGCAAAAGCGGAAACAGGACAATCTGCCGTTTTTTGGCAAATTCGATGCTTTTACGTCCTTCTTCTTTGAACATCACCCTGAATGTGGCCGAAAAAGATGCCCAACCACGCAAGGGTTCGTGCAGCACTTGGCCTTGGGGTGAGGTGCCAAGAGGAGTGAGCGTAGGATGTTTACCTTCGGCCACATCGTTCCAGTCGCGGGAAACAATGCTGGCGCCTGGCACAGGTCATTCCTCCTCGTGGTCTCCGTCTGAATCCTTGGTTCCCTCGAGGCGTTCCACATCTTCAATGGAACGGCCAACAAGGCGTATGAATACATCTTCCAGCGTTTCGTCTTGATTTTGCTTCAGTCCTTTGACCGTACCTGCTGCAAGCACGCGACCATCATTGATAATCGCCATTCGATTGCACATACGTTCCGCCATTTCCAAAACGTGAGAACAGAGGAAAATCGTTCCTCCGTCTTTGACATGATCGAGCAACCATTGCCTGCATTTGCGCTGATAAATCGGGTCAAGGTTGGCAAAGGGCTCATCGAGGAACAGCAGTTTTGGCTTGTGGATGAAGGCCGCCGCAAGCATCACCTTCTGCCGTTGTCCTTTGGAGAGGTCTTTGCACATCGTATCTCTTTTCTCATCCAAACCAAACCAATCAAGCCAATGTTCGACCTTGGTTTCAATGTCTTCCACTCGACGCAGCCGAGCTACGAATTCTAAAAATTCAGTCGGTGTTAGGAATGAAGGTGGCGACTCGGATTCGGGAACGATTCCAATGTTTGCCTTGACTTTCTGTGGGTCGGATACTGCGTTGACTCCGAGCACTTCAATTTGGCCTTTACTCGGCCGCAGTTGGCCGGTTAAGAGTTTGATAAAGGTTGATTTCCCTGCACCATTCGGGCCGAAGACCCCAAAAAATTCACCTGAATGAACTTCCACATTGAGTGGATGAAGGGCAATGAAATCGCCATACTTTTTGGCCATGTCTTTTGCCATGACGAGCGGGGCTTCCGATTCAACCATAGTTTTCTCACACGGTCATGGTCTTTGTATTCTTGGTTTTGAGTTCATGGGCCAATGCTTTGCACTGGTCGGTGGACTGATGAACCAAAGGGGCATGGCCAAACCATGAGCGCCCCGACGAGTGAAGTCATCACCATTGAAGAACACCCTATTCATACCGATCAAGATTTGGGTTCAATCGCCTTGGTCACCATCAACAGGCCGAATAAACTCAACGCTTTGAACGCTGAAGTGATGACAGGCATCAAAGCCATGGTCAAGTGGGTGGAATCGACCCCCCATGTTCGTGTTGTGATTCTCACTGGGGCCCAACCAAACGCCCCGCCAGAGGGAAAGCGGGCAAAACCGAACGCCTTCGTCGCAGGAGCAGACATCACAGAGTTCGTTGGAAAAAAGAGCGAAGATATTCGTGTTATGTTTGCGAACAACGCGGTCGAAGCATTGTGGAACTTGAGCAAGCCTACCATTGCTATGGTTGATGGTTTTGCGTTGGGTGGCGGATGCGAGGTCGCCTGTTCATGCGATATCCGAATCGCTAGCACCCGCTCAAAGTTTGGCACTCCAGAGGTCAACCTTGGTTTGATCCCTGGTTACGGGGCAACCCAACGGTTAGCCAATTTGGTTGGTTATGGTAAAACGATGGAGATGATTTTCACAGGGGAAATGATTGGCGCTGAAGAAGCGCACCGTGTTGGTCTTGTGAATCAAGTCTGCGAGCCAAGCGAATTGCTCGAATCGACGATGGCGATGGCACGGTTAATCGGGAGTAAGTCCTCCAACACGCTCAGGGTTGGAAAGGCGACCGTACGTGCCGCTCTTGACGTTGGTTTGACAGAAGGTGTTGCGATTGAAGCAGAAGCATTCGCCTCGCTTTTCGATTCAAAAGACAAAGAAGTCGGGGTTCAAGCGTTCATCAACAGAGCAACCCCAGAATGGCAGCATGAATGATTGAGGTCAGTGTGTAGGAGGGACGGGGGCCGAAGCCCCCGACCTCCGGCTCCCCCGTTTGGGGTAAGTGATGCCGTTCGACATCAGGTGGTGTCCTCACCAATGGCGAGTGTAACCGGCCTCTTTGGCCACCTTTGCAAAGTGACGCATGTGAGGCCGAACATCAGGTCGACGCTCAAAGCTGAGCGGGATGACGCGCCCAACTTTGATGCCGGTTTCTGTATCGACGATCGTCTCGCAACGAATCGATTCCAATTGTTTCATCAGCCAGTTATTTTTGGCCTCACAATCTTCATCGGTCTCACAGCACGGTTTGGCAGGTCCTTGGCGCTGTTGCAGCCAATCTTGCCGGACGAGGTTTGCATATTCCGCTCGCTTCTGCCTTAGCAAGTTCCGGCGTTCTGCCTCATCAACGCTGATGTCCTTTTTCGGTTTGTTCTTTTTATCCCCATCGCCGGGTTCAAAGGCCCGATTGTTCGGAACTCGTTTTCCGGTTTTCCGGTTTATTCCGTTGTGGTTGGGCTTGTGGTGGTTTAGTTTTCTCTTTCGTTTCATGGTTCCTCCGTTTGCTTGTTTCGCAATGTGTCAGGGTGACACACAGCGCCCTTCCAAAGCGCCTCATCACTCAGTAAACTGAGCAAGTTCTACGCTCTGCCGCTTTATTCGCTAAGGGCAAGCTTTCGGGGGTTACTTTTCCATGAAACACACTAATCCAGCAGTTCCTGCATTAATCATACCATTCCACAGTATATTAAAAATAAATTGGGAATGCCCACTAAAGGCGAGAAATCACTGCCAAAACCGATTCAAAAACCGATGACCAGGTGCCATCCAATTCCAAACACAGCAACATCAGCGCACGCATGTGCAATCCAAGCAACCCATACACTTCGGTATTGCAAGTAGATCCATGAAAAGATAGCGCCTCCTATGAACACGCCAACCGAGGCTATGATTGTGCCTAGGGGACTGATGAACATCATCAAAGCGATTGAGTGGTGAAGGGTGAAAATTCCCGCTGAAAGCAGAATCGGCTTCCATTTCCCTTGGACGAGTTCCTCGAGTTTTGAGGTGATGAACCATCTGAAGACATATTCTTCCATCACTGAGTTGATGAACACCCAGAAGAAAATAGCACCTGCTAGGGTTGCAGGGGTGGTGAGTCCTACTGGTTCGAGCAGTTCAAACAACGTTTCTTTGTCGATCATCATGTCCCCAAGCAACAGATATGAACCGACGATGACGATGATCATACCTACCCCTAAAAGCAAGGATACGCCCCAACCGCCGTTGGTTGGTTTAGACCACGAAATCGGTTTTTTCTCAACCCTCAAATGCCAAAATGCAGGAAGGCAATAAATCCATAATTTGGTGACAATAAAAACGATGACAGCAACCGTACCAGCCTTCAGAATGAAGCCGGTGGTGACAGATATTGTGGGTGCAATTGAAACTAAAATGAGCCCAAGGAGGGCTAATTTACGGTTGATTTGTCCGACTTGTGGGTTCAAAGTCAAGTCTTCCATGAAATTGCTATGGTTGTTCAAGGCTTGAACATTGACCAATCAAATTCGATTAAGAATTCATTTCATCCTTGAGGGCTGCAAGCGCGCCACTTGCGGCAGGGAGAGGGAGCGGAAGTGGGCCTCCACCCGGCAGTGGCAAAGGCGGGAGGGGTTTTCCATCAGGGTCGAAAAGCACCGGTAGAGCAGGTTGTTCTTCTCTCTTCACTTGCTCAAACCCACTGTCGAGTGGCGTTCGGAGTTTTAGAATTCGAGATTCATCGATTCGAATGAATGTGGCACCGTAGATGTGTCCTGCCTCAGGATTTTCAGGTTCGACCAACACAGAGTGTCCATGACCTGGTGTTTGAAGCAGGGCCACAATGTCTTCTCCAGCCGTCTGGTCCTCCCACATCTTAGCGGTTGATGCGCGAATCTCAGCAAGCTGACCACGTCTTCGCTTCTCGATGCGCTCTCTCACAGCATCGTGAGTGATCCGTCGTTGCTTCACCGTGGCTTCGATGTCGGCGTCCTCAACAGATTCGGGGGACACTTCGACGACAAATTCGTCTGCTGTGTGCACGTCTTCCATCTCCAAGGTGACTTCAACAAGTTCTTCTTCATCTTCCTCACTTTGTGAAGCCGCTGCTAAAGCCTCAGCCTTCTTTGCTTCAGCAGCCTGAATTTTGGCAAGTTTGCGCTCCCTCAAGGTCGCACCATCCATTGGTGCTTCAGTGACCACTTCAGGAATATCAAGTTCCGTCGTTTCCTCTTCTTCGGTTTCCATTACGGTTTGTGGCGTGGCAGCACGAGTGCGTTGTGGGCGCTTTTGTGGTGCTGTACCTGATTGTGCAATGAAGATCAGGCACGCTACAATGATTGAAGCAACGAAGCCCCAGCCGACTTCATCGGTCCATTCACTTGCGAATGCGATGTAAATCGTCGTGGCGGTGAGGGCATAGAACCCCGATATCCATCTCAGAAATACCATGTGCCTCACCAACTCCAGAGTGCCCTAACTTATCATGCTGATGGCAATTGCCGCAGCAAGTCTTCAAGTGCCCTTGAGCGATGGCTAAACTTTTGTTTTTCATCCATAGAAATGCCTCCGAAAGTCGCCCCGTGGGTGCTTACAACGCCGTAGGTTCCCGGCGGGAGAGGTTGATTGTCTTCATCAAGATCGGACGGGACAAAAATGGGGTCAAATCCAAATCCTTCGCCTTCGGTTTTTTGATGAGCGATCCATCCCGGGCAAGTGCCATTTCCAATCAGTACCTCGCCATTGACCCACATTGCTGCCACGGCTTGGAATGAAGCTTTCCGCAAATTTGCCGACTGGACAGGGTCGACTGAACCAAGGTGGCTGAGAAGTCGCAAAACGCCTTCACAGCGTAGGGTGTGAAGAGCGTAGGCGGCGTACACACCAGGAAATCCATCGAGGGCATCGACAAACAATCCAGCGTCTTCAACCAAAAGCAGATCATCAGGGTTGGCTAAGAACGGTATGGCTTGTTGAATTTTAGCCATCGCGACATCGATTAGTTCGTTGGCTTGCGGCTCGATAATGCTCCCTTCTGAGACCACTAATTGCTTCACATCGTACCCAAGCGGCTCAAGGTGATGCGTCGCTTCCTTGACTTTTCCAAGGTTCCCAGTGAGAAACCAAACCGTGCGTCCCATGCCACTCCCATGCGTTGTGGCCTTTGAGGTGTGCGCCTGAAATCAATGTTTGAGAAGTCTTCTTGCCGGCAGGCTTGTTAGGTGAGAAGTGGTCCTGCAAATATGCTCCAGCAGATTGGTTTCGTTGCAATCGGGGGAGCAATTGGCGCGGCTTTACGCTACGCTGTGGGCGAATGGTTGAGCAGCGAGGGTTTCCCAACCGCCACCTTGACGGTGAATCTTGTTGGTTCGCTTGCTCTTGGTTTCCTTACGGTGGCTGTTGCTCAAAATTTAGTTTCAAGCAATGTAGCCTTAATCGTTGCAACCGGTGTGTTGGGAGCATTTACGACCATGTCGACTTTTTCTGCTGAAACCATTGACCTCTTTGACCGAGGTGATAGCACGTTAGCGCTCATCTACGTCGGTTTGACGATGATGTTGTGCCCGCTTCTTGCGTTCATTGGTTGGAAGGCTGGCGAAGCCTTGTGGATCTAAGCATGGTTCAGTGCCCAGCATGGGTTTATGTAGGCCATCTTGGATGGGTTACCAAGGATTGAGGAAGAGCAAAATCTTTCGTAGGCCCTAAGAGATGACACCATGACGACAAACGCCCTCATTGACAAGTTAAACGAAGCCCTTGGTTGGGAATTGCGCGCAATCAACATGTACGCTCATTACGCAGCGAACGTCAAAGGAATCCACAGGCTACAACTCGCACCCATGTTTGATGGCGAAGCAACGGAGTCATTGGAACATGCTAACATTGTAAGAAAGTCAATCGTCAAACTGGAAGGTGTGCCGGTTACAGAACGCAACCCTCACCCGATCACCCACACTACGAATTTCTCAGAGATGCTCCAGTATTCACTTGAGACTGAAGCACAGGCAGCAGCAGTGTACGGCGAAGTCATGATTCAACTTGAAGCGGCAGAAGATCAAGACCTCAAAGACGCAATCGAACAGATTTACCTCGCTGAGTTACGAAGCGTGGAAGAACTCAGACTTCTGATGGAATGATCCTATCCGTGATAGCGCACTCTGGTGCGAACATTCTCTAAACGGCTCAGCACTTCCTTGGCTGTTGGTACCGCGCCACCAGTTTGCTCTTCAGCAGGTCCAAGACGCATCTCTTCCGCCTGATAGCCAGCCAAGAGGTGGTCAATAGCGCCGACAATGTCAGGGTGCGATGCACCGAGGATTTCATCGATGACGTGGAGGTCAATACCAAATCGCTCGACCTCATAATCAATGACGGCCAGTCCAAAATCGATCAACACGGCATGCCCTTCTTCGTCGATAAGGACGTTATTTGTTGAAAGGTCACCATGGGTGATGGCGAGTCTGTGGACATTGCGGATGGCTGCACCGGTGCTTTCCAGTGCCCGTTGTAGAAATTCTCTCGAGGCTTTCGGGTCTCGCAAGACTTCGATTAACGGCCTTCCGGGGATCATTTGCATGATCATGACGCCTTGTTCAGGATCCAAATCAAGAAGGGCAGGAACAGGAAGGCCTGCTCGATGCATCCGGACCAGAAGTCGAGCCTCACTCATCATCCTTCGGTGGCCTAATCGGTGGTCAAGGTCGGGATGCCTCCAGGCCCTTGGTCTTCGTAACTTGCGCACTGCAGGCCGGCCCATCCAACGGCCCGACCACACTTCGGCCTCAGCACCGAGGTGCAAGCGCTCACCCTCTTGGAAGACCATGTGGATGGGTTTCGGCGCTGGTTTATCAATTCTGCAGATGTGGATTGATTCAAAAGGGAACACTTGGTCGGTGGAATGAGTCACCATGACCGTGTCCCTGCCAATGTGCTCCGTGGATTTCATGGACACATCTCTTTCAGTCGAAGAACAAGCGATTTCCGACAGAATTGCCGAACTAAGACAACAGCTTGGTGAAGACTTGCTTATTCTCGGCCATCACTATCAACGAGACAGCATCGTCATGCATGCTGATTTTTTGGGTGATTCCTTCATGCTCAGTCAGATGGCTGCGGAATCCAAAGCCAAGTACATCGTGTTCTGTGGAGTGCATTTTATGGCGGAGTCAGCCGACATTCTCACATCCGATCACCAACATGTCATCCTTCCTAACTTGAGGGCTGGATGCTCCATGGCGGATATGGCAACGCTGAGCGATGTCAAGGTCGCTTGGGATGAAATCATCGAGCAAACGGGTCTTGCCGACCCAATCGACCGTCCCGATCCGGTTGCTCTTGCTTCGGAAGGTGACGCTTTTCTTGTTCCAGTTACCTACATGAACAGCAGCGCAGACCTCAAAGATTTCGTTGGCCGCCACGGTGGTATTGTTTGCACTTCGACCAATGCTTCAGGTGCACTTGAATGGGCCTTTGAACGCGCAGGTCCGAACGGCTCAGTCTTGTTTTTCCCAGACCAACATCTTGGAAGAAACACTGGTGCAGCGATGGGCATTGATGAACGTCACATGCCCACTTGGACTCCCGGTATTGGAGCAATGGGTGAACTGTTGGGCAGCCGGATCATTCTGTGGCACGGCTTTTGTTCGGTCCACAAGCGATTCACTGTTGAACAGGTTGAGGAATTCCGTACACGAGAGCCTGAAGGAATTGTTGTGGTCCACCCCGAATGCCCAAAAGCAACCGTTGATGTTAGCGATGCAAATGGTTCAACCCAATACATTCGCAATTACGTTGCTCAACAAGCACCAGGAGCACGAATTGCCATCGGTACTGAGATCAACATGGTCGCTCGTTTGGCTCAGGAACACCCAGACAAGCACATCGAATGCTTGGACGAGGAAATCTGTCCTTGCTCAACGATGTACATGATTCACCCAGCCTATCTGATGGACGTCCTTGAACGCATTGTTGACGGTGAGGTGCCAAACAAGATCGAAGTTCCAGAAGCGATCCAGACAGGATCTCTATGGGCCCTTGAACGAATGCTTTCAATCAAGAAGTGAGGGCTACTCCTCTTCTTGCGTTAGCAAATAACTTCGCTCTGATTGACGTTGATAGGCATACACGAATGCCATCAAGAACGCTGAAAGTAAGCC
>CALKDX010000032.1 GCA_938084455.1 Candidatus Poseidoniaceae archaeon
GAGCAATCGTTCTGCATCGTTTGCAAGACCATGGATGTAGGATGCCTTCGAGCGGGTTAAACCACAGGAAGCCAATTCTTCTGGCGTTTTCTTGGAAATGCTGTCGGGGTTAATGCGACCGACAAATGATTCCAAGCGCCCCCAGACTGCGTCGGCAGCAAGCACAGAAATTTGTTGACCGACAATGGCACGAATAATCGTGGAGAACACATCACCCTTACCGCTGAGCCCACCTTCGGGGTACCGTTCAAGAATTGGCCCGAGCAATTCATCCTCGCTTAGGTAATGCAATGCATCTTGCCACCACGACGGTTCTCCAAGTTCCATGCTATGCGAACAGGGGTGGGGGTTTTGAGGGCTTGTGTGTTGGCTTGGGCATGGACGAAGGCATCTTGGAGTGGCTCCATCTCAAAAACGTAGCACGGGCTGGTTGGGTTCGTGCAGGTGTAGAAGCACCAGAATCTGTGGCCGCACATTCTTGGGGCATGAGCCTGCTGGCATTGCATCTTTGTCCACAACACCTTGACCTTTCCAAGGTGTTGAGCCTCTGTTTGGTTCACGATCTCCCTGAGGTCCGTGTTGGTGACTTAACCCCGCACGATGATTGCTCCACCAAAGCGCAAGATGAACGCCAAGCCATGAAGGATATGGCGCCTCAGTGGCTCAGTCTTTTCGATGAGTATGAGACGGGCAGCACCCCAGAAGCTGTCTTCGTCAAACAATTGGATAAACTCGACATGGGCCTTCAGGCAAAAGTCTACCAGCAGGAGCAGGGCATTGATTTGGACGAGTTCATCGCCAGTGCGAAACAACGCATAAGCGAATCAACACTCAGTTCCTATTTGGACTGAAGTTCCACATTCTTGAGCCGACAAAAACAAAAGGGTGAGCCTACCGCCCTTGTTTCATAGCCCGATAGTGTAGGGGTCCATCATGGTGGGTTTTGGTCCCGCCGACCTCGGTTCAAATCCGAGTCGGGCTACCTCTAACTTCCTAGCCTTGCGGAGTGCATCAATTGGTTTACGCAGACCCCCTCTTGCGCAGAACGTAACGCAGATTAGCCCAACATCGACGTTGGAGCAGGTTGATGAATCCCCTCCGCTTGGGTTAAGCGTTGAGTCATATGAGCATCGCAAAAATTGCCGTTTTAGGAGCAGGACAAATGGGGAATGGTATCACGCAAGTCGCTGCTTGCGCAGGTTACACAGTGACCATGATTGACATCGAACAGGCCTATGTGGACAGAGGAATCGCATCAATCGAAAAATCTCTTGCCAAACTCGTCTCCAAAGACCGCATGTCGCAAGAAGACGCTGACGCTGCCCGTGCTCGAATTTCGACCGCAATTGATCGCACCGCATGTGCAGACTGCGACTTGGTTGTCGAAGCAGTGCCTGAGATTTTAGAATTGAAACAGAGTATTTTCAGTGAACTTGACAGCATTTGCAAACCAGAAACAATTCTCGCATCAAACACCTCATCCATCTCGATTTCTACCATTGCTGAAGCCACCAGTCGCCCTGACCGCGTCATCGGAATGCATTTCATGAATCCTGTACCAATCATGAAATTGGTTGAGATCATCAACGGGAAGGACACCAGCCCAGAAACAAACGCCGCAGTCATCGAAGCCTCTGCAACCATGGGGAAAACAGCCCTCTCTTGCAACGATGCACCGGGCTTTGTCTCAAATCGAATTCTCTGCCCAATGCTCAACGAAGCAATCCTCACCTTGCAAGAGGGCGTTGCTGAGCCTGAAGCCATTGACGGCATCATGAAATTGGGTATGAACCATCCAATTGGCCCCCTTGCGCTCTCAGATCTGATCGGGTTGGACACCGTTCTCCACATTATGAATGTCCTTCACGACGGTATGGGTGACGACAAGTACGCTCCTGCGCAATTGCTGGTTGACATGGTTGAGGAAGGAAAACTCGGTCGTAAAACGGGCCAAGGGTTTTACACCTACTGATGCAGGTTTAGGCTGTGTTCACTAAGGTTCAGGACTGGGCTATCGCCCGCTTCATCAACTCTGTGAATTCGAATCCTGAAGTGTGCATCCCTGACAGAAAGGAAGCAGATGCTCGCCTTGACTTGATTGGACGGCTTGTCGTTGCCCGAGCGGGTTTAATTGGCCTCATTCTAGGCCTGCTCCTCTTTGGTCTGGCTTTTTTCTTGTACGAACATCCTTCAGCCAGCGGTTTTTCTAATGTCCAAATCATCTTGATTTTGACCGTTCTCAGTTCATTTGCTACGGCGTTTGAATTGTTGTTCATTTACCGCGATGCTCTTCGAACGGCTGCACGGATGGCAAGCATTCTCGGCATTCCAAAGGAAGAACTGGAAACGGTGGACTTGGAACATTCCATTCCTCACTGGTTGATTCACGCTGCCCTTGGCGCACCTGGTTTCAAGGCAACCATGTTTGGTATCGATCCACTTGCCCATATTGGAAAAATTGGTCATGTCATTCGTAAAGCATTGGGAAAAGTTCGCATTGTCGTGTCGGCAACCATGTTCAAAATCATTCTCCGGCGGTTGTGGGCCAGGCTGATTGGACGGGTTGCTGTTCGTGCCTATTCGATGCTTGCTGCACTCCCATTCTTCATTTTTCTCAACATGCTCGGGACGCGTTCGATGGTTCGCGACATGCGCTCGAGGCTTGTGGGTCATGAATTAACGCCCAAACTCGTTGAACATGCGTTTCCCGAGGGCATCAACAACATCTCTCCCGGTCTATTCCACGAGGTGTATGAAGGGCTAAACGAGCATATCCAAACCGCTCGTTTCATGCACCCAAACCAAATTCGATTTCTGATGTTGTTGCCAGATTCACCAGGGGGCAGCACTCACAGAAGCGAAGAAGAGCAGCGAAGGGGTCAAAGGTTTCTCCTGGCACTTTCTTGCATGTCTGGAGATTCCACACGACGTTGTCGCATACTCCTCAAAGCCATAGAGCGAAACCTCGGAGAAGACGAAGCATCTCTTGTGCGGCAAGAAATTGACGATGCAATTCATGACTTGACACCACTGACTCGACCTTGGTTGTAAACGGCAGAATCAAAATCCTTCCAACGATGGCAGACCATGACGCTTCCAATTTACGTGGTCACCGGCGCTTCCAAGGGCATAGGTCGTTCTTTAGCGATTCAAATGTCGCAACAAGGTTACACGGTCTTTGCCTTAGCCCGCCCATCAGACGAATTAACCGAAGTCGCGGGAGTGCTCAAAGCCTCTTCCAAACTCTCAATGAGCATTGAATGTGATTTGGGCGATCTTGATTCCATTGCTTCTGCGGCAAAAACCATCAGTGCTCATGCAGACTTCATTTCCGGCATTGTCCACAACGCTGGTGCGGTAGCACCTGTGAAACCAATGCAGGCTGCGAATGCCAGCGATTGGTCTCGAAGTCTTCATGTCAATTTGATTGGGGTACAAGCCATCACCCAACACCTCACTCACCTCTTGGGTGGTGCACAGCAAAGTCGAATCACAACCATCTCCAGCGGGGCCTCGTTGCGTCCGATTGGTTCATGGTCGGCGTATTGCGTTTCTAAAGCGGGCCTCGATATGTGGGCCCGGTGCATGGCTGAGGAGGGCCGAGCGAACAACATCAGTTGCATTTCGGTGGCACCAGGCGTGGTGGACACTGGTATGCAGCATGAAATTCGCTCCACACCTGCGGAAGATTTCCCTTCGCTTCAATCGTTCATCGATCTGCATGAACAGGGGCACTTGGTAGCGAGCGATACGGTCGCGAGTCAACTCATGCCGCTGATCACTGAGCACTCTATGGAGCAATCAGGGCAACGCTTTGACGTTCGAGAGTTGTAATTTTGATTGGGAAAAGTGCGAAGGGTGATAAGCCAGCACCATGAGCGCATGGTTAGAGGGATTCTATGCCAGGAACCGACCGTGTTGAAATTCGCACCCTAAAAGTTGGACGATTTTGCGTCGTTGACGACGAAGCTTACAAAATTCTGAGCATTTCAAAATCAAAGCCTGGTAAGCACGGATCTGCTAAGGCTCGCCTCGAATTAGTTTCTCTGTTTTCTTCGAAGAAAATTTCCCACGTTGGTACCGTGACTGACAACATCAACGTTCCAATGATCGAAAAAGGAAAGGCAATGGTCACCCACATCGAAGGGGAAGAAGTTCACGCCATGAACATGAAAGACCACTCGATGATGATTCTACCAATCGATCCGGACATTGAAGTTACATCCGGTCAAGAAATCCTTTGGATGGAAGCACTCGGACGATACAAAATCGAACGCTGATGCGGTCCTTCATCAACAGCGACAAACCTGCTTTGCCTAATTGCGGCAGATGGATTGTTCCTTGAATACGCTTGATTTTCCTTCTTCACCGGAAATGTATTGATAAGCCGAACGGGTCCATCGGTATCTATGACCGGTGGAGAAACAGCAACAGCAGAAGTTCCCTATTCAGTGGATGCCGCACTTGCAGCAATGCCCGAAGCAGATAAAAAAGCCCTTCAGGGCTGGTATTGGTACGATTGGGGCAACCAAGCATACGCACTAACGGTCATGACCGTCATTGCGCCAGCACTGATGGCCAATTTGTACAACCTCGCCACAGGTACTCAATCTGGTGACGCATTCTATGCGTACATCCTCACTGCTTCGATGCTGCTTGTCGTCGTCACCGCACCGGCATTGGGTGTGATTGCTGATCGAATGCCAATCAAGAAGAAGTTGCTCAAATGGTACACCACGGTTGGTGTGATCTTCACTGCCCTCATGGGTGCAGCCCCGTATTTCGGACCGGATGGGTACATCATCCTCGCCTTGCTCTATTCAATTGGTACCGTTGGGTTCACAGGCGGAAATGTCATTTATTATTCATTCATGCCTTATTTGGCAGATAAACGCTGTATGGACCATGTTTCAAGCCGTGGTTATGCCTATGGTTTCATGGGCGGCTCTTTGCTTCTGATCTTCCACCTCATCGTGCTCATGGGTCCATTCGGATGGGACACAAACTTCCGCCTTGCAGCGATCTTTGTCAGCTCATCCTTGTGGTGGTGGGGCTATGGTATGCTGATGTTCAAGTGGACTCCAGAACCAGAAATCCCATCCAATATGGAATGGCAAGGCATTGGTCATGCAACCAAATTAGCCTACATGCAAGTTGGTCAGACCTTTATGGAAATCAAGAAATTCAAAGTCCTTGCTCTCTTTTTGTTGGCTTACCTCTTGTTCTACGACGGTGTCAACACCATTGCCAGCATGGCGAGTGCGTTCGGTGAATCGGTGCTCAGGCTTAACCCTGCAATGAACATCTTCTTGCTCTTGACCGTCAACATTGTAGCGATTCCAATGACCTTGCTGTTTGGCAAGTTGGCCAATGTAAAGGGCACCAAGTTCGCCCTCATGCTCTCATTGTTGATTTACTCCGCAGTGGCAGTCGTTGCCGCAGGGTTCTCTCCGTTGGAACTTGAAGCAGATTCCGCAGTTGAAGACTCCGAGCGATATGACTTCAAATTCACGTGGGTCGACTCAATTGAAGGTGAAGCCGTTGACGAGCCTTACTACAAACTCGATACGCTCTATGATCGTGGCTATGAAGGCTGGATTGGAGAATCGTCAGAGGGCGATGATGCGTTTAGAAATGCATTTGAAGAAAATTTCCCTGAACCGGATTACAGCACTGAAGATGCAGGTTCAAGCACGTTCGGTGCGGGCATCTTAGTTTGTTTATTCATTCTCGTCATGCTTGGTTTGCTGGGGGGTGCAATGGTTTTCATTCAAGGAAAGGAATTTGGTTTCCCTGGTGCGATTCTGATCATGCTGATTGTTTTAGTTGGCCTGTTCGGCGCATCAATCCTCGCTGATGAAGCGACGAGTGAAGAAAAGGTTGTCAAACAAATCACACCTCTCGATGCAGCTGCAATCGTGGCACAATTCGACAACACCAGTGACCATAGATTCTCAATCGTGTTTGTTGGTGGTCCTGAGGACGGCAACGCTACTGTTGGTGACACACACCCGAGCGTCGTTGACCAAGGCGGACCGGTTGATGGCTATGCTACGTTCATGAGAGACAACCTATGGGCGCCAATGGGGATCAGCGTTTCGATGCAGTGGATTATCTTGGGTCTGTTTGTTGGTATTGCCATGGGTGCTGCTGGTGCTCAAGCGCGGTCGATGTTCTCAATGCTCATCCCTGAAACTCGAACTTCGGAATTCTTTGGTTTCTTTGGTTTCCTTGGAAAGTCTGCGGCCATGATTGGTACCTTCCTGTATGGTATTGCCAGTTCAACATTCGATAGCCGGGTGGCGATCTTGACGATCACAATCGTGATTCTTGCAGGTACTTACCTGACAAGCCGAGTGGACCTTGAAGAGGGTATCCGAGTGGCTGCAGAAGAAGACCGGTTGGCACGTGCAAATGGCATGGCAATGCCTGGTGAAACAGCCACACAGGAATCCAAGTAAGCATGGTCTTACGCTGTTGAGGAGGGTTGTTCATGAAACTCTTCTCTGTGGTGCAAAACCTCGGCTCTCTGATCGTGCTTGCGGTGATGATTGTTGTTTGGGGTCTTCCTGCGGCCCCTGCCTTGCTGTTTTTCCAGTGGGCAAGCGAAGCAGTCACTTCCGAACCATCATGGATTGAAGCTTCAATGACAGCACTCTTGCTGTCAACATCTGCGGTCATCTACATGATTTCGATGTTGGTGTTGTCTGCCTCATTGCAGTTTTTGTTCACGATTAGGATCAAGGAGAAAAAAGTCGTACCGCTCCAATCAATGACGACTGTACGTTGGGCTTTCTGCGGACAAATAGGACGTTGCACCCGTCCTGTATTGCAACACTTCGCCCCCTCCGTTTTGGCTAATCTGTATTACAAGGCCTGCGGGGCCAGGGTGGGGAGTGGAGCACAAATCAACACACCCAACTTGAACGACCCCAATTTGATCAGCATTGGTAAAAACGTCGTAATCGGCGGGGCTGCAACGCTCAATGGTCATTTGGTCGAACGAGGCGAACTGGTGTTGAGTCCAATTACCATAGGCGACAATGCCCTGATTGGAACGGGTGTGATGATTCAGCCAGGCGTTCAAATTGGTGAGGGCGCAGTTATCGCATCGCGTGCAGTTGTTCCAAAGTACAAGGTGATCCCTGCTGGTGAGGTGTGGGGTGGTATTCCTGCGGTCAAAATCAAGGATTCCTCTCACCGTTGAATGATGAATACAGACTCAATCTCGAGCGTTTTGCTTCATCAATCAACAGCAATGGTCTTGAAGTGGCTACGGATACGACAACCTGTGCGCCACGCGCACGCTGGATGTGTCCAACGATGGGTGTCGAAAAATCTGCATACCGCCAACCCGTAACACCTCAAGGTCTGAAGGCCATTGAGAAGGGTACGTTGACGTGGTTAGATGACGACATGTACAACAACCTCAACACTGGGGTTTTGGAACAATACCTCGAGGAAAAGAACCTCGAAGAATCGTTTGAAGTGTCGCATTGGAACACATCAAAGGTCCTCTACGGGATTGCTATTGGTGCTGTGTTTTCAGGAGTTACAGCCTACATTGGTCTCAAACTTGGTCTTGCCATTTCAGCAGCGTGGTACATCGCTTACTTGCTTGGTATGGCCCTCAAATGGTCGCCTTCTGAAGTCAACATCGCAACTTCAGCAACCACCGGTGCTACCCACGCGTCGACTGGATTTATTTTCACTTTCCCAGCGATTTTCCTTCTCGCTTCTGATGCTCGATATGAATTGGCAACGGGACCGCTGATTTCGAACGCCGATACCTTCAATTTGGCCTTCGTCGGTATTGTTGCCAGTATGTTTGCTGGGTTCTTGGGAATCATGTACTTCATCATCTTCAGGCGTGTTTGGCTTGTCGAAGATCCACTGCCATTGCCCGGGTTTGAAGCCACACTCAAGATGCTTGATATCGCCTCTGATGTCAACACTGGTGCAGTGGAACACGCACGTGAATCGCTCAAGACAATCGGGGTTTGGACCAGCGTCACCATGTTTGGATTGTTCTTGGTCGAATACCCGCTCATCTGGGTCGGCGACCGCAAGTTGGCCCTGCTTGATTGGCTTGCAGAAACATTGGCGATTGGTGATTATGGCCTAGCCAGTTTCTACTCAAGCGGCAAAATTCACCAACCATCCGGAATTGACAGCGATGGTGTATCGCTTGGGTACACCAATTGGACCGAATCAACCGCTTGGAATCCATTTGCCTACACCTACGTCGGTATAGCCCTCACGCCTTCCATGTTCGCCATTGGTTGGTTCATGAAAACCCGAGTTGCATTCCTTGTCAATCTTGGAACACTCGTTGGCTGGTTCTTCCTCGTGCCGCTCGTTGTCTGGTTCAACTTCCCCATTTACGATGCAATGTCGCAATCCAATGTCCCAATCCAATCCTACGCAAGCGGCGGTGGTGCACCGTTGCAGATGATCGCCTTTTCGAATTCCGTGCGAACCATTGCAATCGGTTCCATTGTTGGAGGTGGAATGTTTGGTCTGGCAAAGATGTACAAAACGTTCCTCAACATCTTCTCCGACATTGGGACTGCCTTCAAGGGCGAAGGCAGCCAAGAGTACATGGAAGGCAAGGGATGGTATGAATGGCCTCTCAAACACATTCCAATCTTCATGGGCGTGACATTCGTTGCTATGTTGTTGATTTTCACTGTTGGTGGATTCTCTGTTCTCGCATCCTTGGTGTTCGCTACCGTCCTCATCATGACCACCTTCTTGCTTGGAGCAATCGCAGTCCGAGTGATGGGTGAAACTGGAATTGAACCTGTTTCTGGAACCTCCTTCATCGTGCTTTTGATGTTGCTCGGTGTCTTCCTTAACGCACAGGATTTGCTTCAGCTCAGCACCCAAGACGCAGTTCTCTTGGGTCTTGTAGGAACAACCGTGTTCGGCTCCGCCATCTCAATGTCTGGAACTGTCATCGGCGATTACAAGAACAGCTTGTACATTGGTAACCGGCCATACCACATCTCAAAGGGCAACATCATGGGTGTTGTTCCTGGCGCTATCATTGGTGCTGGTGTTGCCATCTTCCTCTCAAAGCAACTGGCGGATGGAAACATCTCATTGATGGCCCCTCAAGCAAACGCCTTTGCAACCTTCTCGGTGATCTTCGCAGAACGTCAAGGCAACCTCTACCTCCTTGCCCTCGGTTTCTTGCTGGGAATGTTTGTCGAATGGGCCACGGGAATGGGCACTTCATTCGGTCTTGGTATGTACCTCGACGTACCTCACACACTCCCAATGCTGATTGGCGGTGTTGCTCGTGATTCATGGGAAGAGAAGAAACTCAAGCCTCGCATCGATGCCATCAAAGAAAAAGAGGGCACGACTGCTGCTGAAAAGAAACGAGCACTCATCCTCCTCAGCACCTTCATGGTGGCAGCAGGTCTCTTGACTGGCGAAGCCTTCTTCGGCACAGAATCGAGTATCCTTTCCTTCATTGACACCCTTGTGCCAAACCCAGATGGTGCAGGATGGTACATTGGCCGCATGGTTTCCTTTGTCGGATTGAACCTCGCTATTGGTGGAGGAATTTACCTTCTGTTCAAGCGAGCAGGCGTGATTGGCGGCGAAAAGACCGTCGATGCAGTGCTGGAAAACTGAGCGTGATTGAATGAACCAAACCAAACCCCCCGCATGGGTTTGGGGACTCCTCGTCGCTGCGGTGTTCGGCGTCTCGAGCGCTGGAACACTTCTTCAGCAAATTGACTTAGATCCCTTGCTTAAGGCCTCATGGCGCTTGCAATTGACATCCGTGGTGTTGTTTCCATTCGCCATTTGGCAGTGGCGTCAACAACCAGAGGCGATTAAGCAACAGATGTTTGAACGCCGTACTCTTGGCATTCTTGCGTTGAGTGGCCTTGCCTTGGCGTTGCATTTCGGTTCTTGGGTGGCCAGCCTAAAGTACACCACATTGACGCATTCCTTGCTGTTTGTAACGGCTCATCCGCTCATCGTTGTAGCGGGGATGTTTTTCCTTGGTTTCATGGCCATTGGTGTGCGTAAACCAACACGGCGTGAACTCGCTGGCGCCTTGATTGGATTCTGTGGCGCAGCATTGACGTTGTTCGATGAAGGAACGACACAGGGAGACCAGACGGTCACGATTTTGGGGGATTCGCTCGCTTTGCTGGGCGCACTCACGGTGGTTGGCTACATTGTCTGTGGGCGTATTCTTCGTACATGGATGCCCATTTTCCTCTATGCGTTTCCTGTGACGCTGTTAGGGGCCGTGCTTTTGCTTCCCGCTTCATTCTTGGTTGAGAAGGATTTTGTCATTCATGGTGTCTTTGGTTGGGTTCAACCTGAGTTTTTCTATTGGTTCCTTGCCTTGGCCTTAATCGCAGGCCTTCTCGGTCATACAGGACTGAACACCTGTCTGAAATACCTCTCGCCGCTGGTGATTTCAGCTTGTGTCACATTGGAACCAGTCATCGGTTCCTTCATCGGATATGTGCTGTTTGACACGGATTTACCGGGCCGTTGGACATGGATTGGTGGGGCGGTATTGATGGTTGGTTTGATGCTGATTGTTACGGCGATGCCCAATGAGAAAGATACGAAGGATGAAACGGCATCGGTGCTTCAGTGAAGTTGAGCACCATGGTCAATAACACTCCTGAAGCCGGTTGGCTTCTTCTCACCAACGATGACGGGATTGAAGCCCCAGGGTTTCGATTGCTTGCTCAAGCGCTGAATGAAGCAGGCCATGCCATCATCGCTTTCGCACCATCGGACAACAATTCAGCAGCTGGAATGCGAATCAATCTGATGAAACCAATGAACCTCCGTGCCCGTGATGACTTGATCAGTGAATGGAGTTTAGATGAAAGCAAGGCTCCAGTTCGTTTGTTCGAATTAGACGGGACGCCATGCGACACAATGATTGTCGCCTTAGACGGTGGAATCGAACACGTAGCACCGAACATCGTTCCTCGCCTCGTCGTATCGGGTGTGAACCTCGGGCCAAACATGTCGCAAGATTCCTATCACAGTGGCACCATGGGAGCAGCACGAGAAGCAGGTCTGTATGGAATGCCAGCCATCGCCTCCTCCCTTGGTTCGTTTGAATTGGAAGGCATGGAACAAGCGGTGAAGGCCACCGTTGATTTGATTGAAGTCGTCCTCGATGTTCTTCCATTGGTTCCTGAAAATCTACGGCGACCTCATGTCGATGTGTCTGCCAGCCATCTGACTCGGTGGCCCGATGTGCCGGAACACCCGGCTTGGCGTGACGACCCAAAACAAGCGCTTCGGACTGCATTCCGTCATGGTGAACTCATGCTCAACCTCAACGTACCACCTGCTTGGAATGGCGAAGTCACAACCACGCGCCTTGGTATGCGCTGGTACCGCAACGCCGTCAGTTTTGGGACTGCAGAAGCCGATCAAACGGCCTTGTTCACGATTGGAGGGGCTACTATTGACCACACTCCAGTGCCACAAAGCGACTGCGACGCAGTTGATGCAGGAAGGGCGAGCGTCAGTTGCTTACCAGTTTGGCCTCAGACACATCCATTGGCTTTGGATGACGGTTTGCTCAAATGGGTCTTGGAGGCATCTGAAGGTGGCTATCCCGCTTGGATTCAGTCGTGATTGAGGTTCAACTCAACACCTTCATCCATCATAAAGTGGCATACAGCAACGGCCATGTGACCTTGAAGCCAAGCATCACCTAGCGATCGCATCACCATTTTTTCTTTGAGTTCATCATTCAAGGGTTGGTCGTCGCTTAGGACAAATCCCACATCGATGCCTTCAATTTCAAATGAATCCCGATCTCCTGTTGCCTTTGAATGCGGCACACTGACTGAAGGCAGCACCGCGTTTGCAGCCCAAAGACGTGGGGCATCTGCTTCGAGGGCAATGGTGGTCGTCTCACTCCACTCGCCAAGTGTGTGGCTGATGTCGCCTCCACTGTCATAGATTCCAGAGGACCGTTCAACCCATTGTCCACGCGCCGGTAAAGGCAACTTGATCACTTTAGCAATCTGTCCTGCGACCGCACGTTCCTCTGCGTGAAGGCCTTTCAATTCAGAACCAACAAATTTGATCCGACGTGAAGGGCCTGGTCCACCCATCAAATGGAGGGTCACTTCGGTGTCATGCCTCAATCCATGGCTTGTTAGAAGTCCTGCCATCAAAGCACGAACAAGCACATCCATGCGTCCTGCTGCACCTGCCATATCATTCAGTGGCAACTTGCCTTTGGACATGGCTCGATGACCGATGATTGCAAATCTACGCACAACCACACCTCAGCGTTCGATGAAGGTCCTGATTGCATCGCACATTTTCGATTCATCTTCAAGGACAAAATGGCTGCCATAAGCATCGACAAGGTAGCCACGTGGCTTACTTGAATCGCCTAAGTCCTCCAAACGGTTCGCAATGACAGCAGTCATGCCTGCTTTCTCGATTTGGGCGGTTGCTCGGTAGATCAAATCTTTCTGCTTTATTCCTGACTCAAGTTTGAACCCGATCCGGACAGCATCAGCGCATCGTTCCTTGAGCGCCAAAATGTGCTTTTCACTTTCGTTAAGTTCGATGCTTAGTGAACCCTGTTGGCTTGCCATCTTTCCTTCAGCCGGGGCGCCAACGACATAGTCGAGAACTGCTGCAGCATGAACCCAAGCATCGATGGAATCATTGGCAAGAGCGTTCAATTCCTTGAGCATTTGTTGAGGTTGTGGTGCACGGATGACAAGCGGGAGCCATGCCGGTTGTGAAGCGGTTGTGACACCAGCAACACATGTGACATCATGCCCATGTCGGTAAAGGTCGTCAGCGAGAGCAAACCCAGTCGCACCGCTGCTGTAATTTTGAACGAAGCGCACATCATCGATGGGGGATTGTGTTGCACCCAAGGTAATGACAACCGATTTTCGATGAGGTCGATCTTTATTCATTTGGTGGCAAAAAACAGCAACCGTTGTTTCATGGGCGGGAGTTTTACGCTTCCCCTCTTCTTCTTCACCCCACAGCACATTGATACCGTTTTGACGTGCCCTGAGGACAAGATCATCGGTCATTGGGTCGTTGGCCAAATCAATGTGCATGCTGGGCACCATCATGATTGGAGCGCCACGGCTTCGGGCAACGCTGAGTGCCATCAACAAAGGACCATTTTGTAAGCCGTGAAGGTAGGACGCAAGGGTCTCTCTTGTGGTTGGGACAACAAGAACTCCATCGACTGAGTTGAGGGCTTCCATATCGCCATCCCAGTCGGTGATCACATTGCCTTGTGTGGCCCATCGGACGGCGAGCGGTGTAATGATTCTTTGAGCGGCCTTGGTCATGACCACGGTCAGGCTTGCGCCATGACGACGCAACTCTCGAGCAATCCGCACCGTGTCGACGGCAGCGATTCCTCCTGTGACCCCGAGCAAAACATGGCGGCCTGCAAGGGCGGCCCCTTGTGGCTCAACATCAGTGTCTCGCACCGCCATGGTGTTGCCACTCTGCCAACCAACATGATTGCTTCGGCGTTGATTTGTACAGATGCTTCGTCCCCAGAACCATAGCCTCAAGATGGGCCGGTCTGTGGAAAAGCCATGGCGGGAGGACGAGGTGACGACCTTGTTGTGGCGGGGATGCGTCCACAATCCTTTGGAAACGCCTCCAACCCTTACGATCCAATTCACCGTGGTACCACATTCATCTTGTTGATTGACAGCCTGATTTTGCTGTTTGCAGCGTATGGTACACTCAACGCTCTAGCTCCCTCTGCTCAAGAGGGTGTTCTCGGTCTCTTGGCCGCCTGTTTGACGGTGACATGGCTCGCATACCGTCGTAAATCCAAGCCAGCATACTGGGTAGGTGCTGCAGTGATCAGCATCGCCTCGTTCATTTTCCTCGTGTACGCCCTGCTCCTTTTGATTGCAAGCAGTTTCTTGATGGCGTTTCTTATGATTTGGGCGTGCTTGGGATCGGTTCGCAGGGTTGCGACACATTTCCATCCTGGATACAAGCATGCGTACCACAACACCACGGAAATCATAGCAGATTTACCCTTGGAAGCAGGTGAAATGTATGCTGCCTGCCCAACATGTCTTGCCGTGCTTGCCATTCGTCCAGCAATGCTCCATTCAAGCGACAGATGCCCGCACTGCCAAAATCAATTGGTGAGCGATGAACTCACCTCAAAGTATGAGCAAGAGTGAACCGCCGGAATTGGTGGCTTCAGAACTTGGGCTTAACAAACACGGAAGTTGTGTTTTCGAGGTCAAGATCTTCATCATCCACATCGTCATCATCGTCGATGGAGGATTCTGTTTTCTTGCTTCCTTTCTTGACTTCAGCCGATGCCTTATTGCCGGTCTTTTCCAAACGTGCAATCTGTTTTTGCATCAATTCGAATTCGATTTCCATGTCGTCCATAAGGTCACGAATTTCTTCCATCCGCTCGCTCATGCGTGAAGACAACTTCTTGAGTTTCCTCAATGTTCGGTCGTTTCCCATCAAGCATCACATCCAATGTTTTGGTTCGAATCAATCTGACTGGTGATCGAACTCAGCGGGTTGCAAGAGTGAGAGAAGACCACATTTCTTCTGGGACTTCCATAGCCAAACGAAGGCCACCCATTGCGCCGAGTCGGACTGGGTCGTCAACGACGTGAACATTGACATCGCCCATGTCGGACAAGCGTCGCTCAATCATGGCACCAAGGCCCTTGATTCCTGATCCGCCACCAGCGAGCACCATGTTTCGACGGAACTCGTCGTGGTATTCGGGGTTCGATCCTGCGATGAGGGCTTTGATGTTCTCGACAATTGGCTCAACGATTGCTTCGCAAGCAGCTTGGACACAGTCGGTGATATCGAGGTTCATGGCCTTGCCATCAATCGAGAAATCCACCATGATTGGGGATTCTGGAGTGTGGGTTCCAACGAAGGAGTATTGTTCCTTCCAGCGTCGTGCCATATCCTTGGTGATTTGAGCACCGTTGTACTTGGATTGAATCTCCTTGATGAGGCCTCGGTCGATGAAATCGCCAGCGTGACCTGTGTGCATTTGGTCGTCAGGTCCAGGGATGGTACCGTACACACGGCAAAGGTCAGCGGTTCCTGCGCCGATGTCGATGACTAGGGTGTGTTCAATCATGTCCAATGCGTAAGCAACTGCGAACGGTTCAGAGATGATCATTGCAGCGTTCACAGAGCCTGCAGCAGCATCGAAAATTGCGGTCTTGTCGACATAGGATGCTTCAGCTGGTGCTCCAATCACAGCGACCACTCGGTCGTATTCTTCAGGGTCCGATAGACCAATGAGGTGAGTGATGAAGTGGGCGATGAACTCTCGATCTTCTTGAGTGTCCTTGATGACACCAAGTTCGAGAGGTCGGAAAAGGTTGAGTGCAAGTCGGTTCTTGAGGGCTTCCTCACCAAAAAGGACATCTCGCTTCAAGAAGTTTCGTGCAATTGGATCCTTTGGAGTTCCGATAACAGTGAGTTCTTCCTCTTCGTGGCTGTCAGATGAAACCATCACAGAACGGAAGGTTCCCAAATCAATTCCAATATACAATACGTCTTCTGCCATAGCACTCGCCTAACCTTCCCATCTCGACCTACCTTATGAAGGATGCCTCGCTGTTGGACACTCCAGACCGCCGTAAATCCAGATTTTAGTCCGAAAATCCATAGCATTCTAATTTCTATAGAGTCTTGGGCAGAGGTTGGATTTGTGGTGTTTTGGTGCTCAACACCACGATTCACAAGTTTGGCAATACCATGCTGCGTATTCAGGGTAGAGTGGTGCCATGTTTCCACAGGCTGTGCACTCCTTTAACGCCTTATCACCACAGATTTCGAGGACCATTTGGATGTGGTAGACATCGTCGATTCCGAGTTGCTGACGCATGGACCACAGCAGTTGATCTTCACTTGGCGAGATAATGCCATCTTCAAGGACAAGTTCCACCACGCTACGGTAGTCTTCGAAATCTTGCACATTTCTTGCATCAAGCACCACGCCGTTCTTTTCTGCAACAATATCGGTGCCACCTGGGTCGTCGACGAACAGAACAAGCGATTCTGGTTTGAGTTTGGCATCACGCAGTTCAAAAGAAATTCGAACACCGTCCAAGTTTGCATAGACAAGGTTG
This sequence comes from Candidatus Poseidoniaceae archaeon, assembly GCA_938084455.1. Lineage (GTDB taxonomy): Archaea > Thermoplasmatota > Poseidoniia > Poseidoniales > Poseidoniaceae > MGIIa-L1. The sequence goes on from CALKDX010000032.1 coordinate 16,146, forward strand.
GAATTGTTGTTGATCAAATTGCAAATTGACCTTGCTGTGTCTTTTGCGGTTCGACCTTTTCTCCAACCGTTTGGGTCGGCCACGTTGAATTCGTAAAATTCCGTCCCCATTCCGGGATATTCGAGCCTGATTTCTTCGCCGCCATCAAATCCGTTGGAAACGATGGTGAGCGCAGCGACTTCTGTAGATACAATGTTGTCGTCGTCGTCAAAACTGATCATCAATGGCTTTCGGTCTTCGGTTGCAGTGTTAAAATGCCCCTGCATACCCGACATCCATTTGTCTTCAAGTCGCCCCAGTGATGCTTCTTGCTCCTCAGTGAGGTTGTTGTCAACACCAAGTACACCTGCTAGGCTCCCCGATTCGACCTCCTTTTTGAATTCCTCAATCATTTCAGCATCTTGCCTGTAGGTTGGTGGTGGAGCCCGTTGGGAGGTGGATTGATGATTTGGGTCAGCCCATTCATGGTTGCAACCACTGCACATGAGGTACCCAGTCATTGTTGAGGGCTGAGCTTCACCGCCACACCTAGGACAATCTCCACCCTCGGTGTATTGCAAATTCTCGACCGCATCGCGCCGACCTTTGCGTATGTTCCCAAAGCCTGCCATAGTGGGGCGAGGCAATTGGCTTTCTATCAATTCTTTGGGCGATATTGTTGCCGTCAGCCTCATCAATTGGTTGGAATTGCCTTCATACCGTATCGAATAAGACCTTCCTGTGCATAGATCCGACGCACGACGAAGGACACTTGGTCGCCAATGCTTGGGTCGTACTCTGCGTCATCAGCGACGAGAAAAACGCCACGTGGTCCCTGTTCAAATTGGACAAAGACCGTTTGAATGCCGCCGAGAACCGGGGCTCGCAAGGCAAATTCTGACGGAGCTCCAGCAGCGCTTAATTTGGTCCATGACTCGACTTTGGCTCGAGCCATCAAGGCTTGATTTGCTGTTGGAATTCTCTCTCCATGCTTGTCGAGTTGCCTGGGTGGCCAAACAAGTGCGTCACCAGAATGCTGAGCGAGCAGACCTAAGCGTGCATTTGCACCTTCACGATAGGCAGACTCCGAAACATAGGCTCCTTGAGACACGTGGGTTGATTCCAATTCACGATTCCATGCAGCAGCCATATCTTCTGCAAAAGTTGGATCAAGTGCTTCGAGGTCAGCGGGCCCATGGAAGGCTAAATCTCGCTCAAGGTTGTTGGTGAACACCAGTGTTGCTTCTTCTCCAACAAGCAGGTTCCATTCACATGGGGTGTCGTTTTCTTCATCAGACATGACTTCAACACCGGTCGCCGCTTTGACGGCATGGGTGTTGACCAACGGTAAACTTCTGACCGATGTGATGTCGATTCCACGACTGAACAGCAACTGCAGTCCGGCAATGGCCATCGTTGTGTAATCCGAATCAGAGCCAAAGGCAATGCTTCCATCAAGAGTAAACGGCGACTGAATCATCAACGCATCCTCATCGAACATGGCCAAGTAGCCCTGCCAATCAATGACTTCCTTCATGCTCGGTCCCTCCCAAACACGTGAACGGCGCATGTCGCACCCGAGCCGCCGACGTTGTGAGTGATGCCTATTTCTGCATCACGAATTTGACGCGCCTTTTCCACACTGCCTCGTAGTTGCTTGAAAACTTCCACTGCTTGACCGGTACCGGTCGCTCCTAATGGATGGCCCTTTGACTTCAGCCCCCCACTTGGATTGATGCAAACATCGCCTTGATTTCGAACACCCCTTTGCTCACGGGCAAAGAGTCCACCTTCGCCATGCTGGGCGAAGCCAAGATCTTCGGTCGCCATCAGTTCTGCGATGGTAAAGCAATCATGAACTTCTGCCAAGTCAACGTCTTTGGCCGTGATCCCAGCGGCTTTGTAGGCTGCAGCGGATGCTTGTTGTGTTGCTTTCACTTGAGTGATGCTGGGCCGATCGTGTAAAGCGAGGTAGTCGGAACCCGCCCCTGAAGAACGGAGCCACACAGGATCGTCTGTGAATTGCCGCACCACATGGTCGGCAGCCAAGATGACTGCGGATGCACCATCGGATGTGGGGCAGCAGTCGTAGAGAGTAAGCGGGTCGGCCACCATGAAACCACTTTGGGCCTTCTCGAAGGAAACTTCTTTTCTGATGTGAGCCATTTCGTTTTCGAAACCGTGCATGTGATTCTTGACGCTGATGTTGACAAGATCATCGTGATTTGAACCGTGTTCGTGAAAATGCCTTCGAGCCATTAAGGCATAGGTGCCGGGAAAAGTGAGACCAGCAAGGCGTTCCCATTCTGTATCACCAGAAACTCCAAGCCAAAACCTTCTGCGTTCTGGAGAAAGATCGTTCATTTTCTCGATACCACCGGCGATGACCACATCAGCTTGCCCACTCTTGATGGCCATCCATGCGTCACGAAGAGCAAACCCTGAGGAAGCACATGCGTTCTCAACTCGACGAACAGGAATACCTTCCATGCCAGAGTGTTCGGTTAACAGGGCCGCTGTGTTACCAAGTTGACCGCCACCAAAGGCTACACTTCCGATGAATGCCTCATCGACGCAGCGTGGTTCAAAGTCCATGTCCACGCTCGCAAAGGCTTGTTCGGCGGCTTCAGCCCACATTCCTTTCAAGCCAGATGGGTGATTCCCATACTTTGTTTGACCAGCGCCAATCACGGCAACATCGACCATGAACCGTCCAAGACTCCACAGCATTTGATTGAGTCGGTTCAAGGCTTTTTGATTCGCCAAAAAAATATGATTCCTGCGTAGGTACTAAAAACAGGTCACAGCCGCACATGAACCATGCTACGACAGTGCAACAGACACGGACACTTCAAAGGAGCCAACTGCCCAACCTGCAACGAAGAAGGCAAATTCATCATGAGCGACCGTGAATCCAATTCACTTGGACGCATGCTGGCTCTCGTTCTCCGCCACGCTCCAGAAAAGTTCAATGTGGAAATGGACATCAACGGATGGGTCAACGCACGAGAGCTTTCAGAAAACATCGCAAAGCAACGCCGCCATTACCATTGGCTTCGTGGCTGGCACTTCGCCGCTATTGCCAGTGCTGACGACAAAGGTCGCTACCAAGTTGAAGGTGACATGCTTCGTGCCACATACGGACACTCGATTGAATTGGAACTCGATCTTCCAACCGATGACATTCCGGAAGCACTCTACTGGCCGTGTGAGCCAGACCAAGTTCCGACCATCAAGGAACTCGGCATCACTGCAGGCGACAGAAAGCACGTTCACTTGTCCAAATCCATCAGCAACGCAATGGAAGCGGGTCACGTTCGAATCAGCCGCCCTGCCATCCTCGAAGTGGACACAGTTCGAGCAATTGCGGATGGCCACGTCATCTATCGAGCAGGAAAGACAGTGTACTTGGTCGACGAAATGCCTGGTGAGTACCTTTACCAAATCGAAGACGATGACCCAATGGTTCTCGAAATCATCGCCCAGTGGGAACTTGCCGAAGCAGAAGAAGAGTGAGCATCACTTTTCTTGCCCACACGCAGGGCAGAAATTGAGGTCAGCCTCCAGATGAGCTCCACACCCAGCGCAATGCATGCTGCCGCTCTTCAATGCCTCAATCTTGTTCACTGGAGGTGCAACAGGATCGCCACCCTTTGGCTTGATTAATCGCAATGGATCAAGACCGTGCTCTTGCAGTTCTCTGTAACGATTGCCGAAAATAATGGCTTCTTGAATGGCGGCTTCGAGTTGCCATTGACGCTGTTGCTGTTCTTCAGCATCCGAGATTTGAGTGGATTCTTCGAGAACAGCTTGCAAATGTCGCATGAAATCGCTTAGACTCGGACCTTCTGCCATGTGATGCGCTCCCAGCCGAGCCTCATCAATGCTTGGTGCTAAATGACCTCCATGGGTCAACCTCATCAATCGCTCCCTTCTAGCGCAACCATGCGTGAGCGTGTCGTCATCAAGTGGGGTGGAGGCCTCATCACGGACAAAACCACACTCTGCACGCCAAATTTACCTGTGATTGCTCAACTGGCAGAGGCTGTGAAGCGATGCATCGATTCGGGTGTCGATGTCGTGTTGGTTCATGGCGCAGGTTCCTTCGGACACCTTAGGGCGAAACATTGGCGTCTAAATGAAGGGCGAGTGGATGCAACATTCGCACCCGATGAGCAGTGCACTTCTCAGGATGAAGCAGTTCAACATGTGCGTCAAGACATGTTGGCACTCAACGCTCATGTGCGCTCGGCATTGGAGCATGTCGGCGTAGCAACTTCAGTTCACCCCCCGCATGAATGGGCCACAGGGACAGGTGAGCACTTCGCTGGTGATCTCGATGCGTTCAATACCGATGAGGGGGTTGTTCCCATCACCTTTGGTGATGTCGTCCCTGTCAACGGTGAACTTGAATTTGGCATTTTGTCTGGTGACGATTTGGTTCTTCGATTATCGACAGAGGTTCCTGGTGTACGTCGATTGGTGTTCGCCATTGGTGGAGTGGATGGATTGCTACGTGTCCCTCCAGACCAAGCCACATACGATGATCTCATTGAGCACTGGTCACCATCGGTGGCTTTCGAAGGTGCCCACTACAGCGACATCGACGTTACAGGTGGCATTGGATTGAAGGCGGCTCGTGGAGCTCAAGCAGCAGCAAAAGGCGTCGAGGTTCACATGGTCAATGGGGGTCATGCAGACCGAGTCTACCAAGCATGCCTGGGTGAGACCGTCAGAGGCACTCGTGTTTCCAATTAACACACAGCATCGTCTTTTTCTACTCGGATTGAGAGAACTCTTCATGTAGCGACTGCGCATCGAAGGGCTGAGGATTGCTATGACCGGGTACGGAATATCGGATGTCCCAACCATCGAACTCGGCGATGAAGAGCAAAATTTGCTCACTTCGCTTGGTGCGGATGCAACGCAATCAGCCCTCATGGCCGAAGCGATCATCTTGACTGATGAATGGGACCATGTGATTGGCCCGGCCTCAAAAATTGCTGCTCACAAGGGCACAGGGGCGTACCACCGTGCATTCAGTGTCTTGCTTTTTGATAGCAAAAAACGCCTTTTACTTCAACGCCGTGCCTCAGACAAAGTCACCTTTCCAGATGTTTGGGCAAATTCCTGCTGCTCTCACCCACTTCACAGCGAAGAAGAAATGGACGAAACCAATGCAATTGGTGTGAAGCGTGCTGCAGTCCGGAAACTGGAACAAGAACTCGGTATTTCTCCAAACCAAGTTCCTTTGGACGCCTTCCATTTCATCACAAAAATGCGTTACAGCGCTCGGATGAACGAAACCTGGACCGAGCGAGAAATCGACCACATCTTGGTGATTCAAGCAGATGTGGATCTTTCACCAAATCCAAATGAAATTTCAGAAACTCTCTGGGTGAGTCAAAGTGAACTCGAGGCCATGCTGATCGATGAAGACGGGACAGCGGGCGTTATTGCTCCATGGTTCCGTTGCATAGCGGCTCGCGTCATGAACGACGCATGGTGGCAAGCCATTGGTGATTCAGATGCTCTTGATGACTTGGTTGATGAAGAGATTCACGACATGGGTGACGTCAGCCACATGCTCCCCGATGCTGTAGGTGCGGACTTGATGACGGCTCTTGCAGAAGTGAAGCCTCTGGTTGAGGCACGCATTGAACGAGCCCTCACTCACACCTCACATGCACGCCTTTCGGGTGCGATGATGCACCTCGTTAAGGGAGGAGGCAAGCGACTGCGTGCCTGCATGCCTTGGATGGTTGCCCGCGCGGTGGGTGATTCTCACGCAGGTTTGCTTGATGTTGGAGCTGCCATCGAAACGATCCACAACTTCACCCTTGTTCACGATGACATCATGGACGATGACGATGTTCGAAGAGGCCGCAATGCGGTTCACATCGAATATGATCTTCCAACAGCAATCAATGCTGGCGATGCCATGTTGGCAATTGCCTTCGAGGCTATGGCTGTCGCAGAAGGCATCGAACACGATATGCTTCCATTCCTTGTCAAGCGCATTGGACGCATGGTCCGAAGGGTCTCGGAAGGTCAACAACTTGACATTGACTTTGAAGGCATGGAAAGTGTGACAGAAGAGCAATACATCGAAATGATCACTGGAAAAACCGCAGTGATGTTCCTCACCTGTGCTGAGATTGGCGCCTATCTTTCGGGTGCGGATGAAGAAACGGTCCAATGCATGCACGATTGGGGTCTCGCAGTGGGTCTCTGCTTCCAATTGATGGATGATTTGATTGACGCACTCTCAGATTCTGAAACGCTTGGAAAACCCTGTGGCTCAGACATTGCCCAAGGAAAGCGCACACTCATGGTGATTCACGCTCTTCGTCAACCGGAAAGTGACACCAAAGCCACCTTGCTCTCGGTTCTCGGTAAGGGCGATGATGCAAGTCAAGAGGAAATTGATGCAGGGCTCAAGGCTTTGGCAGACTTAGGTTCGATTGATTACGCCCGTGAGCGTGCTGTTTCATACCATGCCAAGGCCCATGATTGCCTAAATCAAATTCCAGACGGGCCGGCATTGCGGGCGCTGAGGGAGTTGACGGACTTCCAACTTGAGCGCATCAGTTGATGGCCTCGATGTGAATTGCCTCATTGCAGTGGAGGGTTCCTTCCTTCACCACCTCGGCGTACCAACGGGTGGTTTGTGCTTCTCGCTTATGGGAAAGGGATTTGAAACCCCCATCAATAAACGAGGCTTTGATGGTCTTGCATGGAGGCGCATCCCCTGTGATTCGAAGGATGACATCCTCCGTTTTGATGACTGCACCAATATCCAGGGATGTCCGAGGGATGCCTGAGATCAACAGGTTTTCACCGGTTGTTCCACCTTCAATCGGGTGCCCTTCTGATTGGAGCTGTTCGAGAACATCTGAGGTCATGATGCAAACTGCCCGACGCGGTCCACCGTGGTGCTTGAGATCATTTTGTCGATCACCGATGCACCCATTGGCCGTAACTTGCAGATGCTCGACAAACGGTTTGGGTACCCCGCCTGTAGGGGATGCAAACAGGCCCATGATTGAGCCTTGCATGTTCTTCACTCAGAGTAGTAGGATTCTGGGTATGGCTCTGGTTTGAGTCCCTTACGGGTTCGGATTTGGCCAACAACCTTGTCAAACAATTGCGGAGGCAACTGCTCGAAACCTAAGTTTTCTGTGTTCCACACTGCACGTCCTTGGGAGGCGGCACGGATGTCGTTCGAGAAACCGAATGTTTCTGCGATTGGAAGCACACCAACAACAGTGGTGACTTCGCCTTCGGATGGCATGTCTTCGATGATACCCCGTCGGTTGGTCACTTCACGAGTCACTTGACCGAGCCAGTCGTTAGGAACAGACACGAATGCTTTCTGCATTGGTTCAAGCAAAACCGTGCGTGCACGGAGCATTGCGCCCTTGATTCCATTTCGAACAGCAGGGATCGTTTGGGCAGGTCCACGGTGAATAGCGTCTTCGTGAAGCTTTGCGTCAACAAGTCGAACGAACATTCCTTGGACTGGTTCATCAGCAATTGGTCCCTTCACACAAACAGCGTTGAATGCTTCGATGATGAGTTCACGGGTTTCGTGAAGTCCCTGAATACCCTTGGTGTCGTTCACCAATACGTTGGTTCCATTGATGGCGTAAATCTTGCGCATGAGGTCCTTGTTCATGCCGAGTTCACCGAACTTGTTTCCAGTTTCCTTGGCGTCGCTGGAACGGACTGGTCCGTCACCGAGTTCGCCATTGCGGAGTGCAGCAACAACTTCTGGACTGAGTGCTTCGATTTCAAAGAAGAATCGGTTGTGTCGGTTTGGTGATTTTCCTTCAAACGCATGTCCACGGTTGCTTCCTTCGATACCTTCACGGTAAACGACGATTGGTGGACTGACCTTGACCTTGATGTTCTGTTCTTCCTCAATTCGGTAAACAGTGATTTCAAGATGGAGTTCGCCCATTCCAGCAAGCAATGCTTCTCCAGTTTCGGCGTTGGTGGTCACTTGCAAGGAAGCGTCAGCCTTGGCCAAGGAACGAAGAGCATCGATGAACTTTGGTAGGTCCTTCATGCTCTTTGGTTCCACAGCAACGGTGACGACAGGATCCGAATAGTGTCGAATGGCTTCGAATGGAGTGAAATCCTTGTCGTGAGAGAGGGTGACACCAGCGGCGGCCGAGCGGATACCGGTGAGTGCAGCAATGTTTCCTGCAACGACCTTTGGTACGGTGATTCGATCGCCACCAACCATCATGCTCACTTGTTGAACACGTTCTGGTTTTGCGGCACCAATGGCGTACACTGATTCACCTTGAGCGATGGCGCCAGAGTAAATACGGCCGACTGCGACTTCTCCTGCGTGAGGGTCCATCCAAATTTTGGTGATCATCATTGCGAGTTCTGCCTCAGGGTCACATTCCATCATGGACTTTCCAATTTCGGAGTCAAGGTCGCCAGTCCAGATGTTCGGGACACGGTATGGTTGTGCTTCGACAGGTCCTGGCAACTTTGTGACGGCCATGTCGAGAAGAACTTCGTGAACAGGTGCTTTCTCGGCGAGTGTTTTCTGATCTTCATTGTTACAGTATTCGAAAATTTCCTTGAAGGAGATGTTGGACTTTGCCATGTAAGGCACGGTGATTCCCCAGTTGTGGTAAGCAGATCCGAACGCAACAGTTCCGTCACCAACGGAAACTTGCCAGCTCTTCTTGAATTCTTCAGGAGCGAATTGCTTGATCAATCGGTTCACTTTCTTGATGGTTTCAGTGAATCGAGCCATCATGTCTTCTGGAGTCACTTGTAGTTCGTTGATCAGTCGATCGACCTTGTTGATGAAAAGAACGGGCTTGACCTTCTCTTTGAGGGCTTGGCGAACGACAGTTTCTGTTTGAGGCATCGGGCCTTCAACAGCACAAGCGAGGATGAAACAACCGTCGACAGCACGCATAGCACGTGTCACGTCACCACCGAAGTCAACGTGACCTGGTGTGTCGATGAGGTTGATGAGGTAATCAGTGCCCTCGACAGCGTGGACCATCGATGCTGATGCCGCGTTGATGGTGATTCCACGTGCGGATTCTTGCTCATCGAAATCGAGAACACGAGCGGAACCAGCCAGATCGCTGGACATCATTCCTGCACCTGCGATGAGGTTGTCAGAAAGGGTCGTCTTTCCGTGGTCAATGTGTGCAGCAATGCACAGATTACGGATTTGTGGCAAAATGTGCATGACCTCTGTGGCCTTCTTGATGTTGTCTTCCTTTCGTCCCATGAAATCACCTGTGACTTCTCGTCAATCTTGGCCACCTGAAAGGGGTTCTTAAGTGCCTCGCAACCGGGGCGAAGAAAGCGATGCTGTGAGCCGAGATAGGATGGACTCGTACCATCGAAAAACCCGGGTGTCCCCGGCGATCTCAATTCGTAGAATTGCTCAGCGAGCAGATGCTGCGATGCGCTCTAACTCTTCCTTCTTAGAAACAGCGTAAGAGGTCACATCGCCTGCGGCGGCCTTGGTGAGTTCGTTGGTAATACAACCGGTCAAGGTTCGCTTCGATTTGTGAGTGCCTTGTTGTGCGCCCTTGGCAAGGTTGCGAAGAGCGACGTCGAGGCGTCGTGAAGGTGAGGAGTCGACAGCCTTTGGCTGGGACACTGCGCCGAACTTGATCCGGGTGATTTCTTCCATTGGTGCGGCATTGCAAAGAGCATCAACAAACACTTGGAGTGGGTTGTTGCCAGACTTTGCTGCGATAGTGTCAAGGGATGTTTCAAAGGCTTTCATGGCTCCTTGTTTCTTTCCAGTGTATGGACCGGTTCGCATGAGCTTGTTGATGTAACGCTCAACAACAGAGAGTTTAGCCTTACCAAACCAAGCATTTGCGTGACGTCCACCGGTATGAGGCACACCGACGGTTGTGAGGTTGATGTATGGAGCGAGTCCAGGATCTTTGCAGGTGATGCCAGATGCATCCCACTTTCCGAACACGAGGGTTCCAATTCCAGCGATTGGTCGAACTTCTTCGACTTTCTCTTCCACAGCTTCTGTAACGGTTTCTGTTTCGGACATAATGCACACCTCAGCGGACAGGCTTCTCCTTTCGGCCACGGACCATCTCATCGAGAGAAACGCCGTTCACTTGGATGACCTTGTAGCGGACACCAGGAATATCACCGTACGAACGACCCATGCGTCCACCGATACCTTCGACCATCACTTCGTCGTGTTCATCGATGAAGTTGATTGCACCATCGCCGGGAGCGAAAGCGGTGAGTTTGTTTCCATTTTTAATCAGGGAGATCTTAACGGCTTTGCGGATTCCGGAGTTCGGTTGTTTTGCCTCGATACCGACCTTTTCGATGACGATACCTTTCGCTTGAGTGGACCCAGCAAGCGGGTCGTGCTTTGCTCGGGACTTGAGCATGCGCTTCTTGTATCTACGGTCG
>CALKDX010000033.1 GCA_938084455.1 Candidatus Poseidoniaceae archaeon
AGCAAACTTGATTTTCCAGCACCCCCGGTCCCGGTGAATCCAATCACTGGCACCTCTTTGGTCGAAGAACGGCACGTTTCAACGGCCGCTTTGAATTGTTCATCATCAGCGGATTCAGACAAGGTCAGCAAAAGCCCGACCTTTGCCATGTCTTCGGGTGTGACCGGTCCGTCGAGGGTTGCCATCCTCTCCTTGTTGATGAGATCGACTTCTGCAGCTTGGCCCATCAGGTGATGAATCATGCCCATGAGGCCCATGGTGCGTCCATCATCAGGTGAATAGATCTTGGAAATCCCTGCTTGGTGAAGGGTTCGAATCTCGGGAGGTGTGATGGTGCCTCCACCGCCGCCAAAGATACGCACATGCTCACAACCCGCTTCATCCAAGAGTTCTCGAATGTAGGAAAAATACTCGACGTGACCGCCTTGGTAGGAGGTGAGGGCAACGGCGTGTGCGTCCTCTTGAACGGCACAATCAACCACAGCCTTTGCAGATTGGTCGTGGCCAAGGTGAATCACTTCTGCTCCAGAGGATTGAATCAAGCGACGCATGACGTTGATGGCGGCATCGTGGCCGTCAAACAGCGAGGCTGCGGTGATGACACGGACTGGACCAGCCGTGGTCTCGAACACCGGTTCTTCGTCCGCCATGATGCTTCCACGCACCTTTGGTTCATCAATTCAAGGGTGAACGGTTGCGTTTCTTCACCAGCCTTGTTGCTGTTCGTAGGCAATGTCGCTTGGGACACCTGGCACCGCAGCAGTTTGTTGAACACGTATGTTTTCTTGGTGAATCGCTTGTTCAAGGACGTCATCCAACTCAGTACGCAGTCGTTCCAAACGAATGGCTTGGTGAGGTCCAAGCATGCGCATCATCACCGCTCGTTCGTAAGCAGAAGCAATTTCCTCAAGGTCGGCTCGCTTTGTTGCTTCCTTGAGCGAAGTTTCGAAGCGGCGCGCTCGACTGCCTCGGGTCACGAGCCCAACGCCAATCCACAGCGACAGAGGAACACCAACAAAGACGCCGATGAGGTCCCAAGCACCAAGTCCTATTTGGGTGCCTGGGATCACCAATTCATAGGTGTCCACGGGTTTTGAACTTGCATCCAGAGGGTCGGTTCCTGCGTTTCGCTCAGCATCATCGAGGTACCCGTCGTTGTCGTCGTCAGGGTCTGCCTCATCTCCGATGTTGTCACCATCCGTGTCGCGCTGTTCAGTTGGATCGTTGGGAAAAGCGTCGTCTTCATCAGGCGTCAAGTCACCGTCTAAGTCCCCAGGTGAGGCGAAATCGGGCCGCACATCGATGCTGTCGTTGTATCCGTCGTTGTCACGGTCGAACAGAAAAGGGTCGGGGTTGAATCCTGAGAGGTTGTCGCCATAGCCATCGCCGTCCTCATCAATGCATTGGGTGGCATCGTTCGGGAACATGTCCGGGTTTCGTCCATTTGGATTGTCGCCACAGCCATCGTTGTCGCTGTCGTACCATTGGCTTGGTTCTGCCAAGAAAGCATCATAGTTGACGCCAAATGGATTGTCGCCGTATCCATCCCCATCAATGTCATACCACTGTGTGGCTTCATTGGGGAATCGGTCAGCGTTTGATCCAAAGGAGTTGTCGCCAAATCCGTCACCATCCGAATCCATGTTTTGAGACGGATCGTATGGGAAGGCATCCACGCTGTCTTCGTAGCCATCGTTGTCGGTGTCCAACCACCTGAGGCCATCTTGTGGGAATCCATCTCCAGCATCAGACCAACCGTCGCCGTCGCTGTCAATGCATCCGAACCTGTCCTCGGTAGAGGTGCCGGGGGTTGTGATGCACGCATCGCCGCGAGTCCCTCCGAGGTTGTCGCCATAGCCATCATCATCCAGATCGGAGGATTGGGTTGGGTCGAATGGGAATTCATCATAGTCAAGGCCAACCGGGTTATCACCGTAGCCATCACCGTCTAAATCGCCCCATTGTGTCACCTCCTCCGGTAGATCATCGACCAAATCAGCGTAACCATCACCGTCTGTATCGGGGCATCCTAGCAGACCTTCTGTGCTGTTGCCGTTGACAAGTGGGCAATTGTCACCACCGATTCCAGATGGATTGTCTCCATACCCATCCCCGTCGCTGTCGGCCCATTGGCTTGGGTCGGTGGGGTATGCATCGCCTTCGTTGCTGAATCCATCAAAATCATTGTCTGGGCAGCCGAAGGTGTCTCGATTTGAAGTTCCTGATACAGCAGGGCAGTCATCGGCGAAATTTCCGTTTGCCTCGTCGCCAAATCCATCGCCGTCTTCATCCGCCCATTGGGTCGAATCGTGGGGGAATGCATCAGAATCATCCGCCCAAGCATCACCGTCAATGTCGCCGCAGCCCTGCCTTCCTGAGGTTGAAGTGCCGGGTGTGTAAGGGCAATCATCGCTGGTGGAGAAGCCTCCATTATCGCCAAACCCGTCAGCGTCAATATCGCTCCATTGGTTTCCGTCGGTAGGGAATGCATCCCGTGTGCTGCCGTATCCATCACCATCGTAATCATCAGAGAAGATTGAGAGCGTTTGCAGGGCCCCGTCGTACTGCAACAGGGCGAAGTTGCCAGAATTGGTAGCGATGGCTTGCGGACATCCAGCGTTGACGTTGTGCGTTGTCACGTTGCTCACCGTTGAATCGTGCCAGGCAAGGATGCTGATCTGTTCATTTTGACCACCTGAGACGAGAGCTTCCACATCTCCGTACAATGTTCCTGTGTGACACACAGCAGCAAATCCGAGATCCGGCGTGCTCGTGCTGGCCATCGACAAGATTGAACGAGTGGATTTCACAGCAAATGCTGAGGAGAAATCAGTGTTCCCAAGCACAATCATGTTGGCGTTGAGGCCTTGGAAAGCGGTTGTTGTTGTTGCACCGCTGGAGGCGTTGAAGGAAACGAAATCACACTCGGTGTTTCCACCGGTGTTCCATCCTTCGACAAACAGGGCGGATTGGTGGCCAAAGACACTGAGTTCGGCATCAGCCAAGACACCGATTGAACAATCCTTGATGCCCGACCATTGAGCATCAAAGGTGTCCGTTCCTGTGCCAATGTTGCGAGCACCGAATGCATGCGCAGCGCTGACTTCCATTGAGCCACTCGACCAGGAGGCTGTTGTGCCAAGAAGGGACAATGCACCCTCTGCAGTGTTGTGATCTCGATCCCCACAATGCGAATTCGCAGCGCTGTAAAGTGTGGTAGGACTTGCGTACAGGGCTTGGTTGCAATCTGGATTCGGACCGATAATTTCGTTGAGTGCGCCGTTTTCTCCGCCGTATTCGAGCAGGTTTGAAGAGAGAAGCCATTCAACTGTTGATTCAACAGATGTGGTGTTGGTCTGCAGATTCCACTGCATTGTGATCATTCGTTGCCGATCGTTTGCTAGGGTGCAATCGAGGCCAGCCAAACCGATGAGGCCACTGCCTGTTGGACAACTCAGCGTGAAGTAAGCGTCGTCTTGATTTGAGGTGAGGGCGTGAATCCTCAATTCTGTCCCTGAACTTGGAGCGAGTTCGATTGTGTGTTGACTCACTCCGTTCTCATCAATGGATTCGAGCACGACACCTGTTGAGGTTTGGGCAATGAGCACCATGCCTCCGTCGTGCACCGCTTGCATCACAGGTTGGGCAACAAGCGTGGTGTCCGAAAGAATTGACCCATCATGATCGAGAATGATCAACTTACCACCAGGTGCCTCATTTGACCAATTGTGGTTGCCGACCGAGCCGGATCCATCATGGATCACAGTCACTGCATAAGCGCTTCCGATTGATGAGACATCGATTGCTACGGCTCCATTTTCGATGGGGACATTAACATCCCAAACCCATGAGGATTGGGAAGCCACATTCGAAGGGCTGAGTTCCCCTAATTCACTTTGTTCAGCCAATGGTAAAGTTGCTTGCAGAATCAAAATGACTGAAATTAACGTCGCTATTCGGGCTGCATTCATACATGTAAACTTGGACAAAGAGTGTTTCAATGTTTGGTTGTCAGCAAAATGACTCAAACCTGAGACACTTCATCTTCAGCCAAGGGCGGAAGCCCCTTCTTGGCACGGATATAATCGGTGTAATTGCCGTAATATACGGTGACGATTCCATCCTCTAATTCCCATATTCGATTGACGACTTGGTCAAGGAACCAACGGTCGTGTGAAACGGTGATGAGGGATCCTTCGTAGCCGATGAGGGCTTCCTCTAAGGTGTCCTTTGAATCCATGTCCAAGTGGTTGGTTGGTTCATCCATTAAGAGAAGGTTGTTTTCTTCCAGCAGCAGTTTGAGAAGTGCCACACGCGCTCGCTCGCCACCAGAAAGTTGGGATAGTTTGGTGGTGACCTGATCGCCTGAGAATTGGAATCTCCCGAGGGCTGCTCGGATGTCGCCGTATTGGAAATCTGGACGCAACTTTTGAATTTGCTCGACAGGGTTGAGATCGAAATCCAGTGTGGCGTGGTCTTGATGAAAATAACCAATTTCAGCACCGGGTGCAAGGTCTCGTGTTCCACTGGTGAGTTTCTCATCCCCGTTGATGATCTTGAGGAGGGTGGTTTTCCCCTGTCCGTTTCCGCCAACAATTCCAATTCTGTCGCCCTTTCTGACTTCGAGGTCTTGATTGTTGAGAACAGGTCGCTTGAGGCCTTCAAAAATCTTCGTCGCGCCATCAAGTTGCAGCACATCCATGCTGGCCTTATCTGTGGCTTCGAGTTTGAGGATCAATGGCTTGCGCTTCTTTGGAACTCGTGCTCTAAGTGCCTTGAGTTCCTGTTGCATTCGCTCGATCATCTTCTGCTTCGCAGAAATCGATTTGTCATACTTGTTGGCGCGCTTCATCTGTTTTAGGGCGCCAGTGGTTGCTGCAATTTTCTTTTCCACGGTGTGAATCATGTCGCCCAGGGCTGCCTCTGTGGAGGTCTTTTGGCGCAAGAACTGACTGTAATTGCCCTTCCAAGGCCAAGCGCGTAGATTGTCAACTTCGACAATCCGTGTGCACACCTGGTCGAGGAAATATCGGTCGTGGGAGACAATAAGTTGGGCCCCCTTGAAATCCTTGAGAAAAGCCTCGAGCCATTCAGTCGTTTCGATGTCCAAGTGATTTGTTGGTTCGTCAAGGAACATGACATCAACGCCTGCAAGGCCAACAAGTTGGCGTGCCAGCGCAAGTTTTGCCTTCTCTCCACCTGAGAGTTTGCTGACCTTCATGTCCATGGGGTGCTTGTCGAGTCCGAGGCGTGCGAGTGTTGATTTCGCGATGCTTGCTACATTTCCGCCCCCGCTTGCACCGAGCGTTTGTTGGAGTTCACTGTAGCGTTCCATGACGCCTTCCCAGTCCCCGTCGTAGAAGGCAGGGTCGGCCATTTGAGTCTCAATGCCAGCAATCTCTTCCTCCAGCTCTTGGAATTGGCGACCCTTCCGACCGAGTTCCTCTTCGATGGTTGATTCAGAGTCAATGTCGCGAATCTGGGTGAGGTATGCAATTCGAATGCCGGGCGCAAATTCAACTTCCCCAACATCTTGAGATTGTTCGCTGATCGTGTTCAGAAGCGTTGTTTTCCCTGCTCCATTATGGCCTACGATTCCGATGCGGTCACCGTCTTGCACGAGCAAGTTAATGTCCACAAGCACATCGACTGGACCGAAACTTCGGTCGACTCCTTCGATGTTGATGAGTTGGCGTGCCATGTTCTCCCCGTTGATGCCCTCAGTGCACCCCTCATAAACTCCATGGCATCGAGGCCGCATCCATTTGCCCTTGCGCTGGTTTATTCACCACCGACGTTCAAGGTGTGCTGTGGGCCGCAGACGATGGACGCCAGAGCGACAAAGGACGCTCAAAGAAGCGGACTGGATTGTTGGCTGGTTACGTGTGAACGGCCCGTCTACGACCCGTGCTCTTACCCAAGCAATGGGGCACGAAGGGATTGAACTTCGCGCTCATGTGTTGAACAAAGCACTTCGCAAGTCGCCATTCATTGTTCACGCCGGATACGAAATGGTTGAAGGGGCATCCCTTAGCGTGTGGAAGTTTTCGCCAGGGGAAGAAGAGTGATCTTCAATCAAATTGAGTAAAGACGCTTGCTCTTCCTTTTCGTTCAAGCAGGGCACGTTTGTATTCGTGTTCTATTCTTTTTCGCTCGGCGAGTTCACTGCGCATGTTTGGTGAAGATGCCACACAGACAATCAGCCCTAATACTGCGCCAGATGGAACACTCATCAGCAGAGGAATCCCCAAGATCACCGTGTTGAGCACACCAACGATGAGCCCTACAGTTGCCGCAATTGCGAATGGTTTGTGAACTATTTTTGGCACGATTGGTGGTGCCTTTCTTGGTTTGGATAAATCAATGCTGACCGAGGAGGCTTTGTTTTGTTCGGTAGCAATCATTGACCTTCAGTTTTCGCGGCGGGTTATATATTAATCGCCGAATGTAACCTTTACGGCGAAAAAACAGCGTAACGCGCTCTAAACCGTGATTATAATCCGGTGTTGGTTCACGAAAGCGTCATCAAATTGCTTTGATTGCTTCTTCATGGTGTGCCAAGAGGTTTCGCAGTTTGACCTTCATCGACGGCGTGAGCATGTCGTTGTCGGTGGTCCACTCAACTGGGTCGAGGATCAAAGTTGCGGCAACTTCGTAACCCTTCCATGTGGGGGCCTTCATGCTGTTTGACTTCAATTCAGCGAGCAACCAATCGTTCACTTCCTTTCGAGCACAGATGTCGGCGTTGCTTCCAGACACATCGACACCTGCAGCCTTCAAGGCAGGCTTCAGGTTGTCCATATTTGGATGAACCACGAGGTATGTTCTGAGCATGTTTCGTCCATCGAGCACTGCTTGCTCAACGAATGGTGAGAGCTTGAGGTTTTCTTCCAATGGTGCCGGTGAAACATACTTTCCATTCTCGAGTTTGAACTGGCTCTTGACTCGGCCTGTGATGGCCAAGAAGTCACCGTCGAGTTTGCCGAGGTCACCGGTTCTGAAAACACCGGGTTCAATGATCACTTCATTGGTGGCTTCCTCGTTGTTCCAGTACCCCATCATCACGTTCGGACCGTGAACAATAATTTCGCCTTCGTCAGGTCGCTCAGGGTCGTCCCATGCATCGGTATCGATGGTTACTTTCACACCGTTAGCAACACGGCCAACGCATCGGAGTTTCGACGTGCCTGGCCCGGCCCAGCCGTTGGCGGCCACGAGCGGGGAGGTTTCAGTGAGTCCGTAGCCCTCATAGCAACTGAACCCGACCATCTGGATGAATTCAGCAACGTCAGGTGAAAGGGCGGCAGCACCAGACATACAGAAGCGAATGTTCCCACCAAACCGAGCACGGACCTTTGACCAAATGACCTTGTCATAGAACTTGTCCAGAGCGCCCTTTGGTGGGACTGCGTCACACTCAACGCCAGCCTTGGCAATGCGCTTTGAAGCGTGCTTGCGTGCCTTTCCGGAAAGGAATCGCTTGACAGGTGATGAAGCAAATTGACTGTTCACTCGATCGTAGAACTTGTTCCAAACTCGAGGGACTGCGAGAAGAACTGCAGGCTTAATCTCGATGCATTCGTCTGCAATTCGAGTCAAATCTGAAATCAAGTTGATGTGGACTCCACAGCGGATCATCCAATGCAGGTCAAAGGTGCTTCCAAACGAGTGGGCCCAAGGAAGGAAGGCAGCGTTTTTATCGCCGACATAGACCTTGAACGCTGATTGGACACAGAGGATGTTCGAAAGTGTGTTCCAGTTGCTCAACATGACTCCTTTGGGGTTGCCAGTGGTTCCCGAGGTGTAGATGAGGGTGTTGAGTGCAAACGGGTCGTCTGCAATTTCGAATGTGTTCTCAGATGAACGGCCAGCAGCAACGAAATCAGTCCAGTTGTGAACAGTGATGCCTTCTGGTGGCACTTCATTTGCGGGCTCTTCACCCATCAACAAGATTCCAGCCTTTGGCCAAGCGCTTGCTTTCGATGGAAGGTGTTCAACGAGTTTGTCGAGCACGCCGGTGTTTGCCACTGCGAGAAGGGTTGGAGTGGAATCATTCAGGATATAAGCCCATTCTGCACCATGCTGGTGCGTGTACATAGCGGTGTATGCTGCGCCAATGGCGTTTGTGCCGTAGGAGATTGCTGCCCATTCGACGCTGTTGTCAAGAATCATGGCGACACGGTCTCCGGTTGAAACACCCAAATCTGCGAGGCGTTGTCCGACAGCAGTCGACAAACTTCCAAACTCATCATAGGTCAAGTGAGTGCGTGGCATGCCCTTTTCTGGAATATAACCAAAGCATTGATTCGAGCCAAATCGCTCGACGCTGGTCATCAACATTTGGTACAACGTCCGTGGATCGTCGCCTTCTGGTTGATTCCATTGTCGGTCGTCTGGTTGTCGCTCCCAAGCCATTTGCAGTTCTGCCATGAACAGTAAGTGTTGCATTCAGCACTTGAAAGGTTCGCCGTTTTTCGATGGGAACCTAATTCTGGTTTCGTTCAAGGCAAGCAATGACGTTCGCACGCCAATCAGCCCCCTTGTTTTTGTTCGCCAGTGGGCTTGCAGGGCTTGGATGCCAGCATGTGTCAATGGTGATCTGTCGCCCATTCCGGGATTGCCCTGGGCCTTTTTTTTCAGCTGCAAAGGCTTTCCTTGCTCTTTGTTCAGCGTACTTCCCAATGCCGATGATGTGGGTGATGCCAAGGATGTCCACCACTTCCCTAAGGTGCTCGTCGCACGCTTCCAGCACAGGAGCAATCACTGCAGCAGGCACGTTGTTGGGTGTGATGTTTTGCCCTCGTTCGCCCAACAACAACAACGGGCAATGGTTGACGACAAAGAGATGCTCAAAGGTTGCCTTGGCAGAGCCGTAATGCTGTTCCATCAGGTTCCAGATGCGGGTGCCTGAAACCTCTTGACGTTCTAGTGCCATGCCTTCTATGGGTCGTTTTGGGTGAGCGTTCACAGGCGTCTCAAGGTTTCGAGCTTCAATTTCTAAGAAGTCACGAGCCACTCCTGTTGCTCCGAACGGTACGCCTGTCTGAGCCATGCCCCATGGCCCAGGGTTCATGCCAAGGAGCAATGTTGTTGCTCCAAGTCCACCCCATTTTTCGAGGTATTGCACATGGTGAGGCCAGGCGTAATCCAGGGGGTTTGTTGCATGAGCCACTTCGGAGTTGTCCTCTATTTTCTTGATGGCTTG
>CALKDX010000034.1 GCA_938084455.1 Candidatus Poseidoniaceae archaeon
TCGAAGAGATGATTGGTTTTATTCGATCGAGCATGAAGAGGCCTGAAACTTGTTGCCAACTCGCTGCATTTCCGTTCTCGTCAATTGCTCGATAGTGCAGTTCATACTCGCCGCTGGAGAGTGGAATCCACAAGTTGTTTCTACCTGCTGCAGAAGTTGAAGTCCATGTTGTCACCGGTTGTTGATTGGTGTTGGCTGGGACAAAATCGAATTCGAGAGAAGCACTGGAACACACGTCTGATGCACTTGATCCATCGAACTTAATGTCGAACACACGGGTTTGTGTCCAAACATTCTTACCAGGGAAAATTTGGGATCTTTGTGTACTTGATGTGATATTGGGTCCGCTTGGATTGGTTGGAGCATTCGTTTCATCTTGATATTCTATGCCAATCCACTCAATTTCAGTACGCATGTTGTCGCTGCCTGTGAATACGGTGTCGAACGGATGATTGAGAATTGAAACTTCGACCTCGGATAACTCTGTGGTAGGATCTACGCCACTAAGATACAAGCCCTCTTCATAGGTCATTCCAATGGTACCATTCGCAGGAATCGGTCCTACTGTGATGTTCCGGAAATTCGTGTTGTCATCTGTTGTGCTGATGCTACCATACTTACCGGGGCGTTCGGGAAAATATTTGTACGAGGCTGTTGCATCTGCAATATCGTAAACTACGCTAGACTGTGCGTGATCTCGTATAGCAACCGCGACATAATTTTGGTCATCAGAGTTCATCGCGTTACCCCAACCTCTCTCTCCGTTAGGTCCGTTCAGTTGGATGTTCATTCGAACCTCAAATTCTTCATCTTCCATACACTGGGCCTTTGGTACTTCAAACTCAAAACGAGCAGCAACAGCACCATTGTCGTAATTGTTACGTCCGATTACAACAGAATGATCCGTATCACAATGGCTCTGCGACACGGAAGTGCATAGTATGGTTTTGTTTGAATTCTGATAATTGATGGATACGAATTCATTGCCATCCACGCCAACCAAAACGCCGGTTACGGGCGAAACTAAGAGGATTTGAACAAGAAAAAGGAAAACCACGGAGATAACAGACAAAGTTTGTGACCGACTCTTTCCTTGCCCCTCCATGAGAGAGAATGTGATTGTCGAGGCTTTATAGTACCTCGCCAACTCTTCCAAAAATCTCCACTTTCGGGTTAGAAACAGTTTCAACAAAAACGTGTAGGCGCTTCCCCAGCAACCCACTGCTTATGCTTCTTCATGCAAACTTTGAACGCCTCACTCTCGAGGTTCTTTGCCAACCATACAAGCACATGGCCCCAAGGCTGAACGTCAAACCAATCCCGATCGTGATTGGCAAATTGCCTGACAAAAGGGAACAAGGCGTCGCTCAAAGCCTCACTGAGCGAGACCTCACTCCCGAGTCGTTCATCCAAATCCATCAGGTAAGCCGAGGCAAGAGTGCGTTGCTCGAGTTCGTCAACGTCTTCGTAGCGGTTTGGATACTTGTAACGGTCAAGGTGAAATTTGAATTCATCATCGTTGCGTGAAATCCAATGCTGTTCTTCTTCTGACAACGTCCAGTCCAAGACATGCTGCATGATCTCAAGACTCTCTTCAATCACCGTACCATCTTCCAGCAACAGAACTGGAACGGTCCCTTTTGGTGAAATTTCCATCATATGTTCTGGTCGGTCTCGGAGGACGACTTCCCTCAATTCGACTTGGAATTCAGTTCGGACAATGGACATGCGAGCGCGCATGGCGTATGGACACCTGCGAAATGAATAGAGAATGGGGGACGCCATCGTATGGCCTCCTTCTTCACTCTGGTGGGATCGGTGGTGCATAGCCACCCGACACAGCTTCCTCGACCATGGCAACATCGGCGTCGACCATCATTTGCACGAGTTCTTCGAACGAGGTGCGTGGGACCCAACCGAGTTCCTTCTCAGCCAGAGCAGGGTCGCCAATCAACAAGTCAACTTCGGCAGGGCGGAAGAACTTGGGATTGGTCCGAACACGGATGACATCGTTTTGATCGGTTGCGATGGTGTCAACGCCTTCGCCTGACCAAACTAGGTTCATGCCAACGTGGCCGAATGCAAGGGTGATCATGTCACGCACGCTGTGAGTGCGGCCTGTTGCAACAACATAGTCGTTCGGAGTGTCTTGTTGGAGCATGCGCCATTGCATCTCGACATAATCCCCAGCAAAGCCCCAATCGCGCTTGGCGTCGACGTTGCCAATCCATAGGCATTCATCGAATCCAGCTGCAATACGAGCGGCGGTCATCGTCACCTTGCGGGTCACGAATTCAAGTCCACGGCGTGGGCTTTCGTGATTGAAGAGAATGCCTGTGCAGGCAAACATATCGTAGGACTCTCGATAGTTTCGTGTGATTTCGAAGGCGAAGACCTTTGCGCATCCATAGGGAGAGCGTGGGTGGAATGGAGTCGCTTCATTTTGTGGAACAGCGCGGACTTTGCCATACTGTTCAGAAGAACCTGCTTGGTAGAAGCGGCACTTTGGAGCATGCTTGCGAATAGCTTCGAGGCAGCGCAGAGCACCAAGGCCGGTGATGTCGGCGGTCATCATGGGTGAACGCCAGGATTCAGGAACAAAGGACATGGCTCCGAGGTTGTAAAATTCATCAGGTTGTGCTTGTGAAACGGCGTTATCAATGGAGTTTTGATCGGCCAAGTCACCGTTGAGGAGATGAAAATTTTCATTCTCCATCAGGTGGTTGATGAGGCTGCGGCCGGAGGTCGGTTGAGAGACTCGGCGGACCAAACCATAGACTGAATACCCCTTCTCGAGAAGCAATTCAGCGAGATAAGACCCGTCCTGGCCTGTAAGGCCTGTAATCATAGCCGTCTTGCCGTTCATGTGTCCCCGTTAGCGCCTCCCTTTTTCAATCGTCGCGTAGGATTGAGGGTGAACAGAACACGGCTTGAAGGACATGGACCCATCTGGAAGGGTGTGGATGTTGTCGCCAACCATGGCAATGAAGGGCGATGGCAAAAGCCGAGCGAACGCAAACAAAAGAAGATTTTATGTTCAAATTGAAGCAATCGGACGAGGGTTCGCTGCGTGAAGTATATATTGAGTCGATTGGTTTATTTTCCATGGAAGAAGATATGCCGCAAAAATCACTGCTGATCATCGGTGCCGGAGGCATCGGAACAACCGTTGTTGACTTGCTCGTTCCCGCACTTGCTCGAATAGCACTTGGTGCCAAGATGACCCTGATGGATGGCGA
>CALKDX010000035.1 GCA_938084455.1 Candidatus Poseidoniaceae archaeon
TGCTTCGCCTCCTCCGATTAGGCGTTGGGCCTGACGCTTGGTCAATGACTCAACTGAGAGGGCTTACCGCACACACCAGTCTGCCAATCATCAATGGCGGTGTGCCTGATTTAGAACATCCAACTCGGCCAGATTGGAAGCCAAAACCCCATGTCGAGGTCCTAGAAAATATGTCTCGAAGCTTTCACGTCCGAGGCGGCCCCGGTGCGTTAACCCGATGGGCCCGCACGCTTCGAAATGCTCAACCATCGCTCGGCAGAGATACAGAGAAAGCCCGCCAATCACTTGAGGAAACCCAGTGGTGGCTTGCCTGCGTTTCACGGCTATGGGCTCCATTCATCGAGGGCGATGACATTGATGCATACACCAACCGGGTCATCGGCTGCAGCAGCGGCGAGGCGTTACCGACTCCAAAGGCATTGGAACACGGTGAAGCCCTCCTCAACCATCTCTTCACCACCCTGGATTGGGGCAAATTGACACAACGCACAGGAGCCCATGATCGAACGCTTCCTGCCTTGCAATTGTTGATTGCAGCCCACCAGCATGGATTCAACCAAATGAAGGAAGCAAAGATTGAACCACCAAAAAATGGCATGGCCTTCATCGAGCACATGGAACAACTCGTTGCAGGAACAAAACTCCCAAGCGAGCGCGCCTCCAGCCAAGATGTTCACGTCCTGACTCCCGAAGAGGCACACGGCTCGACAGCCGACCTTGTTCTCTTGGTTGGAATGGACGTTGATGCTTGGTCGATGAAGTTACCAAAGGTCCCGTGGCTTGATGCACCAACGAAGTTGAAATTAGGCATGCTTCATACAGATCTTGCAGTCCGTAAAGGCCGTCATCATCTGCGCCACCTCTTGCACGCAGGTCCAACCGTTGTTGTGTTTGACAGCACCTTAGAAGATGGAGGTGGGCCAGCAGCCCCTCTCGCAGAATGGCTGAGTGATGCACAGCGAAATGGCCAATACACTGAATTCCAAGGCGCCCCTGATTTCTTACCTCCGCACGCCATTGAGGGCGACGATGCATCACGCGCCTGGCAATTTGATCCAACATCGCCTGAGCATCGATGGCTATCACCTCGTCCGTTTACGATGGAACTCAGCAAAGGATCAGTTCGAGGCATCCGTTCGGGTCAACGCGGAAGGGATGAACGCCAGAGAACAGGCTTAGGTTTGCGTGAACGCTCGGGAACAGAAGGTAAATTCAATTCTATCTATGGCATTGCTATGGCTCATGAAGGCTCAATTATGCAAGATCGTAAACAACGGCAACCGACGTTTGCTGGTTTGAAGGATAATGAGTACATGCCATGGACGGTCCGCAACACCCTTGTCACGACAGATATATTGGCGCTTGAACCTTCATTTGGTCAAGCCAAAATAGGGCACAGTAAGCAACCAATTTGGCCTCATCTTGGGATGAAGAAAGGCGCCAAAAGTCGAGGAATTGCCATCGACCCACGGCCCCTCCCTGCTCCAGAGTTGCCGGCTGGAGCACTGTTGGATGTTCTCGGCGTTCACGGGCCGGGTGTGAAGCGAAAAGTATGGTCGGCCAGCCGAATTCAACCCTGGCTCACCTGCCCACGCCAAGCTTGGGCGACAAGCCATCTTCAAGCCCAAGATATCGAACAGGAAAGCGAGGACCTTGACCACCGCATTCGCGGACAGATCCTTCACGATTCTGAAGCAGCGCTGATGGCTGCGCACGAGGTGCCAATCGGTGGAAAAAGCCTCACAGCGGGGCTTCCGCTGTATTCAGGAAAGGTACCCACGCTCGAAGCAGGTTGGGAATCCATATTGATTCACTTAGAGGCATCAGTGCCCTGGTTAACACGCAACGACGCAATTGCCGCTCACCGTTGCCGTGACCTCATTGGCATCAACCCGGCAACATGGCGGCAGCACCTTGATGGCGAATTAACAGTTGAAGTCGGTGGACGAATTGGTCGTTTGTTAGAGGCAGATTACGCCTTGACGGATGTTGCCCCCCTTGCGTGTGAATGGGTGCTCAAAATGCCGGATGGGGCCCCAGTTGAACTTGACGCCCTCGATGATTCTGGAAAACCTGCCCCGTTTAGCATTCGTGGTAATGCAGACCGTGTCGATGAAATTTGCCTTTCCCCAGAGATGCGAACCGCAGCGGTTGACAAAGGCCTGCTGTCAGCGACCGCCCAAACAGCGGCTCTTGATGTACGCCATCCAACTCAGTCAGGAGGCGCCCGACGGTTTGTTGTGATTCGAGATCTTAAAACGGTCAACGGACCTAAGGTCAAGGAAAGTGGAAAACGCCACCTAAAGGCGCTGTTCAATGAAGTGCAGCTTGGGTTGTATGCCCGCGCATGGGAACTGGCTCATCCAGGGGACCGGGTGGTTGGCGTTGGTGTTGGGGAAGTTGGAGAATCCACCACGCACTATGTCGAATTAGATCCGGAAATCGAACCGTTCCTTGCGGGGCTGCACCTTGGTAAGCCCACATCATTGGTGGCGAATCAATTCCGCTTTTCGGACGATTTAGAATACCAAAGCAACGGGTTTAGGGCATGGATGAATGAACGAATGCAGACGGCTCGACGAGCCATCGATACCGCTGAAGCGGGCCATATTCATCCAGTTCCAAGTTCCTCATGCTCCTTCTGTAAGGTTCGTTCAATCTGCCCTTCAGCCCTTCTTGGAGGTGAAGCACGTTGAGCAACAAACGCATTCCATTCAATCAGAGCCAACGGCTTGGGCTCGATATCGACCGCCACATTGCGCTTGATGCCGGCGCAGGGACAGGAAAAACCACGGTGATGGCTGAACGGTATGTGCAGCATTTGCTTTCACCAGTGCAACGCTCTACCCTCGTTCTTCCTCACGGTCCAAGAGAACCACTGAGCGGCCATGGCTCCCTCAGAGCGCCCGCTAGAGAGCGAACAGACCGAAAAGAATGGAAGGGTTTGCTTCCAAGTGAAGTGGTTGCTATCACCTTTACCAAAAAAGCAGCATCGGAACTCAAAGCTCGCATCCGGGCCCGAGTTGCTCAAACGCGAAGGTCCCCCGTCGCCCCGGACGACGAGGTTGGAATTTTCGATCCTCGAGTTGGTTCAGACGCCGACATCGAAATGCTCCTCTCTTCACTCGACGAGGCTCCAATTTCAACCATCGATGCGTTCCTTTCTCAACTTCTTAGCCCACACCTCGACTTGGTGGCTGTCCACCCGAGCAAGGAACAAATTGCTACAGAGCGGGCTCCTCTTTTGATCGAAGAAGCCCTTCATTCTGCTTGGCGGGTTCGAACCGTTGGTGATGCGCAAGAAGCCGGTGTGCTTGGCTATGTGAATTCATTTATCGAATCAAGAGACAGACTCTCCATCGCTCTTGGGGGCCAAGCACAAGCCTCCATCGTGCTGTCTGGTATGCTGAACAAATCCCTCTTCGTGGAGGAATCAAGGAGGGCAATAGAAGCCCATTCTCAGCGATTGGGAGAACCTCTTCGGCACGAAGCAACGCTTCCAGAGCAGTTATTTTTGGAGATGTTCACCCAACCAGTTGTTGATCAAATTGATGCCTTTGCGGTGGACCTGCATAGTGCGCTCAACGAGTATGTTGACCTCTACCTTGCTCATTCAACCTCCTATGTGG